>DCVO01000161.1:0-10100 GCA_002327405.1 Thiobacillus sp. UBA2186 | reverse complement strand
ACGTGCATGCCGGAACCGTTGTCGCCGACGATGGGCTTGGGCATGAAGGTGGCGGTCTTGCCGTAGGCATGGGCCACGTTCTGCACCACGTACTTCAGGGTCTGGGTCCAGTCGGCGCGGCGGGTCAGGGTGTTGAACACGGTGCCGATTTCGCACTGGCCGGCGGTCGCCACTTCGTGGTGGAACACTTCGACCGGGATGCCGATCTCTTCGAGGGCCAGCACCATGGCGGCACGGATGTCCTGCAGGGAATCGACAGGCGGAACCGGGAAGTAGCCGCCCTTGACGCCGGGACGGTGGCCGGTGTTGCCGGCTTCGGTCTGCTCCTTGGAGGACCAGGAGGCTTCTTCGGAACGCAGGGTCACGTGGCAACCGGACATGTCGGCATGCCAGGTCACGGAATCGAAAATGAAGAATTCGGGCTCGGGACCGAAGTAGGCGGTGTCGCCGATGCCGGTGGACTTGAGATAGGCTTCTGCGCGGCGCGCAACGGAACGCGGGTCGCGGTCATAGCCTTTGCCGTCGGACGGCTCGATGACGTCGCAGGTCAGCACCAGGGTGGACTCGTCGAAGAACGGGTCCATGAAGGCGGTGTCCGGATCGGCTTTCAGCAGCATGTCGGAAGCCTGGATGCCTTTCCAGCCGGCAATGGAAGAACCATCGAAGGGGTGGCCGTCTTCGAACCACTCTTCGGTCACAATGCGCGAGGGGATGGAAACGTGCTGCTCCTTGCCCTTGGTGTCGGTAAAGCGCAGGTCAACGAATTTGGCTTCGTTGTCCTTGATCATTTTCAGTACATTGGCGACCGCCATGGTAGTGCTCTCCTAAGAATCAACAGAATTTGAAAACAAAACGACGGCAGTCTCCCTTGCAGGAACTGTGCCACCCTAAAAATACAATTCAAGTATTGTGCCACAAGGTGTTCGTCCAAAAGCAAGCGGATCAAATGCACTGTATTTGTGCACTTCATTGTCAATATGCACCGTAATGGTGCTTGCCTTGGACGCAGGCGCGCATATAATCATACTGTAACCGAATAGTGTTTAGACATGGGACGACTCACAGACATTCTCGCCGCAGCGCAACAGCGTGCAGAATCGGCAGGCTTGCCCTACGAAGGGATGCTGGCCCCGGATGAGGCAGCCGAGGTACTGAACCTGGCGCCCGGCTCGCGTCTCGTCGACGTGCGCTCTCGCGCCGAACTGGAGTTGGCCGGCACAATCCCCGGCGCAGTGCACGTCGAGTGGATGAGCTACCCCAACTGGCAAACCAACCCGCATTTCCCCAACCAACTGAGGCAGTCCGTAGATACCGAGACCCTGACGCTGTTCATCAGCCGCAACGGCCATCGCTCGCACCTCGCCGCCGAAGCCGCCACGCTGGCGGGTTATCGCGACAGTTACAACGTGCAGGAAGGATTCGAGGGCGACATCAACTCCGCCACGAGGCACCGCGGCGAGATCAACGGCTGGAAGGCACGCGGTCTGCCCTGGATACAAAAATAAGGCCGCTTCTCTCAGGTAAAATGCCGCGCATTCACCCGAGCGCGCCATGACCGACAAATACGCCGTGGTGGGCAACCCCGTCGCCCACTCCAAATCCCCGCAGATCCACGCCGAATTCGCGAGCCAGACCGGTCAGGACATAAGCTACGAGCGCCTGCTGGCGCCGCTGGACGGGTTCGTCGAAACCATCGAAGCCTTTCGCCAAACAGGCGGCAAAGGCTTGAATGTCACCGTCCCTTTCAAGGAAGAAGCCTTCCGCTATGCCCGCACCAGGACGGCACGGGCCGAGGCAGCCGGTGCGGTCAACACGCTGAAATTCGAAAACGGCGAGATTCTCGGCGACAACACCGACGGCGCCGGCCTGGTGCGGGACCTGACCATCAACCTGAAACGGTCGCTGAAAAACAAACGCATCCTCCTGATGGGCGCAGGCGGTGCGGCACGCGGAGCGATCGCCCCTGTATTGGCGGAATATCCTGCCATCCTGGTTCTGGCCAACCGCACAGTCGAAAAAGCACAGCAGCTTGCCGAACTTTTCGACAACAAACTCGTGCCTGCTCCCTACGAGGCGCTGATGGAGCAAAGCTTCGACATCGTCATCAATGCCACCGCCGCCAGCCTGAAAGGCGAACTGCCGCCCTTGCCGGATCAGCTATTCAACCCGGGCGCGCTGGCCTACGACATGATGTACGGCACCGAAACCCCCTTCATGGCCTGGGCCCGACAGCACGGTGCCGGGACTGTCGCCGACGGGCTCGGCATGCTGGTCGAGCAGGCGGCGGAAAGCTTCTACCTGTGGCGCGGCGTTCGCCCCGACACGGAGCCCGTCATCCAGAAACTCAGAACTTCCGCATGAAAGCCATCTGGGGAGGATTGTGGCGTGCCGCGCTCATCCTGCTTGGTCTGTTCATGGCCTGGCAGGTGTGGGTGTTCGCCCATGTATTGTGGTGGATCGACCACAACCCGACTTCCAGCGCATTCATGCAGGCCGGTCTCGCGCGCCTGCATGAAAAAACGCCGCAAGCCGAATTGCGCCACCAATGGGTGCCCTACGAAAAAATTTCCATTCACCTCAAGCGCGCCATCATCGCGGCGGAGGACGCCAGATTCCTCGACCACGAAGGCTTCGACATCGAGGGCATCCAGAAGGCGGTGGAAAAGAACCTGAAAAAGGGCCGCCTGGTCGCGGGCGGCTCCACCATCAGCCAGCAGCTGGCGAAAAACCTGTTCCTCTCATCCGACCGCAGTTTCGTGCGCAAGGGCCAGGAAGCGATCATCACCCTCATGATCGAAACCACCTGGAGCAAGCGACGCATTCTGGAGGTGTACCTGAACATCATCGAATGGGGCAACGGCATTTACGGCGCCGAAGCAGCCTCGCGCCGCTATTTCAAAAAGCCTGCAGCCGGGCTCACGCGCGGACAAGCCGCCGCACTCGCAGCCATGGTGCCCAACCCGCGCTGGTATGAGAACAACCGCGCCTCGGCCAAATTCGCCCGCCGCGTGAATGCGATTTCGAAGCGGATGCATCAGGTGCAAGTACCGAAATAATCCTGGCCTGGGCGTATGCCCGCGTTAAAATGGCGCAAATTTTTGCCGCGCGCCATGACCGAAGAATACGACACCCTCCAGCACGAAAGCCTGGAAGAGCATCTCCACCAGGTGCAGGCCCTGCTCGCCAAGCAGAAGCTGGTGGAGAATCTTGTCCATCGCCAGGGCGGGCCGCGCCAGGACCTGGTCGAGTCGCTGGTGCACAAGCAGAACCTCGCCGAACTGCAGAAAAAGCTGGACGAGCTGCACCCGGCCGACGTCGCCCACATCCTCGAGGCGCTGCCGCTGGACCAGCGCCTGACGGTGTGGGACCTGGTCAAGGCCGAGCGCGACGGCGAAATTCTGGTGGAAGTGTCCGATTCGGTGCGCGAGTCGCTCATCGCCAGCATGGACAATGCCGAACTGCTGGCGGCGGCGGAAACCCTCGACACCGACGAGATCGCCGATCTCGCGCCCGACCTGCCGCGGGACGTCATCCAGGAACTGCTGACCTCGCTCGATGCGCGGAAACGCGCGCGCCTGCAATCCGCGCTGTCCTTCCCCGAGGACGCCGTCGGCGCACTGATGGACTACGAAATGGTCACCATCCGCGCCGACGTCACCCTGGAAGTGGCGCTGCGCTACCTGCGCCGGCTGGGCGAACTGCCCGACCAGCTCGACAAGCTGTTTGTGGTCGAGCGCGACGACCATCTCATCGGCGTGTTGCCCTTGAAGCGGCTGCTGACGACCGAACCGGACGCTACAGTCGCGGCAGTCATGATCGAGGATTTCGTCAGTTTCCACCCGGACGACGACGCACACGAAGCCGCGCAGGCATTCGAACGCTACGACCTGGTGATGGCGCCTGTGGTGGATCAGCAAAAACGCCTGATCGGCCGCCTCACCGTGGATGCGGTGCTGGACTACATCCGCGAATCCTCGGAGGCCGACATGCTGTCGATGGCCGGCCTGAGGGAAGAGGAAGACCTGTTCTCCACGGTATGGCGCGCAGCGCGCAATCGCTGGGCCTGGCTCGCCATCAACCTCGTCACCGCCTTCATCGCATCGCGCGTGATCGGCGTGTTCGAAGGCAGCATCGAAAAGCTCGCCGCGCTTGCCGCGCTCATGCCCATCATCGCCGGCATCGGCGGCAACTCCGGCAACCAGACCACGGCACTCATCATCCGCGGCCTGGCGCTCGGCCAGATCAATCCCGCCAACACCCGCAGGCTGTTGCTCAAGGAACTCGGCGTCGCAATGCTCAACGGCGTGGTCTGGGGGATGGCGGTCGGCGCCTTCGCCTGGCTGCTTTACGATAACGCGGCCCTGGGCGGGGTGATGGCGCTCGCCATGCTGCTCAACCTGCTGCTCGCCGCGCTGGCCGGCATCTTCATCCCCCTGCTCATGGAACGCATGAACCGCGATCCGGCCCTCGGCTCCTCCGTGCTGCTTACCGCCACCACCGACAGCATGGGCTTCTTCATCTTTCTTGGCCTGGCCACGCTGATTCTGCTCTGATGTCCAAACGGCAACTTCGCTTCGCGGCGCGCACCCTCAAGCGCAAAGGCACCATGAGCAGCAAGGCGCTCTATCTGCGGCTGCTCAAGTATGCCCGTCCCCACTGGAAAGTGCTGCTGGCCGCTGTCGTGGCCAACGCCATCACCGCCGCGCTCGAGCCTGTCCTGCCGGCCTTGTTCAAGCAGATGCTGGACGAAGGCTTTGTAGCCAAGAATCAGGCTTGGCTGGTCTGGGTGCCATTGGGCATCATCGGCATTCTGCTGTTGCGGGGGCTGGCCGGTTTCGCTTCCAGTTATGCCATCGCCTGGATAGACACCAGGCTGGTTCAGGATTTGCGCGAAGCCATGCACAAGAAGCTGCTGAGTTTGCCAGTGACTTATTTCGACAACGTCAGTTCCAGCCAGCTCACGGCACATGTGGCCTTCAACGTCGGACAGGTCATGCGCGCCACCACCACGGGCCTGACGGCACTGACCAAGGACACGCTCACGATCATTGCCCTGATGGGCTATCTGTTATGGACCAACTGGCAGCTTACGCTCATCATTTTCATCGCGTTTCCGCCGATCATCTTTGTCGTGCGCAAGGTCGGCAAACGCCTGCGCGATCTCTCGCGTGCCGCACAGATCAACGTCAGCCTGCTCACCGAGGCGCTCAGCGAATCCCTGTCAGCGCACCGGCTGGTGCGGATTTTCGACGCTCAGCCCTATGAAATCGAGCGTTTCCATGGCCGCGCCAACATGGCACGCAAGCTGGAAATGAAGCGCGTGATCGCGCTGGGCGCGAACACGCCCGTGGTCGAAATTCTTGCCGCGGTGCCGCTGGCCATCATTTTCTACGTCGCCATGCACCAGGCTATCAGCGATCAGACTACGGTGGGCGGCTTCGTGTCCTTCTTCATCGCCATGATGCTGCTGTTTTCCCCCCTCAAGCGCCTGACCACCCTGAACGATGTCCTGCAGCGCGGGCTGGCCGCCGCCGAAGTGGTGTTCGAAGTGCTCGACGAGATCCCCGAGGCCGACCACGGCACGCGCACCGCCGGGAAACTCTCCGGCGACATTCGCTTCGAGCATGTCAGCCTTGCCTATCCCGGCAAGCCGCAGCCTGCGCTTGCAGACATCGATCTCCACATCCAACCAGGCGAAACCCTGGCCCTGGTAGGCGGATCGGGCGCAGGCAAAACCAGCATGGTCAGCCTGCTGCCCCGTTTCTACGCACCCAGCGCGGGACGCTTGCTGTTCGATGGCGTGCCCGTCGAGGACTACACCCTTGCCAGCCTGCGCGCCAACATCGCCAGCGTGTCGCAGGAAATCGTGCTGTTCAACGACACCTTGCGCAACAACATCGCCTATGGCGCCAAGCGCGGCGCCAGCGACGAGGAGATCCGCAAGGCGGCGGAGGCCGCCCACGCCTGGGAGTTCATCCAGCGCCTGCCCGAGGGGCTCGACAGCCTGATCGGCGAAAACGGCGTCAAGCTGTCCGGCGGCCAGCGCCAGCGTCTCGCCATCGCGCGCGCCATCCTGAAGGACGCACCCATCCTGATCCTCGACGAGGCCACTTCGGCGCTCGACACCGAATCCGAGCGGCACGTGCAGGCCGCCCTGGAAAACCTCATGCAGGGCCGCACCACCATCGTCATCGCGCACCGGCTGTCGACCATCGTCAAGGCCGACCGCATCGTGGTCATGGAACACGGATGCATCGTGGAAATAGGCAAACATGATGACTTGCTTGCCCTGGACGGCCGCTATGCCCAGCTCTACCGCATGCAATTCTCCTCCTCGCATGCTTGAGCCGGTCCAGCCATCACGATCCCTGGTTTCCTCCGCCGGCCGTGCCATCGGCGATTTCGGCATGATCCGCAACGGCGACCGCGTGCTGCTCGGCCTCTCCGGCGGCAAGGATTCGCTGTCGCTGCTGCATGTGCTCCTGCACTTGCAGAAAAAGGCCCCGGTCAAATTCGAGCTGGCCGCCGCTACCGTCGACCCCTGCTCCCCCGAGTACGATCCCAGCCCGCTCAAGGCCTACCTGGCCTCGCTCGGCGTGCCGTATTTTTACGACCGCCAGGACATCGTCGGCGAGGCGCAGAAAACCCTGACCAAGGACTCGGATTCCTTCTGCGCCTATTGCTCGAGAATGCGCCGCGGCATCCTCTACCGCATTGCGCGCGAGCAGAACTGTAATGTGCTGGCGCTGGCCCAGCACCTTGACGACTTCGCCGAGACGCTGATGATGTCCATGTTCTTCGGCGGCAAGCTCAGGACCATGCAGGCGCATTACCGCATCGACGCCGGCGACCTGCGCGTGATCCGCCCCTTCGTTTATGCGCGCGAGCGCCAGACCCGCGACTTCGCCCAGAAGGTCGGGCTGCCGGTAATCAGCGAGAACTGCCCGGCCTGCTTCGCGGTACCCACTCAGCGCTTCGCCATGAAGCAGATGCTGGCAGAGCAGGAGAAATTGCATCCGAAATTGTTCGCCAGCCTCCTCACTGCGATGAAGCCGCTGATGGGCACGCCGCCGGCTCCCTGATCGACCCGGAAACCGAACCTGAGTAAAATGCTCGGGTTTTCCATTTTGGCTATCCGAACATCATGCTCGTTTCGAATCCCGGCATCCAGGCTTTCATCCCACCCCAGCGCACCCTCATGGGCCCCGGCCCTTCCGACGTGCCGCAGCGCATCCTCGACGCCATGGCGCGCCCGACCATCGGCCATCTCGATCCCGCCTTCCAGGAAATGATGGAAGAGATCAAGGTGCTCTTGCGCTATGCCTACCAGACCGAGAATCCGCTCACCTTCCCGGTGTCCGCGCCCGGCTCGGCCGGCATGGAGATGTGCTTCGTCAACATGGTGGAACCGGGCGACAAGGTCATCGTATGCGTGAACGGCGTGTTCGGCGGACGCATGCTGGAAAACGTCAAGCGCTGCGGCGGCATCCCCGTCGTCATCGATGACGAGTGGGGCAAGCCGGTCACGGTAGCCGAGGTCGAGCAGGCCTTCCGCGACCATGCCGATGTGAAAGTGCTGGCCTTCGTGCACGCCGAGACCTCGACCGGCGCGCTGAGCGACGCCGCCTCATTGTCCGCGCTGGCACACCGCCATGGCGCCGTCACCATCATGGACTGCGTGACCTCGCTCGGCGGCACGCCGGTGCTGATCGACGAGTGGGGCGTCGACGCCGCCTATTCCGGCAGCCAGAAATGCCTGTCCTGCACCCCGGGACTTTCACCCGTCACCTTCTCCGAGCGCGCCATCGCCAAGGTCAAGGCGCGCAAGACCCCGGTGCAAAGCTGGTTCCTGGATCTCAGCCTGGTGCTGGGCTACTGGCAGGCCGAAGGCCGCCGCACCTACCATCACACCGCGCCGATCAATCCGCTGTACGGCCTGCACGAAGCGCTGGTGATCCTGTCCGAGGAAGGCCTGGAAAACGCCTGGGCACGCCACCGCGCCATGTACGAAAAGCTGCGCGACGGCCTGGTTGCCATGGGGCTTGAATTCGTCGTGGAAGAAAGCGCACGCCTGCCGCAGCTCAATTCGGTATGGATACCCGAGGGGGTGGACGACGCCGCCGGCCGCGCGAAGCTGCTCGCCGAGTTCAACCTGGAAATCGGCGCCGGCCTCGGCGCGCTCGCCGGGAAAGTCTGGCGCATCGGTCTCATGGGCCATTCTGCCAGGCAGGAAAACGTCGACTTCTGCCTGAAAGCCGTGCGCAGCGTGCTAGGCAGGGACTAGGGATTAGGAACTAGGGATTAGGGGATGTGCTTTGCGCTTTAATCATCAGGCGCGGCCTTCGGCCGCACCAACCCTAATCCCTAATCCCTAATCCCTAATCCCTAATCCCTAATCCCTGACTGCAAGCGCCTCCAGATTTCCAGCGTCAGCCCGGCCTGGTTGAGCGTATAAAAGTGCAGGCCCGGCGCGCCGCCGGCGAGCAGGCGCTCGCACATGACCGTCACCATATCGAGGCCGAAAGCGCGGACGGATGCGCTGTCGTCGCCGTAGCCTTCCATGCGCTTGCGGATCCAGCGTGGGATGTCCGCGCCGCAGGCATCCGAGAAACGCGCCAGTTGCGAGAAATTGCCGATGGGCATGATGCCGGGATAGATGGGCACCTCCACCCCCAGCGCGCGCGCCTCGTCGACGAAGCGGAAATAGGCGTCGGCATTGAAGAAATACTGGGTGATCGCCGAGTCGGCCCCTGCCTTGACCTTGTGCGCGAAATGTTTCAGGTCGTCCCGCGCGCTTTTCGCCTGCGGATGGATTTCCGGATAGGCCGCAACCTCCAGATGGAAAGTGTCGCCGGTTTCCCTGCGGATGAATTCCACCAGTTCGCTGGCGTAGCGCAGTTCGCCCGGCTCGGCCATGCCCGAGGGCAGGTCGCCGCGCAATGCCACGATGCGGCGGATGCCGTGCTGCCTGTAGGTATCGAGAATGGCGCGGATTTCCGCGCGCGTGGAACCGATGCAGGACAGGTGCGGCGCGACCTCATGCCCTTCCCGCTGGATTTCCAGCACGGTCTCGAGCGTGCGCTCGCGCGTGGAGCCGCCGGCGCCGAAGGTCACGGAAAAAAATTCCGGCCGCATCGCTTCCGCCAACTGCGCGCGCGCGGCACGCAGCTTGTCCATGCCTTCCGGCGTCTTGGGCGGAAAGAATTCGATGCTGAAAGAACGCGTACTCATGTATCAGTCTCTTTTGTCCGGGATGAGCGCAGACAGTGCCCAGGCGATGGCGCCATAGAGAAGCGCGCCGATCAGCGCAGAGAAGAACCCCTGCACCTGGAAGCCCGGCAGCAAGGCGCTGGCGAGCCAGAACAGCAGGCCGTTCAGCACCAGGTAGAAAATCCCCAGCGTCAGCAGTGTGATAGGCAGGGTGAGCAGCGCCAGCACAGGCCTCACCAGGGTGTTGATGAAGCCCAGCACCAGCGCCGCAAGCAGCGCCCACCCGAAGCCCGCCACCTGGATGGAAGGCAGCAGATAAGTCACCAGCAAGAGGGCGACGGCATTCAGTATCCACAGCAGCAGCAAACGCATGGTGCGCTCCCCCCGGCATGCCCGGGCAAAATCAATAACGGTAGTGATCCGACTTGTACGGGCCTTCCTTGGGCACGCCGATGTAGGCGGCCTGCTGGTCGGTCAGTTCGGTCAACTGCGCATTGAGCTTCTTCAACTGCAGCCGCGCCACGTGCTCGTCCAGATGCTTGGGCAAGGTGTACACACCGACCGGGTAATTGTGGTGATTCGCATACAGCTCGATCTGCGCCAGCGTCTGGTTGGCGAAGGACGAGCTCATCACGTAGCTGGGATGGCCGGTGGCGCAGCCCAGATTCACCAGGCGGCCCTTGGCGAGCAGGATGATGCGTTTTCCATCCGGGAAGATGACATGATCGACCTGCGGCTTGATCTCTTCCCACTGGTATTTTTCCAGCGAGGCGACATCGATCTCGTTGTCGAAATGGCCGATGTTGCAGACGATGGCCTGGTCCTTCATCTTCGCCATGTGCTCATGGTTGATGACATGGAAGTTGCCGGTGGCGGTGACGAAGATGTCG
>DCVO01000160.1 GCA_002327405.1 Thiobacillus sp. UBA2186 | reverse complement strand
TTTTCACTATAGGCAAACCCAGTCCAGTGCCTTTCGGTTTCGTCGTGGCATAAGGCTCGAACATCCTGACCATCATGTGGTCGGGAAAACCCGGACCATTATCCGTGACAACCAGCCTTACGCTATCTCCGCCTGCCTCGGTGCGGATGCCGACGCGTCCTTCCGGCTTGCCGGCCAATGCATCCTGCGCATTTTGCAACAGATTATNNGTATCACTTGGCGCATGAGTGTGGAGTCCCCCGCCACCAGAGGCAAATCGGCCGCCAGTTCCGGCAGGACGTTGCTGCCGTCATAAAGCGTCAGTACTTCGCGCACCAGGGCGTTCAAATCCAGCGCCGCGATCTGGGCGCTGGGCATGCGCGCATAGCTGGNNGCAAAGGCGTCCACCATGCCCTTCATGGCGCCCACCTGGTTGATGATGGTGCCGGTCGCGCGCGCCAGCATTTCGGCGTCGTTGCCCGCCAGCCTGTCCTTCAGGCGCAGCGACAGGCGCTCGGCGGAAAGCTGGATGGNNATGGGGGTGAGCGGGTTCTTGATTTCGTGCGCCAGGCGCCGCGCCACTTCGCCCCAGGCGGCATCGCGCTCGGCGCGAATGAGCTTGGTCACGTCGTCGAACACCAGGGTGTAGCCGCGCTGCACTTCGGCCGGCAGCTTGCTGCCGCGCACAAGCAGCATCTGCATGTAGCCGGGGCGGGGGAATTCCAGCTGCGCGTTCCAGTCCTCGCCTTCGGCGGCGATGAAGCGCTCGGCCGTTTCTTCGCCGAATTTGCGCAACGGCCCGCCCGCCTCGCCCCATTCGACCAAAGGCTTGCCCGTCAGATCCTCGGCGCCGGCTTCCAGGATGCGCACGGCGGCATCGTTGATGGCGCGCACGCGCAGCTTGTGGTCCAGCGCGACCACGCCGGAGGAAAGATTGGCCAGCACGCTTTCCAGATAGGCCTTGGCCTGCTCGGTCTGCAGCTGGTTGCGCTCGGCCTCGCCGCGGGCCTCGGACAGCTGCCGGGTCATGTTGTTGAAGGACTGGATCAGCGCGCCCAGCTCGTCGCGGCTTCGCACCGCCTGCATTTGCGAGAAGTCGCCCTTGGCCACCGCGCGCGTGCCGCGCGCCAGGGTGCGCAAGGGCGCGCCCATCCTGTCCGACAGCAGATAGGCGAGCGCAATCGTCAGCAGCAGGGCCAGCAGCAGGGTCAGCGTGAGCGCCATGCCGTACATGCGTTTCAGCCCCAGGCGCGAGACGGCGATTTCCTGATAATCGCGATAGGCGCTTTGCACCGCCTCCGCGTCCCTCGCCAGGCTGGGCGGCACCGCATGCAGCACCTGCAGAACGCGCGTCTCGCCTGCGAACGAGGTGCTGTAGACCGGCACCAGCACGCGCATGACCAGGCCTTTTTCGGGCAGGTCGTCGACCCGGCTGTAGGCCTTTTCCTGCAGCACCTGCCAAAGGATGGCGCGCTCCGGAATCTCCGGCAGCAGCCCGGCCCGCTCGCCTGCCGCAGTCACGATCACGCCGCCCTTGTCGTCGAACAGCGTCGCCTCGTTCACCGCGGCCTGTTCGCGCAAGGCGGACAACATGGTGATGACCGATCCCGGCCCGGCATCGGACAAGGCCAGCGCCATGCGCTCGGTTTTTTTGGTGAGGTCGATCAACAGGTCGTCCAGCGCCGCCTGGCCCAGATTGACGCCGGAACCGAGCGCGGTGTCGACCCGCACATCGAACCAGGTTTCGATGCTGCGGTTGAGAAAGAATACCGAGGCGCCGAACACCACGGTCGCCGGCAGCAGCGCCACCAGCCCGAACCAAAGCATCAGCCGGAAAGTCAGCTTGCTGCCGAACACCCCCGCGCGGATGCGCCGGCGCAATTGCCAGAGTTGCCACCCCACCAGCACCAGCAGTGCTGCCGCAATGACAGCGCCGACAATCAGCAGCACGGGAAAGCTTTCCGACAGCAAGGGAGTGTCGCCGCTCGCGGGGAACAGCAAGGCCAGCACCGCCGCACCAAGCAGGGCGGCAGCGACCAGGAGATAGCGCATCAAGGCGTGACTTCCCACTCGTACCAGTCGCTTTCCACTTCCCATTTGCCCGAGGCCAGCGCGTTGATCTGCAGCGGCTTGGATAGCTGCCCCACATCCAGCCGCATGCGCAGCGCGGCCAGATAGGCGTTGCCCCCCTTGATGGCTTTGCTGGAAGCGATCGCCCAGTTTTCGATGCGCCCCAGTTCGGCCAGCGCTTCTGACAGGGTGTCATAGGCCTTGAAGCCATCAGCGGTTTCGAGTTGATAGCGCCGGGTGAGGGGGCTGTAATTCAGGCGGCCGATACGGCTGGCGACGGCAATGTCCTCATTGAACCACCACGTACGCATACGCTGAAGTTTGGCTTCGGTCACGAAATTCAGCGGAATGCCCTTTTTCAGGCCTTCTTCCTGGGTCCGGTTAAGCTGCACATTCACTGCCGCATTAAGCACCCAGTCGTCCCCCACCGGCTTGAGCGTTGCGTAGAGCACCGTGACTGCTTCGTCGGGATTTGCCGCCCGCACCGGGACTGCAGCGAACACCAGACAAAGCAGGAACAGGAAACAGCGGCCCGCAGAAAAGCTATTCTGGCGCCTGGCTGGCGCGCTGGAGAAGGGCATAGTAAAAACCGTCGTGGTCGTCATCTGGCAAAAGTTGGCCGTCGCCCAGTTCCTGCGGCAGCGCCAGCAATGTCGCATCGGCATGGCGCACCATGAAACCCTTTATCTGTTGCGCATTTTCCTCGGGGAAAACGGAGCAGGTCGCATAGAGCAATTTACCACCGGGGGCGAGCGTCTGCCAGAGCGCGTCGAGTATGGCTGCCTGCTGTGCCGCGAATTTGGCGATGTCCTGCGGACGCCGCAACCACTTGATGTCGGGATTGCGCCGCACCACGCCGGAAGCGGAGCAGGGCACGTCGGCCAGGATGCGATCGAACGGGCGCCCGTTCCACCAGGCCTGCGGCTGCCCGGCATCGCCCACGCGCAGTTCCGCCGCCAACCCCAGCCGGTCGAGATTTTGCTGCACGCGGGCAAGGCGCCCGCCATCGGCATCCAGCGCCAGCACGGCAGCATCGGCCAGTTCCAGGATATGGCCGGTCTTGCCCCCCGGCGCGGCGCAGGCATCCAGCACGCGCATGCCATCCTGGACATCGAGCAGGCGCGCCGCCCATTGCGCGCCGGCATCCTGCACGGATACGCGGCCTTCTGCGAAACCCGGCAGCTTGTCCACCGCGACCGGCTTATCCAGGGTCAGCGCGGTCTCTCCGGTCTGCCGGCAAGCCTGGTCGCCAGCCCGCAATTCCGCCCGGTATGCCTCGATGCCGGTTTTGCGGCGGTTGACCCGTAGCGTCATGGGCGGGTGCAACTGGCTTGCGGACAGGATGGACTCGTATTGCCGCGGATAGGCCTGCTGGAGTTTTTCCACCCACCAGTCAGGGAAATTGAAGCGGCCGGCCGGGGTCTGCTGCGCCGCATCCAGCAAGTCCTCGCGCTGCCGCGAGAAATTGCGCAGCACCGCATTGACCAGCCCCTTCAAGTGGCGCGGCGCGGCTTTCACCGCATTGTCGACCACCGCATACGGCGCTTCCTGCGTATAGGCCAGCTGGTACAGCGCCGCCAGCAACAAGGCATGGGTATAGATGTCGTCCAGCGGTTTTTTCAGCAACCGCGACAGCACCGCTTCCAGCGTGCCCTTGTAGCGCAGCGCGCCATAGGCCATGTCACGCACCGCACCTCGCCTGGAGGGATTCAGCGAAACCGTTTCCAGCGCCTGGGTCAGGGTGCGGCCTTGCAGAACTTTGGAAAGCACATCGGCGGCCGTGGCCGCCGATGTATTGGAAGAACTGCCCTGAGGCTTATGCGCCACGCGCGATCGCCATCAGCTTCGCCACCCGCTCGTCGGTCGAGGGGTGGGTGGAAAACAGGCTCTTGATGCCGTTGCCCGACAGCGGGTTGATTATCATCATCTGCGCGGTTTCCGGATGCGCATCCGCCGTCGGCATGGGCAGGCCCCTGGCGTAGGCCTCGATCTTCTTCAGGGCCGAGGCCAGCGCCTCGGGGTCGCGGGAAATTTCCGCGCCGCCGGCGTCGGCGCCGAATTCGCGGCTCCTGGAAATCGCCATCTGGATCAGCATGGCGGCGATCGGCGCGATGATCATCACCGCCAGGGCGACAAACGGATGCGGGCGGTCCTCGCCGCGGCCGCCGAAGAACATGGCGAAGTTGGCCAGCATGGAAATGGCGCCCGCCACGGTCGCGCTCATGGTGGAAATCAGGATATCGCGGTTCTTGATGTGCGCGAGTTCATGCGCCATCACCCCGCGCAGTTCGCGCTCGGACAAGAGCTGCATGATGCCGCTGGTCGCGGCCACCGCGGCATGCTCGGGATTGCGGCCGGTGGCGAAGGCGTTGGGCTGGGCCTGGTTGATGATGTAGACGCGCGGCATGGGCAGGCTGGCGTTGGCGGCCAGCTCGCGCACGATGGCGTAATATCTGCCGCCGCTTTGCGCGTCCACTTCCTGCGCGTGGTACATGCGCAGCACCATCTTGTCCGAGTTCCAGTAGGCGAACACGTTCATGCCGGCGCCGATCAGCAACGCGATCAGCATGCCCTGGGCGCCGCCCAGCGCCATGCCCGCCGCGCCGAACAGGGCGACGATGCCGGCCATGAGAATGGAGGTCTTGATCCAGTTGAACATATCCTTGGAGGTTCCTTAAAACAGCTTCAAATCAGCACTATAGATGCGGCTTCGGGCAAAAAATTCAATCGCTTAGCCGGGTTCCCGGCGCGATCCTCGTCCCCGCCAGGAATGCGGCCGCGTCCATGCGCCTGGCACCGGCCTTTTGCAGTTCGACGAGGCGCAGTGCGCCTTCGCCGCAGGCAACGATCAACTCTCCGTCAGCCGCCTGCAGCACCTCGCCCGAGCGGCCCTTGCCGGGCGCGGCTTCCGCCTGCCAGATCTTCAAGGCCTCGCCATCGAGCAGGGTCCAGGCCCCCGGCACCGGATTGAAGGCGCGTATCCTGCGAGCCAGCGTGGCCGCCGGCAGCGACCAGTCCAGGCGCGCCTCTTCCTTGGAAAGCTTGTTGGCGTAAGTGACGCCTTGCCGCGGCTGCGCAACCGGCTTGAGCTCATCCAGCCGCGCCAGCGCCTCGACGATGGCCGCAGCCCCGAGTTCGGCGAGCTTGTCGTGCAGGCTCGCGCCGGTGTCGGTTTCCAGGATGGGCAGGCGCTTTTCCAGCAGCACCGGGCCGGTGTCGAGCCCGGCTTCCATCTGCATGATGCAGATGCCGGTCTCGCTGTCGCCCGCCTCGATGGCGCGCTGGATGGGGGCGGCGCCGCGCCAGCGCGGCAAGAGCGAAGCGTGGATGTTGAGGCAGCCGCGCGCCGGGATGTCCAGCACCGCCTGCGGCAGGATGAGGCCGTAGGCGGCCACCACCATGACTTCGGCGCCGGCCTCCCTGATCGGCTGATGGCTGGCGGAATCCCTGAGGCTGGCCGGTTGGAACACCGGAATGCCGTGTTTCTCGGCTTCCTGCCTGACCGGGCTGGGGGTGAGCTTCATGCCGCGGCCGCTGGGGCGATCCGGCTGGGTCAGCACCAGCGCCACTTCGTGGCCGGCATCGATGATGGCAGCCAGCGCGGCCCGCGCAAACTCGGGCGTGCCCGCGAAGATGATTTTCATCATCAGAGCACCGGCTGGCGCTCGGGATGAGCCTGCTTGTGCTCGCGCTCCTGCTTGACCAGCTTGGTCTTGATGCGCACCTGCTTCAGGCGCGAGAGATATTCCACGAACACGCGGCCCATGAGGTGATCCATCTCATGCTGCACGCACACGGCGAGCAGACCGTCGGCGTCGAATTCATAAAGCTCGCCGTCGCGATTGTGGGCGCGCACGCGGATTTTTTCGGCACGGCGCACCTTGTCGTAGATGCCGGGTACCGACAAACAGCCTTCTTCCCACTCGATGTCGCCCGACTTGGCAATGATTTCCGGATTGATCAGCACGCGCAGGTCGGAACGGTCTTCGCTGATATCGATGACGATCACGCGCTCGTGCACATTGACCTGGGTCGCCGCCAGGCCGATGCCGGGCGCGGCGTACATGGTCTCGGCCATGTCGTCGACCAGCTTGCGGATGCGTTCGTCCACCTTCCGTACCGGCTTGGCCACCGTGTGCAGCCGGGAATCGGGGTAGCGAAGAATGTTAAGCTTGGCCATAAATACCAGTATTTGCAGGAGCCTGGTCGCGGGCTTTCAGGAAAAATGTGAACAAGTGCTAAATTCCTGCCACGATTGTCCGTAAACGCAACAGTAGCTTCTCCAAGAAAATTAGACAAGGTCTAAACATGCGCAAACTGCTGTCCGCCCTGACTCTGACCGCCCTCGCCCTGTCCGCGCCTGCGTGGGCGGAAGCCCTGGAAATCCAGGAAAACGCTCCGGACCAGCACGTAGTAGTCAAGGGCGACACCCTGTGGGACATTTCCGGGAAATTTCTGACCAAGCCCTGGCGCTGGCCGGAAATCTGGCAACTCAACAAGGAAAGCATCAAGAATCCCCACTGGATCTACCCTGGCGACATCATCGTGCTCGACCGCAGCGGGGCCGAACCCAGGCTGCGCCTGCTCAAGGGCGAAGGCCATGGCCTGGAAACCGTAAAACTCTCGCCCAATGTGCGCGAAGAAAAAATCGAGAGCGGCGCCGTCCAGACCATCCCCATTTCCGCGATTCACGCCTTCCTGTCCCAGCCGCGGGTGGTTTCCGCCGGCGCCCTGGATGCCGCACCTTTCATCCTGGGCAGCAATGACGAGCGGGTGATTTTCGCCAAGGGCGACAGCGCCTACGCCACCGGCGGTCCGGCCGGCGTCACCCGCTGGAACATCCTGCGCCCGGGCAAGGAACTGAAAGACCCGGAAACCGGCGAAATGCTCGGTTATGAAGTCGAATATATCGGCGACGCAAAGACGGTCTCGCCCGGCGCGCCGCAAAAAATCCTCATTACGCGCACCGCCCAGGAGGCCCTGGCCAAGGACAAGCTGGTCGCCGCGGTGGACAGCGATACCTTCGAATACGTGCCGCGCGCACCGGAATCGAGCGTCAACGGCCGCATAATTTCGGCCTACGGCGGCGTCTCCGACACCGGCCGCTACCAGACCGTGGTGCTCAACCGCGGCAGCAACCAAGGCCTGGCGCCCGGCCATGTGCTGGCCATCTACCATACCGGCAGCACCGTCAGGCTCAGCCGTGAAGAACAGGAAAAAATGACCTGGCTCGCTTCGCGCGACGGCAGCGTTCCCGGTGGCGGCGCCTGGCTGTACAGCGACGTGCGCTGCCTCAAGGATGCCGACAGCAAGCTCACCTACGACCAGACCGCCGACCTCAAGGCCGTGACCCGCGTAGGCTGCCTGGAACACGACGAAAATCAGGTCAAGCTGCCGGATGCGCGCAGCGGCCTGGTCATGGTCTATCGCGTCTTCGACAAGGTTTCCTACGCGCTGGTGATGCAATCCGACGGGCCGGTGTTCCTGCTGGATACGGTGAAAAACCCGTAACCGCCGGCTGCACAGGAATTTGCCAAATGGCCTTACACTGAAAGCCGCCCTCCGGGGCGGTTTTTCTTTTCCGATCAATAACAAGCCCAAGGGGAGAACATGGCTCAAGACCTGGAAAAAGCGCGCAACCTCACGCAGATCGTCTATTTCCTGTATATCGCTTCCATTCTTGTCGGGATTACGGCCATCATCGCCGTCATCATCAACTACCTGAAGCGCGACGAGGTCGCCGGCACCTGGCTGGAAACGCATTTTCGCTGGCAGATCCGCACCTTCTGGTTTTCCCTCATGTGGGGCGTCATCGGCATTCTGACCTCCTGGATCGGCATCGGCGTCGTGATCTGGATCGCCGCCGGCATCTGGGCCATCTACCGCATCGTAAAAGGCATGCTGAACTTCTACGACAACAAGCCCATGTACCAGGACGCCTGAGCGCCGTGTACGACAGGGATGCCTGGCTCGGTTTGACGCTGGTCTCCGGCATCGGGGATGGCGCGCAGCGCAAGCTGCTCGGGGCGTTCGGCTCGCCCGAGGCGGTGCTCGCCGCCTCGCGCAGCCAGCTTGCCCCGCACTTGAGCGCAAAACAGATCGATGCGCTGCAGGCCGGGCCGGACCCGGGGCTTCTCGCGCAAACCTTGAGCTGGCTGGACGAGCCCGGCCATCACCTCGTCACCTGGCTGGACGAGGATTACCCTGCCCAGTTGCGCGAAATGGCCGATCCCCCCGTGCTGGTGTACGCCAAGGGCAGGCGCGAGATGCTGGGGCAAAACTGCCTGGCCATCGTCGGCAGCCGCAACGCCACGCCCCAGGGCGAAGCCAATGCCGAGGCTTTCGCGCAGATCCTGTCGGAAGCGGGCATCACCATCGTCAGCGGGCTGGCGCTGGGCATCGATGCGGCCGCGCACCGCGGCGGACTCAAGGGTGCCGGCTCCACCATCGCCGTGGTCGGCACCGGCCTGGATCGCGTCTACCCGGCACGCAACAGGGCGCTGGCCCATGAAATCGCCGAAAAAGGCCTGCTGCTGTCGGAATTCCCGCTCGGCACGATTTCCGCCCCCGGCCATTTTCCCAAGCGCAACCGCATCATTTCCGGCCTGTCGCACGCCGTGCTGGTGGTCGAAGCCGCGCTCAACTCCGGCTCGCTCATCACTGCCAGACTGGCCCTGGAACAGGGACGCGAGGTCATGGCCATACCCGGTTCCATTCATTCGCCGCTGTCGAAGGGCTGCCATGCCTTGATCAAGCAGGGCGCCAAGCTGGTGGAGTCCGCCCAGGACATCGCGGAGGAACTGGCCTGGCCGGCCATGCCGCCGTCCGTCGCATTGGCCGGACCGGGTACAGATGGTACTGCCCCCCTTTTACAACACCTGGGCTTCGATCCAGTCAGCCTTGACCAGCTGTCCGAACGCTGCGGGTTGACGGTGGAAGCGCTTTCGGCGAAGCTGTTGACGCTCGAACTGGAAGGCTTGGTGACCCAGCTTCCGGGCGGACGTTATCAGCGACTGGTTTGAATGTGTGAGGCGTAAGGCGTGAGGCGTAAGGATAAAAGCACAAAGCCGATGCTTTTTACGCCTCACCCCTCACTCCTCACCCCTGACGAATAAATGCTTGAAATCCTGGTTTATCTGTACGAAAGCTACCGCATGGCCGAACTCGCTCCCGACCGCGACACGCTGGAAAAAAAGTTGTTTGCCGCCGGCTTCGACGCGCCCTCGGTCAAGGAGGCGCTGGACTGGTTCGGCCACATGGCCGCTTCGGAAACCCATCCGCGCCTTATGGAAAACGCGCATTTCCGCCACTATGCGCGCGAAGAGCTGGACAAGCTGGACGACGACTGCCGCGCCAGCCTGCGCTTTCTGGAAGAGGCCCGGATTCTCGATGCGGAATCGCGCGAATGGGTGATCAACGGACTGATGCATATTGCAGGCGAGGATATCGGCCCCGATGAGGTGCGCTGGATGAGTCTGGTCGTGCTATGGAGCCGCGGCCACATCGAGCATTTCACCTTCCTGGAAGATCTGCTGCTCAACGAAACCACACTACATTAAATGAAGCTTGTTGTCGTCGAGTCCCCCTCGAAATCCAAGACGCTGAAGAAATACCTGGGCGCGGATTACGAAATCCTCGCCTCCTACGGCCATGTGCGCGACCTCGAGCCCAAGACCGGCGCGGTCGACCCGGCCAACAACTTCGCCATGAAGTACCAGATCATCGAGCGCAACCAGAAGCACGTCGATGCCATCTGCAAGGCGGCGAAGAAGGCCGACGAAATCCTGCTCGCCACCGACCCGGACCGCGAAGGCGAGGC
>DCVO01000121.1 GCA_002327405.1 Thiobacillus sp. UBA2186 | reverse complement strand
GACCGCATGGACGAGGCGATCACCAGCTACATCCGGCGCAACTACGGCATGCTGATCGGCGAAGCCACCGCCGAGCTGATCAAGAAGGAAATGGGGTCGGCCTTCCCCGGCGCCGAAGTGCGCGAGATGGAGGTCAAGGGCCGCAGCCTGGCCGAAGGCATCCCGCGCAGCTTCACGGTCTCCAGCAACGAGATCCTCGAAGCGCTGACCGATCCGCTCAATGCCATTGTCACCGCGGTCAAGGGCGCGCTGGAACAGACGCCGCCGGAACTGGGCGCGGACATCGCCGAAAAGGGCATGGTGCTCACCGGCGGCGGGGCGCTGCTGCGTGATCTGGACCGCCTGCTCATGGAGGAGACCGGACTCCCTGTCATCGTTGCCGACGATCCGCTCACCTGCGTGGTGCGCGGCTCCGGCCGTGCGCTGGAAGAGTTCGAGAAGCATGTGTCGGTATTCACCAACGAATAAGTTGAGCGCGCATCGACAAGCTTTCTCGCGTATTGCACTCGAAGCGCTCGCAGCGGTACTTCGCTGCGTTTAGGGTGATCTTGGTTATTCATACTCAGGGGAAACATTAAGTGGCGACACCCGGCCAGCCCATGTTCACCCGGGCACTGGGCCCGGCGGCGCGGTTGGCCCTGTGGTCCATTCTGGCCATCGCACTGATCGTGCTGGATGCGCGTTTCAACGCCCTGGGCTGGCTGCGTGCCGGGGTGGTCGCGGTTTTCTATCCGGCCCAGCTTGCCGTGCGCGCGCCTTTCGATTTTGCCGCCGAAGTGTCTGGATTCCTGGTGCGCCACCGCGCGCTGCAAACCGAGAATGCGGCTTTGCGCGAACGCAACCAGCAGGCCGGCGCCCAGCTGGCGCGCCTCGATACCCTGCGCACCGAAAACGAGGAGCTTCGCCGTCTGGTCGTCCTGCGGCAGATGACGGGCTACGATTCCGTTGCGGCCGAGATATTGAGTACGCCGCGCGATCCTTTCTCGCAGCGCGTGATGCTGGACAAGGGCGGCAACGCCGGCATTCAGGCAGGGCAGCCGGTGGTCGACGGCATGGGCCTGGTCGGACAGGTCACGCGCGCCTATGCCTTCGGCGCGGAAGTCACGCTCGTCACCGACCGCGGCCACGCGGTGCCGGTACAGATCCAGCGCACCGGCCAGCGCGTGCTGGTTTTCGGCGGCGGTTCCGGCATGGAAGTGCGCTACCTGCCCACGCATACCGACATCCAGCCGGGCGACATCCTGGTGACCTCCGGCATCGACCGCGTCTACCCGGCCGGCCTTGTCGTGGCCAAGGTGACGCGCGTGCAGCGCCCGACCGACAGCCCCTACGCCCGCGTCAGCTGCCTGCCGATGGCCGGCGTCGACAAAAGCCGCGTGCTGATGGTGCTCAAGACGCAGCATGCGGCTGCACGGCAGGGGGCGCCGGAACAGCCATGAATTTCGACATGCCTTCCTTTCCTCCCAGAATCGAACTGCGCCAGGAATGGCGCGTGATCGGACTGAGCCTGCTGCTGGCGTTCCTGCTCAAACAGATACCCTGGCAGGGCTGGGCTTTGCTGCTGAGGCCGGACTTTGTCCTGATCATGCTGTTGTTCTGGGCACAGCGGCGCCAGGACGGCATCAGTTTCGGACTGGCATTCGCCCTGGGCCTGGTGACCGACGTGCAGGACGGCGTGGTGCTGGGCCAGCATGCGCTCGCCTATTGTGTCGGCGTTTTTCTGGTGCAGCATTTTCAGCGCAGGCTGGCCATGTTCACCCTGCGGCACCAGGCCATGCAGATATTCCCCCTGCTGCTGCTGACCGAGGTGGTGGCGCTGGTGACGGGCTGGATTTCCACGCGCACGCCGCAGGGCGGCTGGGTGATCGCCACGGCGTTCACCGGAACGCTGCTGTGGTGGGCGGTCGCCTATGCCGGGAAAATGCCGGCGGCGCGTTCGGAGTAAGCGGCAGGAATGCAGTCCCCGGTCATCAAGAACCTGCAACTCGAGCTGGCCCGTTATCACGTCCGGCTCAAGATCGGCGCGGGCTTCGTGCTGGTGCTGGCGGTGATGCTGGTGATGCGGCTCGTCTACCTGCAATTGGTGAAGCACGAGCATTACCAGAACCTTGCGGAGAGCAACCGCATTACCCTGGTGCCGGCCGTTCCCAATCGCGGCGTGATCTACGACCGCAACGGCAAGATACTTGCCGACAATTTTTCCGGCTACACCCTCGAAATCGCGGTCGCCAAGGCCGGCGACATCGAGGCGTTGCTCAAGCAGCTCTCCGAACTCATCGAAATCACGCCCAAGCACCTGCGCCAGTTCAAGCGCTTGCGCGAGGAATCGCACGAGTTCGAGACGGTGCCGCTGAAAAGCAAGCTGACCGACGAGGAAGTCGCCATCCTGGCCGCCAACCGCTATCGCCTCCCCGGCGTGGAAGTGAAGGCGCGCCTGTTCCGCAACTACCCCGCAGGCGAAGGCCTCTCGCACGTGATCGGCTACATCGGCCGCATCAACGACCGCGATTTCGACAACCTCAGGGAATCGGGCAAAGCGCCAAACTACAAGGGCGGCACCCACATCGGCAAGGTCGGGCTGGAACAGTATTACGAAGACATTCTGCACGGCCGGACCGGCTTCGAGCAGATGGAAACCGACTCGGCGGGGCGCGCTGTGCGCATCCTGTCGCAAACCCCGCCGGTGGCGGGGCACGACCTGATCCTGAACCTCGACCTTGAACTGCAGCGGGTTGCGGAATACGTGTTCGGCGACTACCGTGGCGGGCTGGTGGCGATCGACCCCAACAACGGCGGTGTGCTGGCCATGGTGAGCAAGCCGGGCTTCGACCCCAACCTGTTCGTCGACGGCATCGACCCGGCAACCTGGAAGGAACTCAACGAGTCGATCGACACGCCCATGGTCAACCGCCCCTTGCGCGGCATTTATCCGCCGGGCTCGACCATCAAGCCGTTCATGGCCCTGGCCGCGCTCGAACTGGGGCTGCGCAAGGCCTCCGATGCCATCGCCGACCCAGGCTACTATTCCCTGCCCGGCAGCGGCCACCGCTACCGCGACTGGAAAAAGGGGGGCCATGGCATCGTCGACCTGCACAAGTCCGTGGTGCAGTCCTGCGATACCTATTACTACCGCCTGGCGGTGGATATGGGCGTCGAGCGCATGCACGATTTCCTCGCCGGCTTCGGGTTCGGCGCCAAAAGCGGCGTGGATCTGCAAAATGAATCCTCCGGCCTGCTGCCATCCAAGGAGTGGAAGCAGAAACGATTCAAACAACCCTGGTACATGGGCGAAACCGTGATTGCGGGAATCGGCCAGGGCTATCATCTGGCCACCCCCATGCAGCTTGCGGCGGCCACGGCCACGCTGGCCAATGGCGGCACTTTCTATCGCCCGCGACTGGTCCGGGCCGTACGCCACAGCGAGACGCGCGATGAGCGTCCCATTCCTCCCGAGGTCGGCTGGAAGGTCGCATTGCACCCCGAGCATGTGGCCAAGATCCGCGAAGCCATGGTGGACGTGCTGAAACCGGGCGGTACGGCCGTCGTCGCCGGCATGGGCGCGCCCTATGCCATTGCCGGCAAGACCGGCACGGCGCAGGTGGTCGGCATCAGGCAGGGGGCGAAATACGACGAGAAGCGCGTGGTCGAACGCCACCGCGACCATGCGTTGTTCGTGGCCTTCGCGCCGGCCGAGGCGCCCAGGATCGCGGTGGCGGTGATGGTGGAAAACGGCGGCCACGGCGGATCCACGGCGGCGCCCATGGCGCGCGCCGTATTCGATTACTATTTGCTGGGCAAGAAACCCGAAGGCGTGCCGATCATGGAGGAATATGAATCAGCCGGCGATTAAGCGCTTGATGGCCAGCGCCGTGCGGCACCTGGACGGCATATTGCTGGCGCTGCTGATCACCCTGCTCGCCGTGAGCGTGGCCGTGGTGTTCAGCGCCTCGGGCGAGAGCGGCGCGCGCCTGGCCGGCCATCTCACCAACATTGCGGTGGCCATGGCCGTGCTGGTCGTGGTCGCCAACATCCCGCCGCACATCCTCGCCAAGCTGGGCCCCCCGCTTTATGCGCTCGGCCTGGTGCTGCTGGTCGCCGTGGCGCTGTTCGGCGAAATCCGCAACGGCTCGCGGCGCTGGCTGCCGCTCGGCTTTACCAGCATCCAGCCCTCCGAGCTGATGAAAATCGCGCTGCCGCTGATGCTGGCCTGGTATTTCCAGCGGCATGAAGCGGCGCTCAGGCTCAAGCACTTCGGCATGGCAGCGCTGATGATCGCCGTGCCCTTACTGCTCATCCTGCGCCAGCCCGATCTCGGCACCTCCCTGCTGATCGGCGCATCGGGTTTCTACATCCTGTTCTTCGCCGGACTGTCGTGGAGGATCATCGCGGGGCTGGGACTGGGCGGCGCACTGCTGCTGCCCGTCGCCTGGAACCTGCTGCACGATTACCAGCGCGAGCGCGTGATGACCCTGTTCGACCCCATGAGCGACCCGCTCGGCGCCGGCTACCACATCATCCAGTCCACCATTGCCATCGGCTCGGGCGGCGCGTTCGGCAAGGGCTGGCTGTCGGGCACGCAAAACCAGCTGGATTTCGTGCCGGAGCGCACCACCGATTTCATTTTTGCCGTTTTCAGCGAAGAATTCGGATTGCTGGGCGTGCTGCTGTTGTTGCTGTTGTATCTTGCCATCGTCGCGCGCGGCCTCAAGATTGCCGAGCAGGCGCCGTCCATGTTCGCGCGCCTCATGGCGGGGGCCGTCAGCCTGAACTTTTTCACCTATATCTTCGTCAACATGGGCATGGTTTCCGGGATATTGCCCGTCGTCGGCGTTCCCTTGCCGCTGATGAGCTACGGCGGCACGGCAATGGTGACGCTGATGATCGGCTTCGGCATGCTGATGAGCATGGCCACGCACCGGAAACTGCTGAAATCATGATGCGAAAACTTCTGATACTTTTTGTCGCCACGGGCTGGCTTGCCGGCTGCTCCACCACCCCGCGCATCAAGCCGTCGTCGCTCCCGCCGCCGCCCGAAATGCGCTCGGCAGGCGGCTACTACCTGGACGACGGCCCCGAGGCCAACCCGCCGCAGAACCTTCACGAGGTGCCGGACGCCGATCCGCGCGACGAGCCGCTGCACAAGTTCGCCAACCGGCCTTACGAGGCCATGGGCGTGAGCT
Source organism: Thiobacillus sp. UBA2186 (assembly GCA_002327405.1). Taxonomy (GTDB): domain Bacteria; phylum Pseudomonadota; class Gammaproteobacteria; order Burkholderiales; family Thiobacillaceae; genus UBA6918. The sequence goes on along the minus strand of DCVO01000121.1, from coordinate 19,832 downwards.
ATACGCCGATGAGCAGCCGCGAGCCGTTCAGGCAGAGCGGCGTGGCATCCTGGTACGGCAAGCGCTTCCACGGCAAGAAAACCTCCTCGGGCGAGATCTACGACATGTACGGCATGACCGCCGCGCACCCCACCCTGCCGATTCCCAGCTACGTCAAGGTCACTGCGCTCGACACCGGCCGGTCGGTGATCGTTCGCGTCAACGACCGCGGCCCCTTTCACAGCGACCGGGTGATCGACCTTTCCTACACCGCAGCCTACAAGCTGGGGCTTTTGCAAAAAGGCAGCGGCAAGGTGACGGTGGAGAGCGTGGGACCGGAAACCGAGGTCATCAGGCCGCTCGCGGCCGTTGAGCCGATCGAGGCGGTACCCCTCGCTCCGGTGCCGGCCCCTCTCGCTCCGGCGCCGGCGCCGGGCAACGATCGAAAGCAGGCCGCACCGAGTGCCGGCATTTACGTGCAGCTCGGCGCCTTCGGCAATCTTGAAAACGCCCGCAAACTGCTGGCACGCGCCCGTGCAGCGCTGGCGATCCCGGCCGAACTGGTGCAGATTGCGCTGGTCGGCAACCTGCACCTCGTCAATCTCGGCCCGTTCGCCGACCGCAACGAAGCGAGCGGCTGGGTGGACAAAAGCAATACGGCACTGGGCATTGCCGCAATTACGGTTACACGTTGAGCATGAAAAAACTGTTGTTCTTGTTGTTGGGTTTGTCTGTCGTTTTGCCGGCATGGGCCGTAGTGGGGCTGCCGCCCGCGCCGCCCAAGGTCGAGGCGCGCGCCTGGATGGTGCTGGATGCATCGAGCGGCCAGGTGCTGGCCGGCGGCAATGAAGACCAGAAGCTCGAGCCGGCCTCGCTGACCAAGCTGATGACCGCCTATGTGGTGTTCGACGCCATGAAGAACGGCAAGCTGGATGCGGACGACAGCCTCAAGGTGTCGGATGCGGCCGCCGCCGCCGAAGGCGCGCGCATGTTCGCCAGGGCCGGCCAGGAAATCAAGGTCGACGACCTGCTGATGGCGCTCATCGTGCAGTCGGCCAACGATGCCGCCCTGGCGCTGGCGGAGGGCGTGGCCGGCAGCGAGGAGGCCTTCGTCGAAATGATGAATGTCCAGGCCAAAAAGCTCGGCCTGGCTTCCACGCAGTTTCGCAATGCCACCGGCCATTCGCAGCCGGAGCACACCAGCACCGCGCGCGACATGACGCGGCTCGCCAACTGGCTGGTGTATTCCTTTCCGGCGCAATACAAGCGTTACTACGCGCAGCGTGAATTCAGCTTCAACGGCGTGACCCAGCAAAACCGCAACCGCCTGCTGTGGCTGGATCCGCAGGTGGACGGCGTCAAAACCGGCCACACATCCGCCGCCGGCTATTGCCTCATCGCCAGTGCCGAGCGCGGCAGGCGCCGCCTCATCGCCACGGTGATGGGCGCGCGCTCCGACGTCGAGCGCGGCATGTATGCGCAGAAGCTGCTCAACTACGGCTTCCTGGAAACCGAGTCGCTGCGCTACTATCGCGCCGGCCAGGCGGTGGCCAAGATGCGGGTATACAAGGGCAGTTCGCGCGAAGTCGGCATCGGCTTCCTGAAGGATTTTTCGCTGACCACGCAAAAAGGCGCGGCGAACCGGATCAAGGCCCAGATCATCAGCCGGCAACCCTATGTTGCGCCGCTGAAGAAGGGCCAGACCATGGGCATGCTGCGCCTGACGCTGGACGGTGAAACCATCGGCGATTACCCGCTGGTGGCGCTGAACGACGTGCCTGTCGCCGGCTGGTTCGGCCGGTTCTGGGACGGACTCCGTCTCTTGTGGAAATGAGCCAGCGCACGGTCTATCTCAACGGCGAATGGCTTCCGCTGGGCGAGGCCAGGGTTTCCGTGCTGGACCGCGGCTTCATGCTGGGCGATGGCGTGTACGAACTGATTCCGGTCTACCAGCGCAGGCCCTTCCGGCTCGATGAGCATTTGCGCCGGCTGCAGCGCAGCCTCGACGGCATCCGCCTTCCCAATCCTCTGACCGATGCGCAGTGGCGCGAGGTGATCGCCCAATCGGTGGCCGGCCTGGAGGCGGACGACCAGTCGCTGTACCTGCAGATCACGCGCGGGGTTGCGCCGCGAGACCACGCCTTCCCGGCGAACACGGCCCCGACCGTGCTGGTGATGGGCAATCCGATGTCGCGCCCCGATCCCGCACAGTTCGAGCACGGCGTCTGCGCGGTGTCCACGGACGACATTCGCTGGCGCCGCTGCGATCTCAAGACCCTCAACCTGCTGCCGAACGTGCTGGCCAAGCAGAAGGCCGTCGATGCGGGCTGTGTCGAATGCGTCATGTTCCGCGACGGCGTGCTCTCCGAAGGCGCGGCGTCGAACATCTTTGCGGTGAAGAACGGCGTGATTCTCGCGCCGGTGAAGGATCAACGCGTGCTGCCCGGCGTCACCTACGACCTCGTGCTGGAACTGGCGCAGGCGAACGGCATGGCCTTTGAAGTGCGCGATATCGCCGAGGCCGAGGTGCGCGGTGCCGACGAACTGTGGCTGACCTCGTCGAGTCGCGAGGTGCAGGCCATCGTCGAGCTGGATGGAACGCCGGTAGGCAATGGCAAGCCCGGCCCGATCTATCGGCGCATATATGCGCTGTACCAGAGTTTCAAGACGACGCTGTGATGAATCTAGAAATCATATTTGAACCACGGGGTACGCGGGGATCGCGGGGGAATTCAATGGCTCGCAAGAGTATGGTTTGTTACCCAGCGGGTGAATCCTGGAATCCCGTCAAAGCCTTTGTTTTCCCCGCGTCCCCCGTGGTTAAACTGCCTTTTTAAGAATGAACGAAAAGGACTCGCTGCTCGAATTCCCCTGCGACTTTCCCATCAAGGTCATGGGCGCGGCGCGCGACGACTTCGCGCAGGCCGTGGTCTCCGTGGTGCATGCGCACGCCCCCGACTTCGATGCCGCCACCATGGAAATGCGCGCCTCCGGCAAGGGCAATTACCTCGCCGTGACTTGTACGGTGCGCGCCGCCTCGCGCGAACAGCTGGACAATCTTTATCGCGACCTGTCTTCCCATCCCTACGTGAAGATCGTCCTTTGAGCGAGATATTCATCAGGCATCTGGGGCGTGTCGAATACGAGCCGACCTGGCGCGCCATGCAGGAATTCACCGCGGCGCGCAACGATGCCACGCCGGACGAACTGTGGGTGCTGGAGCATCCGCCCGTGTTCACCCTCGGCCAGGCCGGCAAGCGCGAGCATATTCTGCAAACGAGCGATATACCGGTGGTGCCCATCGACCGCGGCGGCCAGATCACCTACCACGGCCCCGGCCAGGTCGTGATCTACGTGCTGGTGGATCTCAGGCGGCGCGGCTACGGGGTGAGGGAACTGGTCGCCCGCATGGAACAGGCCGTGATCGACCTGCTCGCGCAGTCAGGGGCGAAAGCCGAGCGCAAGCCGGGTGCGCCCGGCGTATATGTGGGGGGCGCCAAGGTCGCCGCGCTGGGCCTGCGCATCAAACAGGGGCGCAGCTATCACGGCCTCGCGCTCAACGTGGACATGGATCTCGCGCCCTTCGCCCTCATCAACCCTTGCGGCTATCCGGGCATGGCAGTGACGCAAATGCGCGACCTCGGCATCCCCGATGGCGCTGGTGAAATCGGCAAAAAGCTGGCCGGGCTGCTGGCGCAAAGAATCGACGCTTAAAGCCCGATCATTTCCGCGCCGGTCACTCTTTCCCGCACGCGGGTGAGAATGCTGTGCGCCGTGCCGCATTCGGAATCGTAGGCAACGGCCATCAGGTGCGGATCTTTCTGCGACATGCCCGCGCTCACCACGCAGGGCTGCCTGCGGACGAAATCCTCCAGTTCGCACTGCTCTTCGGGTGACAGTTCTTCGTGGATGTGCACCAGGAAATCGGAAATATGCGGTTCCATGCGGGCCTCCTTGCAATGGAATGGCCGACTCGGCCATGTTTTTTTATGGCACCCGGCAAGGCCCGCTCGGGGTAAAATAAGCGCCTGATTTTCAAGCGGAATTTCAAGTGGCCGACATCAAGCTGCACAAGGGCGAGGCCAAGACCTCGCGCATCCCCATCAAGGTGGTACCCCAGCCGCGGCTGAAAATGCCCGGCTGGATACGCGCCAAATCGCCCAACAGCCCGGAAGTCCTGCGGCTGAAGGAAGTGCTGCGCGAGAAGAAGCTGCACACCGTGTGCGAGGAGGCGTCCTGCCCCAACCTGGGCGAATGCTTCGGCCACGGCACCGCCACCTTCATGATCCTGGGCGACCTGTGCACGCGCCGCTGTCCGTTCTGCGACGTGGGCCACGGCAAGCCGCTGCCGCCCGATCCCGAAGAACCGCAGCACCTGGCCGAGACCATCGCGGCGATGAAGCTCAAGTACGTGGTCGTCACCAGCGTGGACCGCGACGATCTGCGCGACGGCGGCGCGAAGCATTTCGCCGGCTGCATCCGCGCCGTGCGCGAGCTGTCGCCGGCCACGAAAATCGAAATTCTCACCCCCGACTTCCGCGGCCGCCTGGAAGCGGCGCTCGACGAACTCGACAAGGGCTTGCCGGACGTGATGAACCACAACCTCGAAACCGTGCCGCGCCTGTACAAGGCCGCGCGCCCTGGTGCCGACTATGCGCATTCGCTGAAATTGCTCAAGGATTTCAAGGCGCGCCATCCGGACATTCCCACCAAGTCCGGGCTCATGGTCGGGCTGGGCGAGACCGACGAGGAGATCCTCGAAGTCATGCGCGACCTGCGTGCGCACGATGTCGTCATGCTGACCATCGGCCAGTATCTGCAGCCGTCCGGCGCGCACCTGCCTCTGCTGCGCTACGTCACGCCCGAACAGTTCCGGGCCTTCGAGCAGGCTGCCGCGGAGATGGGCTTCAGGCAGGCTGCCTGCGGGCCCATGGTGCGTTCAAGCTATCACGCCGATCTGCAGGCGCGTGAACTGGTCAAGTAAACTCGCGCAAGGCCGATTTTCTTCGGCCGCTCTCGCATTCGCCCTCGGCGGGCTGGCCGCGCTTGCCTTCGCGCCGGTCGGCTGGTTCCTGCTGATCTTTCCGAGTCTTGCCGGGCTGCTTTATCTCATCGACCGGGCCTCGGCGCCGCGCGTGTTCATGCTCGGCTGGCTGTTCGGCCTGGGGTTTTTCGGTGTCGGCGTTTCCTGGGTCTACGTCAGCATGGCGGTTTATGGCGGCATGCCGCCCTGGCTTGCCGCCTTCGCGGTGTTCCTGTTCTGCGGCACGCTTGCCCTGTTTCCGGCAACGGCGGCCTGGGCGACGGCGCGCTATTCCGCGCCCGGACTGTCTCGCCTGCTGCTGGTGTTTCCGCTCATGTGGACCGGCATGGAATGGGTGCGCGGCTGGCTGTTCACCGGCTTCCCCTGGCTCGCGGCCGGTTATGCCCAAGTGCCGGATGGGCCGCTCGCCGGCTACGCCCCGCTCGTCGGCGTATATGGCGTGTCCTGGCTCAGCGCGCTCTGCGCCGGTTCGCTGATCTGGCTGCTGCGGAATATATGGCTGCCGGGCAAGTGGCTTGCCCCGTTCGCTGTGCTGTTGGCGTTGCTGGGCACGGGCGAAGGATTCAAACGCATCGAGTGGACCGTGCCGGCCGGCAAACCTGTCAGCGTCGCGCTGGTGCAGGGCAACGTGCCGCAGGAACTGAAATGGCGGCCGGAGCAGGTCTCCCGGACGCTGGCCGATTACGCGGCCCATGTCCGCGCGGCGCGCGCCGAGCTCATCGTGCTGCCGGAAACCGCCTTCCCGCTTTTTTACGAAGACCTGCGCCCTTCGTTTCTGGCGGAACTGCGCGAACTCGCGAAAGCGCGCGGCGCGGACATTCTCGCCGGCTTTCCCACCGGCAATCTCGCGGGCGATTACTACAACAGCGTGGTCAGCATCGGCGAGGCGCCGGCGCAGTTCTACCACAAGCAGCATCTGGTCGCCTTCGGCGAATTCGTGCCGCCGGGCTTCGGCTGGATCGTCAGGGTGTTGCACATTCCATTGTCCGATTTCGCGCGCGGCGGCAAGGACCAGCCGCCCATGAACGCGGCCGGGCAGAAGGTGGCCGTGAACATCTGCTACGAGGACGTGTTCGGCGAGGAGATCATCCGTGCCCTGCCCGATGCCACGCTGCTGGTGAACGTGACCAACGATGCCTGGTTCGGCGACTCCTTCGCCGGCTGGCAGCATGCGCAGATGTCGCAGATGCGCGCGCTGGAAACCGGCCGCTACATGCTGCGTTCGACCAACACCGGCGTCACCGCCATCATCGACCAAAAGGGCAGGGTGGTGTCGGCGCTGCCGGAATTCGTCACCGCCACGCTCAGCGGCGAAGCGCAGGGCTATGCAGGCATGACGCCCTACGCGCGCTGGGGCAACGCCCCTGTGGTGCTGTTGATGATGATTCTCTCGGCCGTGACGGCAATCAGGCGGCGGCCTTGATCTTCGTATTGTTGCGCCCGCCGCGCTTGGCTTCGAGCAGCGCCGCGTCGGCGCGCGACAGCGCCATGTTTTCCTGGGCGTCGTCCTTGCTGTATTCGGACAGCCCGCCGCTCCAGGCGAGCTTCTGCGACACGCCGGGAATCAGGTCGACGGTATCCGGCATGCTGGCCCGCAGGCGCTCGGCCAGTTCCTGCGCACGCTCCAGCGTGGTGTAGGGGAAAATCACGCAGAACTCGTCGCCGCCCAGGCGCGCGATGAAATCGCTGGAGCGCAGGTTGTCCTTCAGCGCCTTGCCGAAGGCGACGATCATCTGGTCGCCCGCTTCGTGGCCGAAGGTGTCGTTGATCTGCTTGAAGTTGTCGATGTCGAGCAGGAGCAGGCTGTGCGTCCAGCCCTCCTTGAGGGTCTTGAACAGCTCCGACTGGCGCCCCTCGAAACTGCGGCGGTTGTAGACCTGGGACAAATGGTCCAGGGTCGCTTCGGTGGTGGTTTTCCTCTGGTGCCCGATCACCATGTTCGCGATCTTGAACATTGTCCGCATGGGGCGCTCGAATTCCGCCAGGCTGCTCGGATATTCCCGGCGCAACTTGTTCTGGCGCATGTCGTTGATCATGCCGGTCATGATCTTGAGATTGTCGACGATGCGCTTGCTCGCGCTGGTCACCACTCCCATAACGATCACGGCGATCATCATGGTCAGCAGCAGCCAGGCGAACAGGTAGGGCAGGGCGGCCTGGAAAGCGCTTTGGCCGTTATGCCACACCATGATTTTCCATGGCGTGCCAGCCAGCGTCACCGTGGCGGACGGCGAAGTCCTTTTCATCGCCTGATTGCCGCGCCGCATCAGCACGCTGGATTCATCGTCCCGACTTTGCTGCAGTTCGGCGTAGGCGGAGTCCGCCGGCATGGGCAGGGTGTCGAACAGCGCCTGCAGCTGGGGCATCGCCTGTTCCAGCACCACGAAGCCCGTGCGACGGCCTTGCCCGTCGATGACGGGCTGGGTGACGGTGAGATAAAGGTCGGCGCTGGATGCAGGGCCGTTGACGCGGGCGGCATGCTCGATGAGACGCCGGGTGCCGTCGGGCAGGAAACCCGGCAGCAGGTCGGCGTTATTGCCTTCCCGCACGAAATAGAGTGCGGTCAGCGGAAGCAGGGCGTTCAGATTGGCCGCCTGTTCCCGGCAGGTTTCGCCGTTGTCTGCGGCAAAGCAGGCCAGGGTCTGCGGATGGGCGGCGATGGCGCTCGCCTGAAGCTGCATGGATTCTGCCAGATGTTCAATCTGGGCAGTTATGGCGCCGGTTTGCATGGCATTGGCCGGCGGTTCCTCCACCTTGCGGGTTTGAAAGACAAACCAAATGCCGATGGCCGATATGACCGACAGCATGGCGGTCAGGACGAAGCCATAGCGGGTCAAGGGCGGGTGGTCTGACATCGGTCGCATGGGTGTCTATTCTGGCAATTCCAGAGGGACCTGATAAGGGGATGGTGGCAGCCGACCGGGGCCAGCCGACGAAAGGCGTGTGTCGTGCCCAAACCCTGACTAGCCGGTGCTGCCGAAGCCGCCTTCGCCGCGGTGGCTTTGCGCGAAGTCCTCGACAACATCCATTTCCACCTGGATCACCGGCACCACCACCAGCTGCGCCAGCCGTTCCATCGGTTGCAGCACGAAGGCGGTCTGTCCGCGGTTCCAGCACGACACCATGAGCTCGCCCTGGTAGTCCGAGTCGATCAGCCCCACCAGGTTGCCCAAAACGATCCCATGCTTGTGGCCGAGGCCCGAGCGCGGCAGGATCAGCGCGGCATAGCCGGGATCGCCCAGGTGGATGGCCATGCCGGTGGGAACGAGATGGGTTTCGCCCGGGTTTACCGTGACGGCCTCGGCGATGCAGGCGCGCAGATCCAGGCCGGCGGAGCCCGGCGTGGCATAATGGGGCAACTGGTCGCGGATTTTTTCGTTGAGGATTTTGACTTCCAGTTTCATGTCGTTTGGGTCAGTTGAGAAGTTGGGCGAGGCGGGAAACGATGCGGCGCGCCTGGGTGAGCTTGTCGGCCGCGGGCAGGGGGTGGCTGCCCTGGTCGTCCAGCACCACCAGTTCGGCCTCGTTCGCGCCGAGAGTGTGCTGGGCCAGGTTGGCCACCAGCATGGGCAGCTGCTTTTTCTTGCGCTTGGCCTCGGCGTGCTCCAGAAGCTTTTCGGTCTCGGCGGCGAAGCCCACGCAGAAGGGCGCCTTCGGCAGCGCCGCGACGCTGGCAAGAATGTCCTTGTTGGGCAGCAGGTTCAGCGTAAGCGGCTGCTCACTTTTCTTGATCTTTTGCGCGCCGGCCTCGGCCGGGCGATAGTCCGCCACGGCGGCCACCGAGACGAAAACGTCCTGGCCGGCGATACGTTCCATCACGGCGTCGAACATCTCGTTCGCGGTGGTCACGTTCATCCGCGCGACGCCGGCCGGGATGGCGAGCGCGGTCGGGCCGGAGATCAGGGTCACCTCGGCGCCGGCCTCGCGCGCGGCGGTGGCGAGCGCATAGCCCATCTTGCCCGAACTCAGATTGGTGATGCCGCGCACCGGGTCGATCGGCTCGTAGGTCGGGCCGGCGGTGATCAGCACCTTCTTGCCGGAGAGCGCGCCGTTGAACAGGAAGGACTGCACCGCATCGAAAATCGCCTGGGGTTCGCTCATGCGGCCCAGACCCGTTTCGCCGCAGGCTTGCTCGCCGCTCTCGGGGCCGACAATGTGCACGCCGTCCTCGATCAGTTGCGCGAGATTGCGCTGGGTCGCCGGATTGGACCACATCTCGCGGTTCATGGCCGGCGCCAGCATCAGCGGGCAGGCGCGCGCAAGGCACAGGGTCGAGAGCAGGTCGGAGGCTGAGCCCTGCGCGAGCCTGGCCATGAAGTCGGCGGAAGCCGGCGCGACCACGATCAAATCGGCCTCGCGGCTGGCGTGGATGTGATCCATGCCGTCAAGTTGGTTTGGGCCCGGCGTTTGCCCCCTCGTTAAATCGGTTTGGGCCCGGCGTTTGCCCCCTCTCCCTCTGGGAGAGGGTTGGGGTGAGGGCATCTGGGAGAGGGCTGGGGTGAAGGTGCTGCCCCAAAGCTCGGTCAGCACCGGCCGCCCGGTCAGCGCCTGCAAGGTGGCCGTGCCGACGAAATGGGTGGCGGCCTCGGTCATCACCGCCTGTACCGCGCAGCCGGCCTTGACCCACAGGCGCGCGAGTTCTGCCGCCTTGTAGGCGGCGACGCCTCCGGTGATGCCCAGAATGATGCTTGCGCGGTAGGTGGCAGTCATGGCAAAAAGCGTAAAAACGCTATTCTAAGGGGAGGTAGGGCAGGATGGGGATTAAAGACTGGCCGGCGGACGAACGGCCCCGCGAAAAGCTGCTCGAGCGCGGTGCGCACAGCCTGACCGATGCCGAGCTGCTGGCGTTGTTTCTGCGCACCGGCACCGCCGGCAAGAGCGCGGTGGATCTGGCGCGCGATCTGCTCGACCGCTTCGGCGGGCTGGCGCGCCTGTGCCTGGCCGACCGCGAGCAGATCTGCGAGGCGCCCGGCCTCGGCCCGGCCAAATACGCCCAGCTCAAAGCGGTCATGGAAATGGCAGGCCGCGCGCTCAAGGAGGACATGAAGAACGGCGATGCCCTGTCTTCGCCGTCAGCCGTCAGGAGCTATCTGAGCCTGCTGCTGAAGGACAAGCCGCACGAGGAGTTCTGGATCGTGTTCCTGGACGCGCAAAACCGCGCCCTCCAGGCCGAGATGCTGTTCCGCGGCACCCTCACCCAGACCAGCGTCTACCCGCGCGAAGTGGTCAAGCGCGCCCTGGCGCACAATGCCGCCAGCCTGATCCTGGCGCACAACCACCCCTCGGGGGTGGCCGAGCCCAGCCAGGCCGACAAGGTTCTGACCCAGACGCTCAGGCAGGCCCTGGCCCTGGTCGAGGTGCGGGTCTTGGACCATTTCATCGTGGCCGGCTCGGGCGGGGTGTCGTTCGCCGAAGCCGGCCTGCTTTAGCGGCATATCCGCAAACTTGCTGCGCATGCGTGATCCGGGTGCGTCCGGAGCGCAGGAACCGAAGTGCAATTAGGCGCATACATGAGGATTCCGGGGATGTCGCCGGGGGCTTGGCTCGGCCGGGGATTTCATGGCATAATCCGCGTTTTTCCGAATTCGGTTAACTCTTTTTGGAGAGCGCATCATGGCTCGCGTATGTCAGGTAACGGGCAAGAAGCCCATGTCTGGGAACAACGTTTCCCACGCAAACAACAAAACCAAGCGCCGGTTTCTGCCCAACCTGCAAAACCGTCGCCTGTGGGTTGAAAGCGAAAACCGCTATGTCACGCTGCGTCTCACCAATGCGGCGCTGCGCACCATCGACAAGAAGGGCATCGATGCCGTTCTCGCCGAAATGCGCGCTCGCGGCGAAAAGATTTAAGGGGTAGATCATGGCAAAAGGCGGACGCGAAAAAATCAAGCTGGAGTCCACTGAGGGCACCGGCCACTTCTACACCACCACCAAGAACAAGAAGACCATGCCCGGCAAGATGGAGATCATGAAGTTCGACCCCAAGGCGCGCAAGCATGTGCTGTACAAGGAAACCAAGCTCAAGTAGCCGGGCTTTGTTTTCCAGGAAAACCCGCCGCTCGGCGGGTTTTTTATGCGCGTTCCCGATCCGCTGGGCGCCGGGAATATGACAACTTGCCAGCGCGAAATAAGCCTACTAGCCTGAGCGGTAATGACGAATATCCGTCATGATCAACCGCCCGGGAGAACATCATGTCGCATTTGCAATCAGTCCAGTCCGCGCTGCAGCCTGCCAGCACCAACTACGCCCAGTTGACGACCTATCTCGATGCCCATAACGGCATCTCGTGGGGATATATGCATGCCGAACCGCGACCATGCTATACCTACGCGCTGCTTTCGGACTTCATGCGCTGGTTCACGGATTTGTCCGAGCTGATCGACGGCAGTCCGCAGCAGAGCGAGATCAGCTATGCCGTCATCGGATCGTCCGTACCCGGCGTTTTCAACCTGGGCGGCGATCTGAGCCTGTTTCATCGGCTGATTCTGGAAAAGGACCGGCCGAATCTGCTGAAATACGCGCGCGCCTGCATCGAGCCGCTATACCTGATTGCGGCGCATCTCAACCGCCCGAACCTGAAAACCATCACCCTGGTACAGGGCGATGCGCTGGGCGGCGGCTTCGAATGCGCGCTGTCGGGCAATACGCTGATCGCCGAACGCGGCTGCAAGCTCGGCTTTCCCGAGATCCTGTTCAACCTGTTCCCCGGCATGGGCGCGCTGTCCTTGCTGGGCCGCCGCATCGGGTATCAGAAGGCGGAAAAGATCATTCTTTCCGGCAAGCTCTATTCCGCCGAGGAGCTTTACGACATGGGCGTGATCGATGTGCTGGCCGAGCCCGGCGAGGGCGAGCAGGCCGTCATCGATTTCGTCAGGAGAGAGTCGCGTGCGCGGAATGGCACCCTGGCCTTGCGTGCGGCGCGGGAAATCAGCCAGCCCGTCTCCTATGACGAGCTCATGCGCATTACCGAAATCTGGGTGGATGCCGCGTTCAGGCTGGGCCCCAAGGATCTGCGCATGATGGAACGGCTGGTTTCGCGCCAGAACGGAAAGGCGGAAAACCTGGCCTCACAGGCCCAGGGCGCTTTGCTGGCGGGCTAGGAACTCGTCCATGGCGGCGAGCACCGCCTGCTGTGCGGCGTTGACCGTGTCCAGCCGCTCCGAGGCAAGGGGCTGGCCGATTTCGAAAGGCTTGATGCGCTCGGCCTCGTCGCAGGCTTCGGCCATGGCCTGGGCGCCGACGTCGCTGGCGCCGCCCTTCAGCATGTGCAGCTGTTCTTTCCAGGCGCCGTAGTCGCGCTCTTTCAGGGCCTGGCGCGTCGCCTGCAAGGCACGGTTGCTGTCCTGGCGGAATTCGCCGACCAGTTCGCGCACGAAATCGAATCCGCCGCCGAACTCGGCGAGTTCCTTGAGGATGGATTCGTCGAGCACGCCGACAGTCCTGCGCGGCTTGCCGCCCGCCGCCTTGGCGGCCCCGTCCCTGCCCGGCAGGGCAAGCAGCGCGACCTTGTCCAGCAGGGCGCGGCTGTTGACGGGTTTGGTCAGGAAATCGTCCGCGCCCGCTTCTCGGCAATGCTGCTCGGCCTCGTTGCGCGCATCCGCAGTCAGCATGATGATGGGCAAATGGCCTTTTTCCATGAAGCGCCAGCGCCTTACGGTTTCCGGCCCCGAAAGGCCGGGCATGTGCATGTCCATGATCGCGAGCGAGAGGTGTCCGACATTGTCGGCCAGCAGGTCCAGCGCCTCTTCGCCGTCGTTCGCCATCACCACTTCGTGGCCGGCATGTTCCAGCAGGCCGCGCATCACGCGCTGGTTCACGGGATTGTCCTCGGCCACGAGGATGCGCAGTCTGGTGCGCCCGGCCCGGGCCTGGAAGTGCTCGGCCAGCGACACCACGTTGTCCGGCAGGCCCTTGTGGCTGGCGGCTTCGTGCAAGGCGCTGAACAGCAGGGTCGGGTTCACCGGCGTTTGCAGAACCGCGCTGTAGCCGGCTTTCATCCAGGCATCGTCCTGGTGCCCGCTAACCTCCGCGTCGATCAGGATGGCCGGAAAATGCCCGAAGCCCGGGCTGTCATGCAGCAAACGGACGAACTGCACGGGGTCCGTGCCAAGTTGGCTGCGCTCCACGATGAGGGCGTCGGGGGCGATTTCCGACCCGGTGATCATGCCGATCACCGAACCGGCCTGGGCGTTCATGGACACGGCCTCGCCGTCCCAGCCGCGGATCAGATCGCTCAGCCGATAACCCAGGTCGGCGCTGGCAAGCATGCCGACGCGCAGCCGGTCCGGAAGCAGCTCGCGCAGCGGGTGCCGTTTCTGTTCCTCCACGGGGAACTCGAACCAGAATGTCGTGCCCTCGCCAGGCAGGCTGTTCAGGCCGATGCGTCCCCCCATCATCTCCACCAGCTGCTTGGATATGCTGGTGCCGAGCCCGGTGCCGCCGTAGCGGCGCGTGATGGAAGCGTCCGCCTGGGTGAAGCTTTCGAAGATCTGCCGCTGCATCTCGGAGGGGATGCCGATGCCGGTGTCGGTTACTTCGAAGTGCAGCCAGGTGCGCCCGAGCTCTGCGAAAGGGCGCACGTAGACGTCGACGCGGCCGTGCTCGGTGAACTTGACGGCATTGCCGATGAGGTTGATCAGCACCTGGCGCAGATGCTGGACATCGCCGTGCAGGAAGAAGGGCGTGCGCGGCGCGATGTGCGCCGCCAGCAGCAGGCCCTTCCTGTGCGCCTGCGGCTCCAGCATCATCACCAGCGAGTTGATCAGGTAATGCAGGTCATAGTCTTCGTTGACGCAGATCAGCTTGCCGGCTTCGATGCGCGAAATGTCGAGCACGTTCTCGATCAGCCTGTGCAGGGCCAGCGCGGAAGCATGGATGACCTGGGTCAGTTCCTGCTGCTCCTTGTTGAGCGGCGTTTCGCGCAGCAGGTCGGCAATGCCGATCACGCCGTTCAAAGGCGTGCGCAGCTCGTGGCTCATGTTGGCGAGGAACGCGGACTTGGCCGCGTTGGCCGCCTTCGCCTGCGCGATGGCGCGGTACAACTGCTTGAGCAGGAATACCGTGTAGGCGGGGATCAGCACCAGCATGATCATCAGGCCGGTCGCAATTCCGGTATGCATCTGCCAGAACGGGCTGGCCGCGACGACAAAGCCGAAACCCGCCGCCGAAAGGCCGCCGCAGGCAAGCAGATAGCGGATGCCGTAGCGGAAGCCGTTGCCCAGCGTCACCCAGAGATAGACGAACACCAGGGCGGCGCCCGCCTCGCCCGTCACCGCCATCAAATAGGTGGTGATGAGCGTATCGGAAAGCATGCCCAGATAGCGGCGGACGGGCGAGACCTCCCGGCTCAGCAAGGCGAGCAGGGTCAGCGTGACGGCCCAGGTCACGAACGCCCACATCAGGAACACGACCCGGGCCGCGTGTTCCGGATAGCCGACAAGCACATCCCTGTCGGTGAAGTAGAAAGCGAAGGCCAGTCCGATGATGATGCGGATGAAAGCCTGCTGAAACTCGGTGTCCGGGCGCGTGCGCACGCGACGGACGATCGCCTGCCCGCCGCCGAGCAATAGCGTTTTCAAACGGCGCATCATGATTCGTCGTGATGAATGCTGTCGCTGTATTCCCGCATGATCTGCATTACGCCGTCCAGCCGGCGCAGGAATGCGTGGGCGCAATCCGGATCGAAATGTTTGCCCGATTGCGTCTTGATGTAGTCGAGCGCTTTCTCCAGCGGCCAGGGTTCCTTGTATGGCCGCTTCGTCATGAGCGCGTCGAACACGTCGCCGACCGCGACGATGCGCGAGGGCAGCGGAATGGCGCCGCCGGCCAGCCCGTGCGGATAGCCGGTGCCGTCGAATTTTTCGTGGTGGCCCAGGGCGATCACCGCGCCGATCTGGAGGTAGCGGGAAGGACTGTCCGAAAGCATTTTGTGGCCGATGACGGTATGCAGCCGCATGGTCGCCATTTCCTCGGCGGTGAGCGGCCCCGGCTTGTGCAGAATCTGGTCGGGGATGCCGATCTTGCCGATGTCGTGCATGGGGGCGGAAGACTCGATTTCGTCGCATTCCATGGCCGACAGCTTGAGCTCTTCGGCGATCAGGCGCGAGTACTTGGCCATGCGGATGATGTGGTTGCCGGTTTCCTCGTCGCGGTATTCGCCGGCCTTCGCAAGGCGCAGCAGCGTTTCCTTTTCGCGCACGCGGATGTCGAGCGTTGCCAGCATGACCTGGTCTTCCAGCCATCTGGCGCGATCGATCACATTCTTTTGCGAGCGGCGCAGGGCCAGCAGGTTGCGGCAGCGGGCGCGGCACTCCTGCGGATCGATGGGCCGGGTCAGAAAGTCGGTGGCGCCGGACTCCAGCGCCTGGTAGCGGATCTGGCGGTCCTCGACGACCGTGACCATCACGATGGGGATTTCGAACAGCTTGGGAACGGAACGCAGGCGGCGGATGAATTCGATGCCGTCCATGCCGGGCATGCGGTAATCGGAAATGATGAGATCGGGCGTCTGGGCGATGGCGCGGTCCAGCGCGGCCTGCGGGTCGGCGAAACATTCCACGTGCAGCCCCTGCTTCAATGACCGTGCCAGGCCCAACAGCAGGCTGCGCGCCGTGGGGCGGTCGTCCACGATCATGATGAAGCCGGCGTTTTCCTTCTCGCCGGACGCAGGCCAGTCGTTGACAGAACCGGCATTCACTACATGCAATGATGGGCGCGACATTGATCTCTCCCCGTCTTCAGGCTGGTTGCCATGCGCTGATTATTCAGTGATTCTAGCAGCCTGTCGGACTTGAGCGATCGTAGCGAGCCGGGTGGGAGAGCGAGGACAGTTTTTCACGATTTCGAGGCGCATAGCGGGCCTATGCAACGAGAAATCGGGGAAAACGAGCTTGCGAGTTTCGGCGCAAGCCAAAAATGGACCGCTCTTCCCACCGGCGCAGTAGATCAGCCTCAAGTCCGACAGGCTGCTAGATGCTGCTCCCCGAAGCCATGCGCATGAAGGGCATAAATTTTTGGCCCTTCCCACGGGGGACTGGAGCGGGCCGCTGGCATATTAGCAACGGCAAAATTCCCTGGCAAATTAATAGTCCGTAAAAACAAAGACTTGCCTGGATGCTTCGGCGCCTTTGGGAAACGGCCTGCGCGCTTGTGTGAACCGGGGAGGGGCGATTCCGGTTGAAGGGAAAATTTGCCGAACCCAGCAAAAAACCCGCCTCGCGGCGGTTTTTTTTGCGTCGGACTCGGGCCCGGTCAGGCGTAGCTTCTCAGCTTGAGGGAGAAGTCGCGCAGGGCTTCGATGCCGCTGGCCTCGGCCTTGTGGCACCAGTCCTGCAGGTTTTTCACCAGTTGTTCCCTGGTCAGGGTGGAACGTTCCCAGATATGCGCCAGTTCCTGGCGCATGTGATAGATCTTGGCCAGCTTGTCGCTCTTCTCCAGCGCCTGCTCGACCTCGGCCTTTTCCTGCTGCTTGAGCTCGGTGGGCGCCAGGCGCAGCCATTCGCGCATCTTCTCCACGTTCACGCCCTGCGGCAGGTGGTCCTTGAGCTGCTTGTTCATCAGCTTGGCGTAGCGGGTCATCACGTCGTAGCGGTGGGTGATGACGGCCTGCACGGTGGAGAAGTCGACCATGGGCTTGGCCGGCTGCCATTTGACCACGGGCGCCACGCGGCGCACCTTGGCCAGGCCCAGGGTTTCCAGGATGCGGATGTACAGCCAGCCGATGTCGAACTCGTACCACTTGTTGGACAAGCGGGCGCTGGTGCCGTAGGCGTGGTGGTTGTTGTGCAGTTCCTCGCCGCCGATGATGATGCCCCAGGGCACGATGTTGGTGGAGGCGTCTTCGCAGGCGAAGTTGCGGTAGCCCCAGTAGTGGCCCACGCCGTTGATGATGCCGGCGGCGGTCACGGGAATCCAGGCCATCTGCACGGCCCAGATGGTCAGGCCGATGGGGCCGAACAGGGCGATGTCGATCAGCGCCATGAGCACGATGCCCTTGCCGGAATGGGGTGTGTAGACATTGCGCTCCATCCAGTCGTCGGGGGTGCCGTGGCCGTACTTTTCCAGGGTTTCGGCATTCTTGGCTTCGGCGCGGTACAGCTCGGCGCCTTCGAAGAACACCTTCTTCAGGCCCAGGACCTGCGGGCTGTGCGGGTCTTCGGGGGTTTCGCACTTGGCGTGGTGCTTGCGGTGAATCGAAGCCCAGGCCTTGGTGACCATGCCCGTGGTCAGCCACAGCCAGAAGCGGAAGAAATGGCTGACGACGGGGTGCAGATCCAGCGCGCGGTGGGCCTGGTGGCGGTGCAGGAAGATGGTGACCGATGCGATGGTGACGTGAGTCAGCGCCAGCGCGATCAGCACATAGTTCCACCAGGGAAGGTTCCACAGCGGCAGATCAAAAACGGATAACAGCATGCAGTTTGTCCTTTAAAAGCAGACATGAAAGTCGCGTTATTATGCGCGAAATCCCTTGAAAATCAAGAAGTTTTTTCCGCAACCATGTGCAGCACGCGCTGCGGGAACGGGATCTCGATATTGGCCTTTTTGAAGGCCTCCCAGATGCCCCAGTACAGGTCGGACCGGAGGTTCAACTGGCCCTCTTCGGGGTCGCGGATCCAGACTGCCAGATCCAGGTTGATGCCGCTGTCGGCGAATTCCCGCAGCAGGACCTTGGGCGCTTCCGCCCCGGCCTGGACCACGCGCGGGTGCTTTCCGGCGATGGCGAGCAATATCTCGCGCGCCTGGTCGAGATCGGTCGAATAGGCCACCTGGATGGGCAGCGCCATGCGGATTTCCGGCTTGGACAGCGACTGGTTGACCACGGTCTGCGTGATCAGGGTTTCGTTGGGTACGATCGACTCCGTGCCGTCCTGCGCCCTGAGCAGGGTGTAGCGGGTGTTGATCTGCGCGACCTGGCCGAAGCGGTTGTCCACGTTGATGAGGTCGCCGATGCGGATGGAACGGTCGAGCAGGATGATGAAGCCCGACACGTAGTTGCTGGCGATCTTCTGCAGGCCGAAGCCCAGGCCCACGCCCAGCGCGCCGCCGAACACCGACAGCACGGTAAGGTCGATGCCCGCCGCCGGCAAGGCGATCAGCACGGCCAGCACCAAGAGGAAGGTGCGCGCCGCCTTGGTGAAGGCCATGCGCAGGCTGAGGTCCATGTGCGGCACGCGCATCAGCCGGCTTTCGATGAACTGCGAGGCCCACAGCGCCAGGATGACGGCCAGCACGATCACGGTCAGCGCCTCGAATACCGTCAACAGCGAAAAGCGGTGCGCGCCGGAAGTGAAGGCGACCGTGTCGAGCGCATGGCGGATGCGCGGCAGCACGCCGGCGATATGCATGGCCACGCCGATCCAGATCGCCCAGCTGATGCTGCGCTCCCATGTTTTCAGGGTCTCGCTCGGCTTGAGCGCATGGCGCAGGACATGGACGATCAGGCGGATGCCGACCAGGGCCGTGAGCAGCGGCACCGCAAGGTTCAGGAGGTGCAGCTCTTTCTGCCACAACCCCAGGAGTTCGCGCAGCAGCCAGAGAAAGGCGAGAACCAGCAGCGGCAGGCCGGCTTTCTGCAGCCCGGCCGCGCCCGCGGCCCAGGCACCCTCGATCCGCCCCATGCGCGGGCGCAACAGGCGCGCCGCTCCCCAGCCCAGCAACACCGCCAGCGCCAGCACGCCGATCTGGACAAGCAATGCCGTTGCGTTGCTGTCGGCAAAGAGGTGCAGCAGCAGATTGTCGATCGGGGGCGTGTTGTCTGCCATGAGAAAAGCCGTCAAATGACCGCTTCAATCATACCCGTGAAAGCCGCCCAGAAGGTATGCGTGTACTGGGCGCCGAGGATGTCCGCCGCGCTGCTGTAGCGGCCGCCCAGCGTGGTGCCGCCGCCCGTCATGTCGAGTTTCGGGTCGCTGAAAAACAGATGGGCGTAGCCGACATCCGCGCTTCCCTGGCGGCTCAGCCGATACTGCCCGCCAAATGCCAGCCAAGTGCGGTTCCCGTCCGGGATGCGGGGCGTGCGAAAGGTATCCGGCATCGGTGCGTATTCGTATGCGATGCCGCCGCGCAGGTTGAGTTTGCCGTCCACATGCCAGGTTGCCCCGACGGAATGGCGCATGATGTTCTCCCGGTTCTCGGGCATGCCGGAAATCAGCGTGCCGTTGGCGCAGGCATTGCAGGCGATGGAGGCGAACAGGGCGGAGGCGAGTGTTTTTGTTGTTGTCATGGGGGTCTTTCGGCGGGGTTTGGGGCTCAGGTGGAAAAATCCCGGAACAGGGCGTCGAGTTCTTTCTCGTAGCGCTCGGCGATCGTCGCCCGCTTTATTTTCAAGGTCGGCGTCAGCAGGCCGTTTTCCACCGTCCACGGCTCCAGCGTGAAATGCGCGCGCCGCACCTGGGCGCAGCCGGGGAAATCCTTGAGCCGGCCCGACAGTCTTGCCAGCAGCATCCTGTTCACGCGGCTGTCGCCCAGGATGTCCTTGCGCGCCGCATCCAGGTTGTTTTCCGCGCACCACCCCTGCCAGTGCTCGGCGTTCAATGCGGCGATCACCGCCAGGTAGGGCTTGCCTTCGCCCACCACCATCACCTGCTCGAACAGGGGGTCGCGCGCGATGGCGGACTGCATGTCGTCCGGCGGCACCTTCTCGCCGTTGTTCAGCACGATGATGTCCTTGATGCGGCCGATGATGTAAAGATGGCCGCGTGCGTCAGCGCGCGCCTGGTCGCCGGTATGCAGCCAGCCGGCGCCGTCGATGGCGGCCGCGCTCGCCTCCGGGTTGTTCCAGTAGCCGCGCATCACGCAGCGGCTGCGGGT
>DCVO01000182.1:5277-6153 GCA_002327405.1 Thiobacillus sp. UBA2186 | reverse complement strand
CCTTTCCGTGAGGGCGGCTGCCCGATCCGGGTCAGCTACCGCAACGCCGCGGCCGAGGCCGAACTGCCCTTCGGCGACGGCTGGCGCGTGCGGCTGGACGATGCGCTGCTGGAAAGCCTGCGCGAATGGCTGCCGCCGGAGGCAGTGGAAGTGATCTACCCTGCCTGAGGCCCGGAGCGGGCGCCTCAGGCGCTCGGGCGCTGTTCGAAGCCGTCTGTCGGTTCCTCGTCGGCCACGCTGATCTCGATGCGCAGCACCTGGGCCTTCGGCGGCCCCACCTGAGCCCAATCGATGAAGTCGTCGATCGCCGCCTGAATGCCGATGACCAGGGCTTCCACACTGCCGTCGTGACGGTTGCGCACCCAGCCGCGCAGGCCCAGCCGACTGGCCTCGGTCTGTGCGCTGGCGCGATACCACACGCCCTGCACCCGCCCGTGGATGCTCAGGCGGCGGGCGACGATCTCGACGTCCTTGTCTTCAGGCATAGGCGACCTCCGGGCTCTTGCCGCTGAGCCATTGCGCGCGCAGCAGGGCGTCGGTGATGTTGGCGGTGACGTTCTCGTCGCCGAGGCTCTCCATGAAGCCGGAGCGGAACACCAGCGAGCCGGGCTGCGAGTTCAGTCCGCACAGGATGAGGTGCGCGCCGCGCTTCTGCAGGTTGCGGTGCAGGGTCTGCAGGATGTCCAGCCCTGTGGTGTCGAGATTGATGACCTTGTCGAGGTCGAGGATCACCACGTCGGGGTGACCGTGCTGCATCAGCAGCAGGTTCTCGAGCTTGTTGGCGGCGCCGAAGAACAGGCTGCCGAACATCTTGTAGGCCAGGATGCGGGGCGTGCCGTCCTCGCGCGACAGGGCCTCGACGCCGTAGTGCTCTTC
>DCVO01000182.1:0-5188 GCA_002327405.1 Thiobacillus sp. UBA2186 | reverse complement strand
GCCAGCGGCGCCAGCGCCAGCACGATGGCCAGCAGCACCAGCGCATGCAGGATGCCCGCGACCGGGGTGCGGCCGCCGGTGCGGATGTTGGTGGCGGTGCGGGCGATGGCGCCGGTGGCGGCGAAGCCGCCGAACAGCGGCGCGGCGACGTTGGCGATGCCTTGCGCCATGAGTTCCTGGTTGGGGTCGTGGCGGTCGTCGATCTGGCTGTCGGCGACGCGGGCGGACAGCAGCGACTCGATGGCGCCTAGCAGCGCGATGGTGATGGCAGGCGTCACCAGCTTGCCCAGCGTGCCCAGGCTCAGTTCCGGCAGGCCGATGCTCGGCAGTTCCTGCGGGATGCCGCCAAAACGGCTGCCGATGGTGTCCACCGGCAGCGCGAACAGGGTGTTGATCGCCGTCATGGCGATCAACACCGCCAGTGGCCCGGGCAGGCGTGCCATCCACGCGACCTTCCTGGCCTGGCGGTTCCAGGCCAGCAGCACGACCAGCGATACGACGGCAACGGCGACGGTCGGCAGGTCGATCGTCGGCAGCGCGGCCCATAGCGCTTCCATCTTGGCGAAGAACTCGCCCGGCAGGTTGTCGATCTTGAGGCCGAGGAAGTCCTTGATCTGAGAGATGAAGATGACGACCGCGATGCCGTTGGTGAAGCCGATGACGACCGACAGCGGGATGAAGCGGATCATGTTGCCCAGGCGCAGCGCACCCATCGCGAACAGCAGGATGCCCGACATCATCGTGGCGATCAGCAGGTTCTGCACGCCATGGTCGACGACGATGGCGTAGATGATCGGGATGAAGGCGCCGGTGGGGCCGCCGATCTGCACGCGCGAGCCGCCCAGCAGCGAGATCAGCAGGCCGGCGACGATGGCGGTCCAGATGCCGGCGGTGGGCGACATGCCCGAGGCGATGGCGAAGGCCATGGCCAGCGGCAGCGCGAGCACGCCGACGGTGATGCCGGCGGAAAGGTCCTGGGTGAAAACTGCCCGGCCGTAGCCGGGCAGGGTATCGAGGAGTTTGGGTCTGAACTGGATCTTCATGCTGTCTCCGCTTCGAATGGGAACGAGGCTTGCGTGGCTGCCCGTCGGGGCGGCGCTACGGAGACAGGCGCCCTCGACCTGCGCGATGCAGGATGATCCAGCGTTTCGAGGGCGTCAGCGGCATGGTCTCAGGGTTCCTGTGCCGGGCTGTGGATCAGCATGTCACTTCACCCGCATGCCCGGTTCGGCGCCCGCATCCGGTGACAGGATGTAGAGGCCGCCGGTCTTGCCTTCCGGGTCGGAGGCGGCCAGCACCATGCCTTCGCTCATGCCGAACTTCATCTTGCGCGGGGCGAGGTTGGCGACCATGACGGTCAGGCGGCCGACCAGGGCTTCCGGCGCATAGGCCGACTTGATGCCGGCGAAGACCTGGCGGGTGCCCAGGGGACCGAGGTCGAGGGTCAGCTTGAGGAGCTTGTCGGCGCCTTCCACGTGCTCGGCGTTGGCGATCCTGGCGACGCGCAGATCGATCTTGCCGAAGTCGTCGATATTGATGAATGCGGTTTCTTCGGTCACGGCTTTGTTTTCCTGATGTACTTGCGCCTCGGCATGGCGTGCCGGCGCGGGAGGGGTTTCCAGCGATTGTTTGTTGGCCTCCACAAGCGCGTCGATCTGCTTCATTTCAACGCGCGTCATGAGGTGGCTGTAGGACCGGATGGCGTGGCCGGCTGGCAGCAGGGACTGGCTGTCGCCCCAGGCCAGCGGCGGAATGTTGAGGAAGTTCTCCACGTTTTCCGCGAGCCTCGGCAGCACCGGCTTCAAATACAGCGCGAGCAGGCGGAAGAGGTTGAGCGCCACGGTGCAGGCTTCATGCAGCTGCGCTTCCCGGCCTTCCTGCCTGGCGATTTCCCAGGGCTTCTCGTCGTTGACGTACTGGTTGGCGATGTCGGCCAGCGCCATGATTTCGCGCACCGCCTTGCTGTACTCGCGCGCGTCGAAATAGCCGGCGATTTCGGCAGCCTTGTCCTGCAGGGCCTGGATCGCGGGATTGGCGGGGCAGGCGGCGACCTTGCCATCGAATTTTTTGGTAATGAATCCGGCGGAGCGGCTGGCGATGTTGACGAACTTGCCGACCAGGTCCGAGTTCACGCGCGCGGCGAAGTCCTCGAGGTTGAGGTCGATGTCGCTCATGTCGTCGGCCAGCTTGGCGGCGAAGTAATAGCGCAGCCACTCGGGATTGAGGCCGGTGTCGAGGTAGCTTTGCGCGGTGATGAAAGTGCCGCGCGACTTGCTCATTTTCTGGCCGTTCACGGTGAGGAAACCGTGGGCAAAGATTTTCGTCGGCGTGCGGTAGCCCGCGGCTTCCAGCATCGCCGGCCAGAACAGGGCGTGGAAATAGAGGATGTCCTTGCCGATGAAGTGGTAGAGCTCTGTTTGATTGGGCTCAGCGTCGGAGCCGGCCTGCCACCAGGCGTCGAAGTCCAGCTTGTGCTCAGTGCAGTATTTTTTGAAGCTGGCCATGTAGCCCACCGGCGCGTCCAGCCACACATAGAAATACTTGCCCGGCGCGTCGGGGATTTCAAAGCCGAAATAGGGCGCGTCGCGCGAAATGTCCCAGTCGGCCAGCCCGGCGGCGAACCATTCCGCCATCTTGTTGGCGGCTTCGTTTTGCAGCGTACCGGATTGCGTCCAGTTTTTGAGAAAGGCTTCCTGCTTGCCGAGCTTGAAGAAATAATGGTCCGAGGTCTTGCGGATCGGTTTTGCGCCCGACACCACCGAATACGGATCCTTGAGATCGGTGGGCGAATAGGTGGCGCCGCAGGCTTCGCAGTTGTCGCCGTACTGGTCGGTGGCGCCGCATTTGGGGCAGGTGCCCTTGATGAAGCGGTCGGGCAGGAACATTTCCTTCACCGGGTCGAAGTACTGCTCGATGGCGCGCACCTCGATGAGGCCGGCCGCGCGCAGTTTTTTGTAGATGCCGCTTGCGAGTTCGCGGTTTTCTTCCGAGTGCGTGGAGTAGTAATTGTCGAAGCCGATGGAAAAGCCGTCGAAATCGCGCTTGTGCGCGTGCCACACGCGGTCGATCAGTTGCTCGGGGGTGATGCCTTCCTTGTCCGCGCGCAGCATGATGGCGGTGCCGTGGGTGTCGTCGGCGCACACGTAGTGCGCCTCATGCCCCTGCATTTTCTGGAAGCGCACCCAGATGTCGGTCTGGATGTATTCGACCAGATGGCCCAGGTGGATGTCGCCGTTGGCGTAGGGCAGGGCGGAGGTGACGAGAAGCTTGCGCGGCATTATTCGGGTTTGGACTGAGGCAAAAGCGACATTTTACTTGCTGGCGCTGTCGAAAGCACTTGCGACGGCTGCTTGGGCCATGGTTTTGCCGGTTCTTGACGTTTAACGTTAAGCGTTATAAATTGGGGGCATGATCAGGAGCTTCCGTTGCCCGGACACGCAGGCGCTGTTTGAAACAGGCAAGAGCAAGCGCTTTTCCGGCATTGCCAACATCGCGACGCGCAAGCTGGCGCAATTGGATGCGGCGGAAACGCTTGAATTTTTACGATCCCCACCCGGCAACCGGCTGGAGGCATTGAAAGGCGACCGCGCTGGTCAGTACAGCATCCGCATCAATGACCAGTTCCGGCTCTGTTTCAGGTGGCTGGACAACAGCGCGGTGGATGTGGGGATAGTGGATTACCACTGATGACAGTGGACGATAGACGATAGAGGTACGACATGTTCAAGAATGGCATGCGCCCGGTTCATCCCGGCGAAATTCTCAGGGAAGATTTTCTGGTTCCGCTGGGCATGAGTGCCAACGCACTCGCCAAGGCCCTGAATGTGCCGGCCCCGCGCATCAACGACATTGTGCGCGAGCGGCGCGGCATTTCCGCGGACACCGCCATGCGTCTCGCGCGCTATTTCGGCGGCGATGCGCGTTCCTGGCTCAATTTGCAGGCGGCCTACGATTTGCGCGTGGCCGAGATCGAAAACGCCAAGCGCATCGAGAAGGAAGTCATGCCGAAGGCGGCTTGATGGGAATTTCCTCTTGACCCTGCTTGCCGGATTCGCGTGTCAGCAGGATGAAGGTCGCCAGTTCTTCCGCCCAGCGCAATTTTTCTTCGGTCGATAGTGCCTTGAATGCTTTCAGGCGTTCATCGCTGACGTAGTAGGTTCGGTCGCCGCGGTCAAAGGGCATCTCAGGTTTCCTTCAGGCGCTTCAGGTGCTCGATGTCGGTCAGGTCAATCGGCCGGCCGACAGCCTGTTTGAGCGCGATCAGATCGTCGATGCAGGCTACCACCACTGGTACCTCTGCGGCACGGAATATCACTGCACGCTCGCGCACGCCCGCGAAATCAAGGGGCGGGTAGAGCAGCACATCCAGGGTAACACCAGCCGATCCGGGTGCTTTCAATGCGAAAGCATCCAGGTTGCGTTCGCGATGCCACTGGGCCAGTTGCTCAAGGTCGGTCAGCGTCTCCAGTTCAACCGGCAGCACCGGCGTCATGCCGAGTTCGCGTGCCATTTCCACCAGGGATACAAGGTTCTCCGGCGTCATGGCCACGGTCACGTCGATATCCATGGTCGCACGCTCGATGCCATGCAGCGAAATCGCCAGGCCGCCGATCAGGACATACTCGACCTTGTGCCGTTTTAGCGCGGAAAAAAGGTCGAGGTAGAACATGGCTCGAAAGCCTACCCCAGCAACTGTTCCAGCACGAAGGGCAGGATGCCGCCCTTGTCGTAGTACTCGACTTCGATGGGCGTGTCGATGCGCAGCCTGAGTGCGACACGCTCGACCGTGCCATTGGCGCGGTGGATCACCAGGGTCACGTCCTGCTGCGGGGTGATGCCGTTCTCGATGCCTTCGAGGTCGAAGGTCTCCGAGCCGTCCAGTTTCAGGCTGGCGGCGTCGACGCCGTCCTTGAACTGGCAGGGCAGCACGCCCATGCCGGCGAGGTTGGCACGGTGGATGCGCTCGAAGCTCTTGGCNNTCTTGGCGACGACCGCCTTCACGCCGAGGAGGTTGGTGCCCTTGGCGGCCCAGTCGCGGCTGGAGCCGGTGCCGTATTCTTCGCCAGCGAAGATCATCAGCGGCATGCCTTCATTCTGGTATTGCACGGCGGCGTCGTAGATGGGCTTTTGCTCGCCACCCTTGAGCGTGATGCCGCCTTCGGAGCCGGGGATCATCAGGTTCTTGATG
>DCVO01000150.1 GCA_002327405.1 Thiobacillus sp. UBA2186 | reverse complement strand
AGCAGGAAGGCGAGATCGTCAGCCGCGACGACCCCAAGGGACGCGCCACCGTGTTCGAGCAACTGCCCAGGATACGCGGCGCCAAGTGGGTGAGCGTGGGCCGGCTGGACTTCAACACCGAAGGCCTGATGATCTTCACCACCAGCGGCGAACTGGCCAACCGCCTCATGCATCCGCGCTTCGAGGTCGAGCGCGAATATGCCGTGCGCGTGCTGGGCGAACTCACCCCGGAGATGCAGCAGCAATTGCTCGACGGCGTGGAACTCGAAGACGGCGAAGCGCGCGTGGAAAGCCTTGCGGAAGCGGGCGGCGAGGGCGCCAACCGCTGGTGGCGCGTGGTCATCAAGGAAGGGCGCTACCGCGAAGTGCGGCGCCTGTTCGACGCCGTCGGCGTCAAGGTCAGCCGCCTGATCCGCACCCGCTACGGCCCGGTCGCCTTGCCGCCGCAGCTCAAGCGCGGGCAGAAGCACGAACTCGACGAGACCGAGGTCAAGCGCCTGCTGCGCTGGGCGGACATGCCCATCCCGGACAGCCGGCCGCGGCCTGCCGGGCGCAATGCGCCGCGCAAGCCGACTTCGGGGCGGTCAGGGAAAATCAATTCTACAAAGAGGACATGAGGACAGGAGGAAACCTCAAGCGAATCCTCTTGTCCTCCTGTCCTCTTTGTGAAAATAATTCCGATGGCCGGCCACTTCCTGGTGCTCTACCCGAAAAATCCCGTTTGGGCGCCTGCAAGCCTTGCGCCTTTGCTCAATGCGCTCAAGTCGATCGGTTTTCTCGGGGCGGAGCGCAGCGCCGGTCTGTACAGCGCGGGCCCGGAATACCTTGGCCTGGTCACCTATCTGGGCTGCTCGCCGCAAATCGCGCTGGGCGAAAACGAGGCCGCGACCACCATCCGCATCGCAGGCATTTTCGACGCCCCGCGGTTCGTGCAGGGCGCCGCCCTCAAGCCGCCGCGCTGCCCGCAATGCCGCAAGACGCTGGACAAACCTGCGGCCCCGGTCGAGGCGGGCGAGAACCTGCGCTGCAATCATTGCGGCCACGGCGG
Organism: Thiobacillus sp. UBA2186; assembly: GCA_002327405.1. GTDB lineage: Bacteria > Pseudomonadota > Gammaproteobacteria > Burkholderiales > Thiobacillaceae > UBA6918. Next base: position 3,392 of record DCVO01000150.1, on the reverse strand, counting down.
AAATGCCTGCGATTTCGACTGGCGCAGCAGCGCGGCTTGCGGCCGCGTGTTCATCGAGATTTCCAACGTGTTCGAGTCCGAGGCGGTGCCCGGTGAGGCGCTCGCCGATTGCCTGCGAGAGGCAAGCGGCGAGGCGTGGGATTGCTGCTACGTGCGGAAAGCCGGCTGAGCCTGCTTCACTTCTTCTCGGTCAGCCGCTTGATGACGCTGGCGGCCCAGTCTTTGCCGCCGAGGCCGAAGGCCAGGGCCAGAGCGAGGCCGACGGCGCCGAAGCCGATCTGGAAGGCGGAAATCAGCAGATGGGTGCCGATCTGCAGTTGTTCCAGCGCCACGAACACCACGAAGATGATCACGGCGTATTCTGCCAGGGTACTGAGCGTCAGTGCGCCATCGACGCCCATGTTGTTGAGATAGGCGAACACCAGGCGGTTGATGAAGCGCGCAACCAGCACGCCGAACACCAGCACCAGCACGGCGACGATGATGTTAGGCAGGTAGAACACGACCTTGTTGAACAGCTCGGCCACCGTGGTGAGGCCGAGGCTGTTGGCGACGGTGACGATGACCACCAGCAGGATGATCCAGTAGATCAGGTTGGCGATCAGCCGCGACAGGGTGAGGTCGATGTTGCCCTGGCGCATGAAGGCTTCGATGCCGGTTTTCTTGCCGAGCTCGTCGAACTTGAGCGTGTCCAGGACCTTGCCCACGGCCGAGCGCACGATATTGGCCAGTATCCAGCCCAGGAACAAGAGCACCAGCGCGGCGAGCAATTGCGGGACGAAGGCGGCCAGCTGGGTCCAGAAAGAGGTGAGGGATGCGACGAATACATCGAGTTGCTGTTGCATGGGAGCCTCCTTGTATTACCGATTTGGCCCTGAATTATAAACCACTGCGTATGAGGTCTTCGTGATGCAGCAAAAACACGTATTCGTCGCCGCCGCTGGTCTCCAGCCAGACAAAGGGCAATTGCGGGAAGGCGGCTTCCAGCGCATCGCGGTTGTGCCCGATTTCCGCGATCAGCAATCCGCCGGCGTTGAGGTGTTTGGGCGCATCGGCAAGGATGCGGCGGATATGCTCCAGCCCGTCCTTGCCGCTGGCCAGCGCCAATTCCGGCTCGCGCCGGTATTCTTCCGGCAGTTCCGCCATGGACGGCGCATTCACATAGGGCGGGTTGGTGACGATGAGGTCGTAGGTCCTGCCCTTGAGTTTTTTCATCAGGTCCGACTGGATGAGGCGCACCCGGTTTTGCAGGCCGTAGTCCTCCACGTTTTTCTTCGCCACCGCCAGGGCGTCCTTCGAGATGTCGACGGCATCGATCTCGGCGTGCGGAAAGGCGTGCGCCATCAGGATGGCGAGGCAGCCCGAGCCGGTGCACACGTCCACGGCCGCATGAACGGCCTCGGGGTCGGCCACCCAGGGCGCCAGCCGTTCGCGCAGCAATTCGGCAATGAAGGAGCGCGGCACGATCACGCGTTCGTCGACATAGAAGCGGTACTCGCCCAGCCAGGCTTCGTGGGTGAGATAGGCTGCGGGGACGCGCTCTTTCACGCGGCGTTCGATAATGTTTTTGAGCGCGTCCGCCTCGCCATGCGTGAGGCTCGCATCCAGAAATGGTTCCAGGCGGTCCAGCGGCAGATGCAGCGTGTGCAGGATGAGATAGGCAGCTTCGTCGAAAGCGTTGTCGCTGCCGTGGCCGAAGAACAGGCCGGCTTCGTTGAAGCGCGATACCGCGAAGCGCAGCCAGTCGCGCACGGTGATGAGGGACTCGGTGTCCTTGAAAGGGTCGGGTGTTTTTTTCATGCGGCTATTTTATTTGCATCCGGCTTGCAGGGCGAAAATTTCTGGATTGCGCGAAGCGTCTCAAGCGGGGGATTCGGAAGAAGGAGGATGCCGTTCCCAGATGAGTTTCCCGTCGCGCCATACCTCGCGCACCCGGTGGTAGGGGATGCTGTGCGTCACGCCGTCTTCGTCCACCAGGCCGAAAAATGTCGGGTTGTCGCGATCCCAGGAAATCTCGCGCAGGTCTGCGTGCAGCACCTTGTGATCGAGACGGTCCCAGTAACCGATGACGAAGCGGCTTCGGGCATAGCTCTCGTCCCAGCGGATGCGCGAAAGCAGTTCGTGGATCGGGATCATGATGGGCTATGCTTGAAAGCAGGAACGCATTCATCAACATAGCTGCTCATTTCCAACCTGCCATGAGCCTGATCAAATTGCCGCGCGCCGAGGCGAGCCTCGGACACCCGCTGGAACTGCTGCTGGCCAGGCGCCGCAGCGTGCGGGATTTCGCGCCCGGAGCGTTATCACTGGTCCAGGCCTCTTGCCTGTTGTGGGCGGCGCAGGGCATCAGCGATGCGCGCGGCCTGCGCACGGCCCCTTCTGCGGGCGCGCTGTATCCGCTGGGCCTCTATCTGGTTGCTGGAGACATTGCAGGGATCGAGCCCGCCATCTATCGGTACTTGCCGCGCGAGAACGCTGTTGAGCGAATTCAGCCCGGAGACCGCCGTGCTGCGCTGGCTGCGGCCGCCATGAATCAGTCCTGGCTGGCGGATGCGGCGCTCACCTTGGCGTTTTCCGCATGCTATGCGCGCACGACAAAAAAATACGACAAGCGGGGCATCCAGTACGTGCACATGGAAGCGGGCCATGCCGCGCAGAATGCGCTGCTCACCGCAGTGGCCCTGAACCTGGGCGCAGCCGTGGTGGGCGCATTCGACGACAGGCGCGTGGCCGCGGTGCTTGGACTTCCCCGCGAGGAGACGCCGCTTTACCTGGTGCCCGTGGGGCGATCAGCCTAGAAGCTTTTCCAGGGTCCGCCGATAGATCTCGCGCAACGGCTCGATGTCCGCGACCGGGATGTTCTCGTTCAGCTTGTGGATGCTGGCGTTCATGGGCCCGAACTCGATCACCTGCGGGCAGATGTCGGCGATGAAGCGGCCGTCCGAGGTGCCGCCGCTGGTGGAAACCTCGGTGTCGAGTCCGGTCACTTCCTTGATGGCCTGGGAAATCTTCTCCACCAGGTCGCCCTTGGGCGTGAGGTAGGGCTTGCCGCCTTCCTCCCAGATCAGCTCGTATTCGAGGCCGTGCTTTTGCAGGATGGCGTGCACGCGTTCCTTCAACTGCGCCTTGGTGCTGGCGGTGGAATGGCGGAAGTTGAAGCGGATTTCGACTTCGCCGGGAACCACGTTGGTGGCGCCCGTGCCGCCGTGGATGTTGGACACCTGCCAGGAGGTGGGCGGGAAGTATTCGTTGCCCTCGTCCCACACCGTGGCGGCCATTTCGGCGATGGCCGGCGCGGCCATGTGGATGGGGTTTTTCACCAGATGCGGGTAGGCGATGTGGCCCTGCACGCCCTTGACGATGAGCTTGCCCGAGAGCGAGCCGCGGCGGCC
>DCVO01000088.1 GCA_002327405.1 Thiobacillus sp. UBA2186 | reverse complement strand
ATCGCCGGCAGGGTCTTGCCTTCGAGGAACTCGAGGAAGGCACCGCCGCCGGTGGAGATGTAGCCGACGTCCTGGGCGATGTCGAACTTGGCGATGGCAGCCAGCGTGTCGCCGCCGCCGGCGATCGAGAAGGCCTCGGAGTGGGCGATGGCCGAGGCCATCATCTTGGTGCCGCCGGCGAACTGCGGGTACTCGAACACGCCCACCGGGCCGTTCCAGACGATGGTGCCGGCGTGGGCGATGATGTCGGCGAGCTTGGCCGAGCTCTTCGGGCCGAAGTCGAGGATGCGGTCGTGCGGGCCGACCTCNNTCCACCGGCAGCGGCACTTCGGCGCCGCGCGCCTTCATGATGTCCATGACCTGCTGGGCCTCGCGCACCATCTCGGGCTCGGCAAGCGATTCGCCGATGCGCTTGCCGGCGGCGAGCAGGAAGGTGTTGGCGATGCCGCCGCCGACGATGAGCTGATCGACCTTGTCGGCGAGGGTCTTGAGGATGGTGAGCTTGGTCGACACCTTGGCGCCGCCGACGATGGCGACCAGCGGGCGCGCCGGGCATTCGGTGGCCTTCGAGAGCGCGTCGATCTCGGCGCCCATCAGCATGCCGGCACAGGCGACCGGGGCGAAGCGGGCGATGCCGTGGGTGGTGGCCTCGGCGCGGTGGGCGGTGCCGAAGGCGTCATTGACATAGATGTCGCACAGCGCGGCCATCCTCTTCGAGAGTTCTTCGTTGTCCTTCTTCTCGCCCTTGTTGCAGCGGCAGTTCTCGAGCAGCACGACCTCGCCCGGCTTGACCTCGAAGCCGCCGTCGACCCAGTTCTGGATCAGGCGCACCGGCTTGTCGAGCAGCAGGCCCAGGCGCACGGCCACCGGCATCAGCGAGTCTTCGGCGTGCAACTCGCCTTCGGTCGGACGGCCGAGATGCGAGGTGACCATGACCGCGGCGCCGTTCTCGAGGCAGTAGCGGATGGACGGGATCGAGGCGCGGATGCGGGTGTCCTCGGTGATGTTGCCGGCGTCGTCCTGCGGCACGTTGAGGTCGGCGCGGATGAAGACGCGCTTGCCCTTGAGGTCGAGGTCGGTCATGCGGATGAACTTGGGCATGGATTTCTCCTGGATAGTTAAGTGGTAAGGGTTGGGCGGCGAGATGCCGCCCAGGCCTTACAACTCAGGCATCAGATGACAGGTATCAGGTATCAGAAAAGGCTGTGCGGGCAAAGCCCGCGCCACCATCCGATCCCTGATCCCTGAACTCTGATCCCTAGCGTGCGACGTGCTCGACCAGACGCAGCATGTTGCAGGTGTAGCCGTACTCGTTGTCGTACCAGGACACGACCTTGACGAAGGTGCCGTCCAGGGCGATGCCGGCATCCACGTCGAAGGTGGAGGGAGCGGAGTTGCCGACGAAGTCGGTGGAAACCACTTTCTCTTCGGTGTAGCCGAGCACGCCTTTGAGGGCGCCTTCGGAGGCGGCCTTCATGGCCTTGCAGATGTCTTCGTAGGTGGCTTCCTTGTTCAGTTCCACGGTCAGGTCGACCACGGACACGTCGGAGGTCGGCACGCGGAAGGCCATGCCGGTCAGCTTCTTGTTCAGTTCGGGGATCACCTTGCCCACGGCCTTGGCAGCGCCGGTGGAGGACGGGATGATGTTTTCCAGGATGCCGCGGCCGCCGCGCCAGTCTTTGGCAGACGGCCCGTCGACGGTTTTCTGGGTGGCGGTGGCGGCGTGCACCGTGGTCATCAGGCCGCGCTTGATGCCCCAGGTGTCGTGCAGCACCTTGGCGACGGGGGCCAGGCAGTTGGTGGTGCAGGACGCGGCGGAGACGATGGCCTGGCCGGCGTAGGTGGCGTGGTTCACGCCGTACACGAACATCGGGGTGTCGTCCTTGGAGGGGGCGGACTGGACCACTTTCTTGGCGCCGGCCTTGAGGTGGGCCTCGCAGGATTCGGTGGTCAGGAAGAAGCCGGTGCAGTCGATCACGATGTCGGCGTCCACTTCGTTCCATTTCAGATTGGCGGGGTCGCGTTCGGCGGTCAGGCGGATCTTCTTGCCGTTGACGACCATGTTGTTGCCGTCGACCTTGATGTCGCCGTTGAAGCGGCCATGCACGGAGTCGTACTTCAGCATGTAGGCCAGGTATTCGGGGTCGAGCAGGTCGTTGATGCCAACGATCTCGATGCCGGGGAAGTCCTTCGCCACAGCGCGGAACACCATGCGGCCGATGCGGCCAAAACCGTTGATGCCAACTTTGATAGCCATTTCTCAGTCTCTCCTAAAAGTACAAAAATGAAATAATTAACAGGGAGGTAAGGGAGGGACGGGAGGAAATATTGTGGGAGGGGTTTTCCTCCCTTACCTCTCGTACCTCCCTGTGCAATGTCTTACAGAACGCTCTTTACCGCAGCGGCCACGTTCTCGGGCGTGAAGCCGAATTCCTTGAACAGTTCGTCGGCCGGGGCGGATTCGCCGAAGTGGTCCCAGCCGATCACGGCGCCCTCCAGGCCCACGTACTTGCGCCAGTAATCGGTGACGCCCGCCTCCACGGCCACGCGCGGCAGGCCCTTGGGCAGCACGCTGGCTTTGTAGGCATCGTCCTGCCTGTCGAAGACGTTGGTCGAGGGCATGGACACCACGCGCACCGGGATGCCTTCGGCGGCCAGGGCTTCCTGGGCCTTCAGCGCCAGGGAGACCTCGGAGCCGGTGGCGATGATCACGGCGCGGGCAGAGGCGGCGTCCTTCAGCACGTAACCGCCCTTTTCGATGTTGGCGATGGTGGCGTCGTCACGCTGCACGAAGGGAAGGTTCTGGCGCGAGAGGACATGGCAGGTGGGGCCGTCGGCACGCTCGACCGACTTGGTCCAGCCAACCATGGTTTCCACCGTGTCGCAGGGGCGCCAGACGTCCATGTGCGGGATCATGCGCAGGGTGGCGGTCTGTTCCACCGGCTGGTGGGTGGGGCCGTCCTCGCCCAGGCCGATGGAGTCGTGGGTGAACACGAAGATCACGCGCTGCTTCATCAGGGCCGACATGCGGATGGCATTGCGGGCGTATTCGGAGAACATCAGGAAGGTGCCGCCGAAGGGCAGCACGCCGCCATGCAGCGCCATGCCGTTCATGATGTGCGACATGCCGAATTCGCGCACGCCGTAGCTGATGTAGTTGCCGGGGTTGCCGTGGCGGATGGGGCGGCAGCCTTCCCAGTTGGTCAGGTTGGAGCCGGTCAGGTCGGCGGAGCCGCCGACGAACTCGGGCAGCACCGGCGCCAGCGCGTTGATGGCGATCTGGCTGGCCTTGCGGGTGGCGACGGTTTCGGCCTTGGCGTTGATGGCGGCGAGCTTCTCGGCCACGTGCTTTTTCCAGTTGAGCGGCAGTTCGCCGTTCATGCGGCGCTCGAATTCGGCGGCGAGCTCGGGGTAGGCCGCCTTGTACTCGGCGAACTTGTTGTTCCACAGGGTCTCGAGGCCCTGGCCCTTGGTCTTGGCGTTCCAGCCGTCGTACACGTCCTGGGGCACGACAAAGGGCTCGTGGTTCCAGCCGAGGTGCTTGCGGGTGGCTTCCACTTCGGCATGGCCCAGCGCGGCGCCATGGACGTCGTGGGTGCCCTGCTTGTTGGGCGAGCCCTTGCCGATGATGGTCTTGCAGCAGATCAGGCTGGGCCTGCCGGTTTCGGCCTTGGCTTCGGTGACGGCCTTCTCGACGGCGGCGAAGTCGTGGCCGTCGACGTTGGGGATCACGTGCCAGCCGTAGGCTTCGAAACGCTTGGCGGTGTCGTCGGTGTACCAGTGCTCGATGTGGCCGTCGATGGAAATGCCGTTGTCGTCCCAGAAGGCGATCAGCTTGCCGAGCTTCCAGGTGCCGGCGAGCGCGCAGGCTTCGTGGGAGATGCCTTCCATCAGGCAGCCGTCGCCCATGAACACGTAGGTGTGGTGGTTGACGATGTCATGGCCGGGGCGGTTGAACTCGGCGGCCAGGAGTTTTTCCGCCAGCGCCATGCCCACGGCGTTGCTGATGCCCTGGCCGAGGGGGCCGGTGGTGGTCTCCACGCCGGGGGTGTAGCCGTACTCGGGGTGGCCGGGGGTCTTGGAGTGCAGCTGGCGGAACTGCTTGAGGTCCTCGATGGTGAGGTCGTAGCCGGTCAGGTGCAGCAGCGAGTAGATCAGCATCGAGCCGTGGCCGNNGATTTCCGCCATGCCCATGGGGGCGCCGGGGTGGCCGGATTTGGCCTTTTCAACGGCATCCATGGAAAGGGCGCGGATGGCGTTGGCGAGATCGGTACGGGTTGCCATAAGTTACCTCGGGTTCGAAACACTCAAAAAATTAAAGAAACCTAAAAATTCTGGGCAAACTTCCGGGGCGGCTGTGCGCGGGCCCGGTTCGAGGTCTGGCCGGAATTTTCAGTCTGATTTTTCAAGGCACGACGGGGTAAGGCGCGCCAGCCGGGAGGTGCCTTTGTGAGGCGGGATGGCCCGGACGGAACCCCCGATTATCCCCGAGCCAGGAATCCGAAGCAAGGCCGGCCGCATAGGCAAAATGGACCGCAAACCCTTGCGTGCAGCGGGTTCATTGATCAAAACCGCATTAAATTACGGGTTTGGGCGGGGGTTAAAATGTTTTTATCGCCGGGTTGGTGGGGATTATTGCTGCCGCGCCAGCCACGCCTGCCATTGGTCGAACAAGACCGGATTGGCCGACGCCACCACCGAGCGCTCCCAGATACCGCCCTCGTCGAAGGCGCCTTCCAGGCAGGCCAGTTTGCCGCCGGCCTCTTCCAGGATCAGCGCACCGGCGGCGTAATCCCATAATTTCTGTTTGCCGTGTACATAGATGTCGAAGCGCCCGGCCGCCGTATAGCACCAGTCCAGCGCCGAGGCGCCGAAATTGCGCAGCGAGGCGTAAGGCGGTTCGGCCACCAGCTTGGCGATCAGGGCCTTGGGCAGGCGCTTGGGCTCGATGCCGGCCATGGCGCGGCGCAGTTCGCTGACAGGATTGCGGATGGGCAGCGGCTCGTCGTCAAGAAATGCGCCTTGCCCGCGCGCGGCGTAAAAGCATTCGTTGGCGACGGGATCAAAGACCACGCCCAGTTCGCGACGGCCATTCCTGAGCCAGGCGACGGAAATGGCGAAATAGGGAATGCCGGCGACGAAATTCGAGGTGCCATCGATGGGATCGATGCACCACAGGCCGTTTTCGCCGGCCGCCCAGGCCGCGCGCTGCTCGGCCTCGGTCATCTCCTCGCCCAGCACGGGGCTTTGGATGATGTCGGGCAGGGCGGACACCAGCGCTTTCTGCGTGGCCGCGTCGGCCTCGGTGAAGAGGCTGCCGTCGTTCTTGTGGGTGTGGGCCACGCGCAGGTAGCGCGGCGTGATCTCCTCGCGCGCGACCTCGCGCGCCAGGGCGATGACTTTTTGCAGCGCCTCTGCCGGGGCGCCCTTCCCCCTTCCCCCTTCCCCCTTCACTGATTTCTCCACTTGATCGAACACCCCATGCTCGGGATCTGCTCGGCCGGGCCTTTTTGCGTGGCGGCGACTTCCTTCATGGCCTCGAACAGGTCGCGGCGCACGCCCTCGGGTGCGGTTTCCTTGCGCGATTCGTCGAAGCGGCCGCGGTACTGCAGTTCATAATTGCGGTTGAAGCCGAAGAAATCCGGGGTGCATACCGCGCCGTAGGCCCTGGCCACGTTCTGGGTTTCGTCCCAGACGTAGGGGAAGGGAAAGCCGAATTCCGCCGCCGCTTTCTTCATGTTGTCGAAAGAGTCCTCGGCATATTCGGCCGGGTCGTTGCTCATGATGGCGATGGCGTGGATGCCGTGCTTTTCCTTCAGTTCCTTCAGGTCGCGCACCAGGCGCGGGCGGATGGCTTTCACATACGGGCAGTGGTTGCAGATGAACATGACCAGCAGGCCGTTCGGGCCCATGGCGTCCCGCAGCGTCCAGTTCCTGCCGTCGACGCCGGGCAGGCTGAAATCGACGGCCTTCCGGCCGAAGTCGCAAACGGGGGTTGTCAGTGAAACCATAAAACGCCTTTTACAAAGAGGACATGAGGACAAGAGGATTGGATGTGAGAGGGTTTCCTCCTGTCCTCTTGTCCTCCTTGTTCAAATCGGATTTCGTTTGTCGTGGCCTTGGATAAGGCGATAATCGAGCATCTATTTTGCCGCCAACCTCATCCGTTTCAAAATCCCATGCCCCGCTTCTTCGTCGACCTTCCCCTCAGCCCCGGCGCGAAAATCGAGTTGCCGCCGGTTCCCGCCCACCATGCCACGCGCGTGCTGCGCCTGGTCAAGGGCGCGGAAGTGGTGCTGTTCAACGGCCAGGGCGGGGAATATCCGGCGGTGCTGGAGTGGGTGGACAAGGACGGCGTATCCGCGCGCTGCCGCGAATGGCGCGATGTCGAGCGCGAATCCGCGCTCGACATCCGACTTGCGCAGGGCATTTCCAGCGGGGAGCGCATGGACTACACCCTGCAAAAAGCGGTGGAACTGGGGGTGACGGCGATCCAGCCGCTGGCCATGCGCCGCAGCGTGGTCAAGCTCACGGCCGAACGCGCCGCACGGCGGGTGGAGCACTGGCAGGGCATCGTCATGGCGGCCTGCGAGCAGAGCGGTCGCAATCGCCTGCCGCCCGTGGCGATGCCGCTCGATGTTTCGCAGTGGCTTGCCACTGCACCGTCCGGACTGAAGCTGTTTCTGTCTCCCGTGGCCAAGGCTGCCTTGAAGGATCTGCCGCCGCCGGCTGGCCCGGTGTGGCTGGTGGCCGGCCCCGAAGGTGGTTTCGAGCCGGAGGAGGCCGCTCTCATCACCGATTTCGGTTTTACGCCGGTCAGGCTCGGTCCGCGCGTCCTGCGTACGGAAACCGCGGCCCTGGCGGCTGTTGCAGCCATGCAGGCCTTGTGGGGCGATTACGCCAAATGAGGCCCAAAAGTCTTTGTTTGGCCGCTGGCTCAAGGTAAATTGAAGGCCATGCAAAACAACATCACTGATTTCGTCCACTGGTTCCGCTCGGCCGCGCCTTATATCAATGCCTTTCGCGGCAAGACTTTCGTTGTCGCTTTCGGCGGCGAGGTGGTTTCCGAGGGGCAGTTCGTCGGGCTTGCGCACGACATCAATCTCTTGAGCAGCCTGGGCGTGCGGCTGGTGCTGGTGCATGGCGCGCGTCCCCAGGTCGAGGCGCAAATGCAGGAGCGCGGCGCCGAGATGCGCTATGTGCAAGGCGTGCGCGTGACCGACGAACCCGCGCTTGCCAGCGTCAAGGAGGCGGTCGGCATCGTGAGGGTGGAAATCGAGGCGCTGCTGTCATTGGGCCTGGCCAATACGCCCATGGCGGGTTCGGACATCCGCGTGGCGGCGGGCAACTTCGTCACGGCCAAGCCCATCGGCGTGCTGGACGGGGTCGATCTGCAGCACACCGGCGAGGTGCGCAGGATCCATGCCGAGGCCATACAGAAGCGTCTGGAAGACGGCGAGATCGTGCTGCTGTCGCCCATCGGCTATTCGCCCACCGGCGAGATATTCAACCTGACCCTGGAAGACGTGGCGGTGCATGCCGCCGCGGCGCTGTCCGCCGACAAGCTGGTGTTCCTGATGGATGCGGACGGGGTGACGGGTGCCAAGGGCAAACTGATTTCCACGCTGACCGTGGCGGAGGCGCAGAAGCTCTCGGACAAAAAGCGCAAGGTCCGGGACGACCTGGCTTATTACCTGCCCGCCGCCGTGCAGGCATGCAAGCAGGGCGCGAAGCGCGCGCACCTGATTTCGCGCCATCGCGACGGCGCGCTGCTGGCCGAGCTCTTCACCCGCGACGGGGTGGGCACGCTGATTACGCCCACGCCGCTGGAAACCATACGCGGCGCGACCATCGACGATGTCGGCGGCATCCTCAACCTGATCGAGCCATTGGAGCGCGAGGGCACGCTCGTGCGCCGTTCCAGGGAGTTGCTGGAAATGGAGGTCGACCGTTTCCTGGTGCTGGAGTCCGACGGCATGATCATGGGCTGCGTCGCGCTTTATCCCTTCCCGGAGGAAAAAGCGGCGGAAATGGCCTGCCTGGCCGTACAGCCCGAGTTTCGCCGGCGCGGCCTGGGCGACCGCCTGCTCGATGCGGCGCAGACGCTTGCGCGCAAGAAACGCATGAAGGAATTGTTCGTGCTCACCACCCGTGCCGAGCACTGGTTCGAGGAGCGCGGCTTCGTCGAAACCACGCCGGAGGCGCTGCCGCGCCGCAAGCAGGTGCTCTACAACTTTCAGCGCCGTTCCAAGGTGTTGCGCAAAATTATCTAGAATAAAGCAGTAAAAAGCAGTTAATGCCGCCGGAACGGGGCGGCGATTGTTGCGGAGAAATAAAATCATGTCCTATGCGCAGGGCAATTTGCGCGCGCGCATGGTATTGCGTGTGCGCCGCATTGTCACGTCATCGTCCGGCAGCGTTCCGGGAATGGCGAAGCCGGATTTCGTTCGGAAAGCCGGAGCGGGCCTTGGGGCGCTGGCGCTGGCGGCGCTTTGGTTTGTCTTGCCGGGCGCGGCGGCAGCGTCGAACGAACTCAGCTTTGGCGTATTCCCACAATTGTCCACCAGGGCCATGGTGGAAACCTATCAACCGCTGGTCGACTATCTGAACGAATCGACCAGGCGCCCGGCCAATCTGGAAAGCGCGAAGGATTTCCATACCTTCCATACACGCACGATGGCCGGCGAATACGACCTTGTGCTGACCGCCCCCCATTTGGCCTGGCTGGCCTGGAAGGAAGGCGGCTATCGCCCGATACTGGTGTACAAAACGCCGGCCAAGGGCTTCATCGTAACAAGGACGGACAGCCCCCATCGTCGGCTGGCGGATCTCCGCGGGGCGACCATCGCAACTCCCGACCCATTGGCAATCATCAACATTCGCCTTGAACGGGATCTGATGGCCGCAGGCTTGTCGCTGGACGGGGACGTGAAGCTGATTGCGGTCGGCACGCATACCAATGCGGCCACCCATGTGAGCGAGAAACGGACCGATGCGGCCATCGTCGGCGTATTCCCCTTCCTGGGCTTGCCGAAGGAGGTCCGCGACGGCCTGCGCGTGATTGCCAACACCCCCGACATGCCCGGCCATGTCTTTCTGGTGCATCCGGACATGCCGGTGGCGCAAGAGCGCGCTATCGGAAAAGCGATCGAGAAATTCATGCTCGGCGAGTCGGGCGCGGTTTTTCTGAAAAAAACCGGCTTTGGCGGGGTACGGGCCCTGAAAAGGAATGAATTGCAGCAGGTCGAAGGCGACGCCCGGGAATTCAAGCGGCGTTATCAAGCCCAGACCGAATCCGTCGAAAGGCCGCAGTGAAACGCCCGAGCCTGCGCGCCCGCGTGCTTTTGGGCATCCTGCTGTTGCAGGTATTGCTGCTGGGCGCGATGGCCTATAACAGCGCCAGGCTGGTCGACCGGGCCATCAAGGCGCAAATCGAGCGTCGCGTCGAGGATATCAGCAGGCTTTTGTCCGCGGCGCTGGCAGTGCCGATGCTGCAGCGCGACCACGCCGCCATCAAGGACGAGGTCGCGAATATCGGCAAGGACCCGGAACTGGTCTACTTGAGCGTGCGGGACCGTTCCGGCTTTGTCGTGGCCGAGTTCAAGCGTCCGGACGACGGCGCCTTGCGTTTCGACGCCGGGGCGCCGGTCAGGTTGGGCAGCGGTACTTACGGCGAAATCGCATTCGGCCTTTCCGGGCATGCCATCGAAGCGGCACGGCGGGAAGCCTATGTGCAGAATGTCAGCCTGGCCTTGGCGGCCTTTGTCGCCATCTGGATCGTGCTGTTTCTGGTTGCAAAATGGGTGTCGCGGCAGTTTCGCGCGCTTGCGGATGCAAGCGCGCGCATGGCGGGCGGGGATTACAGCGCGCAAATCCCGCTGCAGGGCGAGCCCGAACTGGACCGGCTGGCGTCGGCGTTCAATCGCATGAGCGAGTCGGTGCATGGGCAGGTTTTGCAATTGCGGGAAAGCGAAGCGCGTTTCCACGCCATTGCAGACTATACGCATGATCTGGAATTCTGGCTTTCGCCGGAAGGACGCTTGCTGTGGATCAACCCTTCGGTCGAACGCATGCTCGGCTACAAGGTGGACGAGTGCATGGCGATGCGCGATTTTCCGCTCAAGATCGTTCATCCCGAAGACAGGGATGCGGCCGGACCGCGATTGGGCGAGGCGTTGAGCGGGTCGTCCGACAGCGGCTATCTGTTTCGCGCACGGCGCAAGGATGGAAGCGTTTTCTGGGCTTCCGCCAGCTGGCTGCCGATTTACGACAGGCAGGCCGACTACATAGGCCTGCGCGCCAGCATCCACAATGTGGACGCCTTGAAAAGCACCGAGGCCAGCCTGCGGCAGGCGGTGGCCAGCTTGAAGCTGGCCGAAAGAATGCAGTTGCATTATATCGAGGAGTCGGAGCAGGAAAGGGCGCGGCTGGTTTCGCTCTTGTCGGCGATGAATTTGGGCATCCTGTTCGTGGGGCCGGACGGGCGCGTGATTTACAGCAATCCGGCTTTCAACCGGATGTGGGCAATCGACGAGTCGAGCCCGCTGGTCGGAGTGCCGGTCGACGAAGTGCTGCTCAAGTCGTCGAACATGCTCGCGCGCCCCGACCATTTTTCCAAGCATCTGCTGTCCGTGCTGGAGACGCGCGAGACGTCGAATTCCTTCGAAATCCAACTCGCCGACGGCAGGGTGTTTACCGAGCTGGATTTCCCCGTGCGCGACAAGATCGGGCGCTTCATCGGCCATTTGTGGATTTACGAGGATGTCACGCGCGAGCGGCAAACCGCCGAACAACTGATTTATCTGGCCGAGCGCGATCCCCTCACCGGACTCTACAACCGGCATCGCTTCCAGTCGGAACTTGAGCGCGTGGTAAGCGAGGCCGAGCGCCGCGAGGAACGCTGCGCGGTGATTTTTTTCGACCTCGACGAATTCAAGGAAATCAACGACAACTTCGGCCACCGCGCAGGCGACGCCTTGCTGATCAGAGTGGCTGGCGAAGCGGGCACGCTGGTCAGGCGCAACGAAATTTTCGCCCGCCTCGGCGGGGACGAGTTTGCCATCCTGCTGCCCAATGCGCGAACGAACGAAGCCGAGATTCTGGCGGAGCGCGTTGTCCGCGCCGTGGCGCAGATTCCATTCCGCTTCGAGGGGCGCAATTTGAGGCTGACCACCAGCCTGGGGGTGGCCTATCTCCCGGACCATGCGGCGGATGCGGATGAGCTGGTGGCCAGGGCCGATATCGCGATGTACCAGGCCAAGCAGGCCGGCAAGAACACCTGGCGGGTTTTCCGCGCCGACAGCGAAGCCAATGTCATCACCATGGAGCGGCTGACCTGGAACGACAGGATCAGCCATGCGCTGGAAAGCGGCCTGTTCAGGCTGCATTTCCAGGGCATCTACCATGTGGCGGACAGGCGCTTGTCGCATTGCGAAGCGTTGGTGCGCATGCTGGACGAGCGCAATCCCGGCCAGCTCATCATGCCGACGCATTTCATCCAGGTCGCGGAAAAAACCGGGCGCGTCATGGAAATCGACCGCTGGGTCATCGGCGAAGCAATCAGGATGCTGGCCCGCCAGCCGGATGCGCCTGCCATCGCCATCAACATCTCCGCCCGCTCGTTGGGCGAGCCGACGCTTTCGCAGTACATCGCCGACATGTTGCAGCAGCACAAGGTTTCGCCCCGCAGGCTGATCGTCGAACTGACCGAAACCGCGGCTGTGGCCGACCTGCACGATGCCCAGCGCCTCATCGAGGCCCTGCGCCAGATCGGCTGCGGAGTCTGCCTGGACGACTTCGGAACCGGATTTTCCTCATTTGCCTATCTCAAGCATTTGCGCGCCGATACGCTCAAGATCGACGGCTTGTTCATCCGCGATCTGCATCTCGATGCGGACAACCAGGTGTTCGTCCGGGCGATCGTCAATGTCGCCAAGGGACTGGGAAAAACCGTCGTGGCCGAGTATGTGGAAAACGAAAAAACCCTCAAAATGCTGGAAGAGTTCGGGGTCAATCTGGTGCAGGGTTATTTCCTCGACTTGCCGAGCGATGTCTTTCCGCCATCGGCGGCTCGCTAAGCCGGGAAGGGCGTTTCGGAACAGGAGCATGCAGGAAACAATCGTCATTGGACTGGGCCAGTTGGGCCGTGTATTCGCGGGCGGACTGTTGCGCGGCGGAAGCATCGTCGTGCCGGTCAATCGCGGCGACGACATGGCCGCAATCGCAGCCGCATACCCGGCGCCGGAAATGGTGCTGGTGGCGGTGGCCGAGCCGGATCTGCATACGGTGCTCGCGGCCTTGCCGGAAAGCTGGAAAAACCGCGCCGCTCTGATCCAGAACGAGCTGTTGCCGCGCGACTGGCTGGCGCACGGCATCGAGAATCCCACCGTGATTTCGGTCTGGTTCGAGAAGAAAAAAGGCACGGACGCCAAGCCGCTGATCGCTTCGCCCGCGGCGGGCCCTTCAGCGGATCTGCTGGTGAAAGCGCTCGCCTCCATAGACATTCCGGCGCGGCAGGTGGAAAGCGGCGACGAACTGCTGTTCGAACTGGTGCGCAAGAATGTTTACATCCTCACCACCAATATCGCCGGCCTCAGGACCGGCGGCACGGTGAGCGATCTGTGGCGTGACCACGAAGCATTCACGCGGCAGGTGGCGGACGAGGTCATGGACATCCAGGATTGGCTGACGGGGGTGAGACACGGCCGCGACAAGCTGATTGCAGGGATGCTGGAAGCGTTCGAGGGCGATCCGATGCACGGCTGCACCGGGCGTTCCGCGCCGGCCCGGCTGGCGCGGGCGCTGCAGCACGCCGATGCGGCCGGGCTGGCGGCGCCGACCTTGCGGGCGATTTACAGGAATGGCAGATGAACCACGGGAAACACGGGGCACACGGGGAAAACAAAAGGCAGAAAACCCTGCTTCACAAAGAGGACGCAGAGGCCAGGAAGGAAACCTGTTTCCCCCTTCCTGTCCTGTATAGCCTCGTTGTCCACGCTTTCAGATTTTGATTTGCCTTTCCCCGTGCGCCCCGTGGTTAGTCGCTTTTTTCTCGATTTGACGGGATGCCCGGAAACGGCGCTCAGACTGCGATCATCTCGAAGTCTTCTTTCCTGCCGCCGCAGTCGGGGCAGGTCCAGTTCATCGGCACGTCCTCCCAGCGGGTGCCGGGGGAAATGCCGTCCTGGGGCCAGCCCTTGGCTTCGTCGTAGATAAAGCCGCACAGCAGGCACATCCAGGTTTTGTATTCGGGGGCGTCGCTCATGGGAAGGGTACTGCGGATATAGGATAAAATCGGTCTACATTCTAAACCAGACGCGATTTCCGCGCTCCAGGAAAGTTTCATGTCCCAAAGCCCCCCCATGGTCCTTACCTTTGCCGCCTCCGACCCGACCGGCGGCGCCGGCGTGCAGGCGGATATTCTCACCCTTGCCAGCATGGGCTGCCACCCGCTTTCGGTGATCACGGCGATCACCATCCAGGACACCGCAGGGGTGGACGGCATTTCGGCGGTGGATGCCGACTGGGTGGCGGACCAGGCGCGCATGCTGCTGGAAGACATGCCGGTCGAGGTGTTCAAGATCGGCCTCCTGGGCAGCGTCGAGAACATTACCGTGATCGCCGAAATCCTTTCCGACTATCCGGACATTCCGGTGGTGCTGGATCCGGTGCTGGCCTCCGGACGCGGCGACGACTTGTCCGGCGAGGACATCATTGCGGCCATGCG
>DCVO01000110.1 GCA_002327405.1 Thiobacillus sp. UBA2186 | reverse complement strand
TCGGATTTCATCAGCCAGTAGCGCATGGCCGGATTTTGACACAAAGCTGTTCAGGCCAAAGCCAAGATGAATTTTTTGTGACAACGCCGGGGCTGGGCGTTTCCCTCCGCTATCATATTCGACGCAAACTGAAAGAGGAACGACATGGAACTGGTGGACGAACAGATCGAAGAGGGCGTCAAGCGCATTCGCCTGACGGGGCGCCTGGACATGAAAGGCACGCAGGATGTCGACCTGCATTTTACCACGCTGACCTCGACCACGCCGGTCAAGGTGGCGGTGGACATGAGCGGAGTCGATTTTGTCGCCTCCATCGGCATGCGGCTGCTACTTTCCTGCGCCAAGGCCAATGCGGCGCGCGGCGGCAAACTGGCACTGTATGGGCTTCAGCCCATGGTGCGGGAAACGCTGGACACGGCCGGAATCATCGCGCTGATTCCGGTGTTGGATGACGAGCCGGCCGCGCTGGCGATTTTTGCCGGCTAGCCATGGAGGCGCTGGCGGCAAGCACGCAGGGATCGGCTGACACACACAGGCTGAGCCTTGCGGCGCAGCCCGAGGCCTTGGAAACCCTGGGCGCCTGGCTGGCGCAACTGAAGGACGCCTGCGGCCTGTCCGCCGATCTGGCCTATCGGCTTGAGCTGGTACTGACCGAAGCGGTCACCAATGTGATCGAGCACGGCGCCGCCGCGGCGGAGCGTGGCGACGGCCCCGCGCCCGCCAAATCCATCGTTCTGGCCTGTGTTTGCGAGGCCGGCGTGCTCAAGGCGGAGATCGAAGACGACGGCCCGGCATTCGATCCCACGGCCCGGCCCGAAATCAGCTTGCCCGATTCTTTGGAGCATGCGACGCCGGGCGGGCTGGGCGTGTTTCTCGTGCGCCATTACACCACCGCCATGGACTACAGGCGCGAGCGCGGCCGTAACGTGCTGAGCCTGGCCTTTGCCAAGGAAGCGGCCGCGCGCCCGGGATCATCCACTGAACAGCCAGCCTGACCCAGCCGGGCAGGAACTTGCCCAGGCGGCCATTTTCTCCGGCCTCGACCCGGAACAGCTTGCGCTTGTCCGCAGACACGCCGTGACAAGGCGGCTGGAAGACGGCGAGATGCTGATCGAGGCCGGCCGCGAAAATCACCACCTTTTTATATTGCGCTCCGGCCGGCTGGAGGTCTTTCTGCGGCTGGATACGCCCCAGCCGCTGAGAGTCATTTCCCCCGGCGAGATGCTGGGAGAAATGTCGGTGATCGATGGCGGCGCGGCGTCCGCCTACATCCGCTCGGCCGGGGTCAGCGAAGTCATCGCCATCCATGAGCGCGACTTCTGGCAGTGGTTGGCGCCTCTGCCGGGTCTGATGCGCAAGCTCACCCGCCTGCTTACCCAGCGTTTCCGCGCCGTCAACGAGCAGGCGGCGGAGTCGCTGACCCGGCAATTGCAGTTGGAACATCTTAAGAAGGAGCTGGCCACGGCGGCCAGTATCCAGATGGGCATGCTGCCCGCGCTGCCGCTGTTCCCCGGTCATCCGGAGATCGAGTCGCATGCCGCGTTGCTGCCGGCCAAGATGGTGGGCGGAGACCTGTACGATGCTTTCATGCGGGACGAGGATTGCGCGCTGCTGGCGGTAGGCGACGTGTCCGGCAAGGGTATGCCCGCCGCGCTGTTCATGATGCGCACGCTGACCCTGCTGCGCGCCCACGGCAATGCGCGCACCGACCCCGCGCAGCTGCTGCCGCTGCTCAACGCGCTGTTGGGGGAGAACAACGAGGCCGATATGTTCGTCACCTTGTATGTCGCGTTGCTGGAATTGCGCACGGGGCGTCTGAGTTTGTTGAACGCCGGCCACCTGCCGCCGCTGCTGTCGCGACGCGGCGGACCGTTCGCGGAAGTGCACGGGGCCAGGGGCGTGCTGCTCGGCATCATGCCGAGCGACCGCTTCAGTCTGGCGGAAATCGTCCTCGAACCCGGTGACCGCATCCTGTTTTACACCGACGGCGTCACCGAAGCCGAGAATCCGGCGCAGGAGCAGTTCGGGCTGGCGCGCACGCGCGAAGCGCTGGACCGGATGCCGTCCGCAGCAAAGATGCGCGATCTGGTGGACGGGCTGGTTCAGGCGGTCGCCGGTTTCGCCGGCGAGGCCGAGCAATCCGACGACATCACGGTCATGGGGCTGAAATACCTGGGGGCCTGAATCAGGCCCGCTTGATCAGCGTACCCACGCCCTCGGGGGTCAGCACTTCCAGCAGCAGGGCGTGCTCGACGCGGCCATCGATGATGTGCGCGGTCTTCACGCCGCTGTTGACCGCATCGACCGCATAACCGACCTTGGGGATCATGCCGCCGGAAATCGTGCCGTCCGCGGTCAGCTCGTCGACTTCGCGCGGGGTGAGGCCGGTCAGCAATTGCCCCTGCTTGTCGAGCACGCCCGGAGTGTTGGTCATGAAAATGACCTTTTCCGCCTGCAGCACGCCGGCGATTTTGCCGGCGGCGACATCGGCATTGATGTTGTAGGCGTTGCCCTCCATGTCCGTGCCGAGCGGCGCAATGACGGGGATGAAGTCGCGCGCATCGAGGTGCTGGATGATTTCCGGGTCGATGCTGGTGATCTCGCCCACCTGGCCGATGTCGAGAAGCTCCTCGGCCTTCTCCTTGGAAGGCACCAGCATTTTCTTGGCGTGGATGAAGTTGCCGTCCTTGCCNNTGCTTGTTGATGAGGGTGACGATGTCCTGGTTGACCAGGCCGCCCAGCACCATCTCCACCACGTCCAGGGTCTCCTCGTCGGTGACGCGCATGCCCTGGATGAATTCGCTCTGCTTGCCGATACGCTGCAGCAGGCCGGCGATCTGCGGGCCGCCGCCGTGCACCACCACCGGGTTCATGCCGACCAGCTTCAACAGCACCACGTCCTTGGCGAAAGCCTCCATCAGGTGGCGCTCGGTCATGGCGTTGCCGCCGTACTTGATGACGATGGTCTTGTCGTAGAAGCGCTGGATGTAGGGCAGCGACTCGGAAAGGATGTGGGCTTTGTCGGCTGGGGAGTAGGTGGTCATGAGGGCCTCGTTGGTGACATTTCCGTAATTTTAGTGTCCGGCCGGGCAATAAAAAAGGCGGCTCAAGGCCGCCTTCCAAAAAAGTTTCGGCTTCGCGTCATTCTACGGTGAGGCGCTTGCCTGCGGCCGCGACCTTCTTGGGCAACACCAGTTCCAACACGCCGTCGCTGTATTTTGCACTGGCGGCTGCCTCGTCGATATCCGAGCCCAGCGAAAAGCTGCGATACACCTTGCCGTAGGAGCGCTCGCGCCTGAGAACCTTCTCGCCTTCCTTTTGTTCCGACTCGGTGCGGGTTTCGGCCGAAATCGCCACGGTGTCGCCTTCGATGGAAACGTGGATGTCTTCCTTCTTCACCCCCGGCAAGTCGGCGTGGACGGTATAAGCCTTGTCGTTTTCCTTGACGTCCATCTTGAACTGGGGCAGTTCCCGGTCCATGCGGACGGGGCGGAAAAAGCCGCGGAAAAGGTCGTCGAACGGATCAAGTCCGGTTTCGAACGGATCATAACGGGTCAGATTTGCCATGATTCCTCCTGGTTTGAAAGTTGCGGCATTGCCGCTGGCAATAACAATCTAGGGCTAAGCCAGGGGATTTCAAGTAATAATGGGGCTCTGTCGAATCATCAAGATTTCGCCCAAAAAAAACAGGAGGAGGAATGAGCGACCCGGCGCGCTGGCTGGAAGAGCATGGCGATTACCTGTTTCGCTATGCCCGACGGCGCTTGTATACCGACGAACTGGCCGAGGATGCGGTGCAGGAAACCCTGCTGGCTGCGCTCAAGGCGCGCCGGCAGTTTGCCGGCGCAAGCTCGGAGCGGACCTGGCTGACCGGCATTCTCAAGCACAAGATTGTGGACCTGATCAGAATCCAGGCCAGAGAGGTGACGGCAACTGCCGTCAACGAGGGGGATGACCCAAGCGACTGGGAGGCGCTGTTCGACCAGAGCGGACACTGGGTGGAAAGCTTTCGCGACTGGGGCAATCCCGACTCGGAACTGGAAAAATCCCGCATCCGCCATGCCCTGGATGAATGCTTCCGCCGCCTGAAACCGGCCCTGGCGCAGATATTCTCTTTGCGCGAACTTTCCGGATTGAGCAACGAGGATATCTGTAAGGAGCTGGGCATCAGCGCGACCAATGCCTGGGTGATGCTGCATCGCGCCCGTCTGTTCCTGCGGGAATGTCTGGATGCCCGTATCTAGGGGGCAGGCAGTATGGGCTTGATGAAAAATTGCAAGGAAACCTCGGCGCTGGTGACCCAGTCCCTGGATCGCAGGCTGAACTGGCGGGAACGTCTGGGCATGCGGATTCATCTCGCGGTTTGCGAGAACTGTACCCGTTTCGCCAGGCAGATGCGCCTGATCCGGGAATGGCTGGCAGGGGAAGAAGAAGCGTCACAGCCGGGCTTGAGCGAAGAGGGGCGCAGGCGCATTGCCAAAAAATTGCAGGACCGGGATCAGGTCTAATCCCTATTTTCGCCGCAAGGCGGCTTTTTATTGACTCAAGGAGAGTTTACAAAATGGCAAACCGGAAAAACAAAATCTGCCTGGCCGTGGGTTCGGCTTTCGCCGCCGGCATGACGATGGCGCCGATGGCGAATGCGGCGGAGAGCCCTTTCGCCCTGCAAAGCCTGCACAGCGGTTATATGGCGGCGGATGCCAAGGTCCCGGAAGCAAAATGCGGCCAGGGCAAATGTGGCGCAAGCATGATGGACGCCAATGGGGACGGCAAGATCTCCAGGGACGAGTTCATGAAATCGCACGAAGCCATGTACGGCCCCAAGGATGGCAACAAGGCCGCTTATCTGAAAGCCAAGGAGGCGGAGTTCGCCGCCAGGGACAAGAACAAGGACGGTGTGCTCGATGCTGCCGAAGACAAGGCGGCTGTCGCACCGGCTGCCGCAAAAGCCGTCGAAGCCAAGTGCGGCCAGGGCAAGTGCGGCGCCATGCCCAAGAAGTGAAGCAAGACGTTGTGCGCATGACAGGCGTTGCCCCGGCCATGCCGGTTCAGGGCGCCGGGCTCGGATATCGCAGGGAGCTGATGGACGAACTCGACGGCCATGTACCTGACGCCATCCGTTTTTTCGAGATCGCGCCGGAAAACTGGATCGACGTGGGCGGGGCTCTCGGGCGGCGGTTCCGGGCCTTTGCCGAGCGCCATCGCTTCGTCTGCCACGGCCTGTCGCTGTCCCTGGGCGGTCCGTCGCCCCTTGATGAAATGCTGCTGCGCAAGATCAAGGCTTTTCTCGGCGAGTTCAAAATCCCGCTCTACACCGAGCACTTGTCGTACTGTTCGGACGACGGGCACCTGTACGACCTGCTGCCCATTCCCATGACGGAAGAGGCAGTGAAATACGTGGCGGCGCGCATCCGCCGCACCCAGGATATTCTGGAGCGGCGCATCGCCGTCGAGAACGCCTCTTTCTACGTCAATGCGCCGATCGCCGAAATGAGCGAGGCCGCTTTCGTGCGTGCGGTACTGGAGGAGGCGGATTGCGATTTGCACCTGGACGTCAACAACGTCTATGTGAACAGCGTCAACCACCGCTTCGATCCGCGCGCCTACATTGCCGCCATGCCGGCCGAGCGCGTGGTGTACATGCATATGGCCGGCCATTATCGCGAGGCAGAGGATTTCATCATCGACACCCATGGCGCCGACGTCATCGATCCGGTGTGGGAGCTGCTGGGTTTCACTTACCAGACCATGGGCGTGCGCCCGACCCTGCTGGAGCGCGACTTCAATATACCGCCGCTGGCCGATCTGGTGAAGGAGGTCGAGCGCATTTCCGGCCTGCAGCGCAAGCATCAAGCGGCGGCGGATTTGCAGCTTGCGCATGGATAAGCTGCCTTCGTTCCAGGCGTACCAATACGCGTTCGCCGCACACATCCGCGACCCCCGGAAGGCGAAGCGCCCGCAAGGCGTGCCCGCCCGGCGCATGGCGGCCTATGCCGAACTGCTTTACAACAACATGGAAAGCTTCCTGCTCGCCTGCTTTCCGGTGTTGCGCAAAATGCTGGGCGGCCGCAAGTGGGCCCGTCTGGTGCGGGACTTTGTTGCGGAACATCGCAGCCATACGCCTTATTTCAGGCAGATTCCCGATGAGTTTCTGCAGTTCCTGCAGAACGAATGGCAGCCGGTCGAGGGCTATCCGGATTACCTGCTGGAACTGGCGCATTACGAGTGGATAGAACTGGCGTTGGCGGTTTCCAACCGCGATGAATCGCTGCCGGCGTACGATGCATCGGGCGATCTGATCGAGGGGCGGCCGCTGCTGAATCCGGTGCTGGCCAACCTGGCCTACCGCTATCCGGTGCATCGCATCCGTCCGCGCATCAAGGTCGAGGCGGTTCCTGCGCATCTGCTGGTATTCCGCGATGCAGGATTGCAGGTGCGTTTCATGGAACTAAGCGCGGTCAGCGCGCGCCTGCTGATGCTGCTGGAAGGCGGGGAACGCACCGGGTACGAAGCGGTGGTGCAGCTGGCAGCGGAACTGGGCCAGAACGACCCGGCGCGGCTGCTCGAATTCGCGCGCGGCCATCTGGAAGAATTGCGCACCGTCGGTATCGTGCTGGGCAGTTTGCGCTAGCCCGGCTGTCGCCACGCGGAAGCACGGCAAATTGCTGACGAAAAAAAGCCCCGTCCAAAGAACGGGGCTTTTGCCGGGACAGGGAGATTACTTGATGACGCGCATCTCCACGCGGCGGTTCTGTGCGCGACCGGCGGCAGAGTCGTTGCCGGTGATCGGGCTGGATTCGCCATAGCCCTTGGAGCTGAGGCGGCTGGCATCGATGCCCTTGGAAACGAAGTAATCCATTACCGTCTTGGCGCGGCGGGCGGAAAGGCCCATGTTGTATTCATCCGTGCCGACGCTGTCGGTGTGTCCCGCGATCTCGACCTTGATTTCCGGGTAGCGCTGCATGACTGCAGCAGCCTCGTCGAGGATGGGCGTCGCATCCGGGCGCAGGGTGTCCTTGTCGAAATCGAAGTTCACGCCCTTGAGAATGGTGATGTCCTGGAGCGGGCAGCCGGTGTGGTCGACCTTGGTGCCCTTCGGGGTGTCGGGGCACTTGTCCTTGTCGTCGGTCACGCCGTCGCCGTCGCTGTCGCCGATGACCGGAACCGGGGCGCGGGCAGGCACGTCTTCAGGCGGCAGCAGGTTGGGATTGGCGGCCATGGCGTCGGCGAAAAGCCTGTCCTTGTCCACCACCAGCTGGCTCGCGCCTGAGGGCGGGCAGATGGTGTCGGGATCGAATTCGGCCTTCTCCTTGCCGTCGAACAGGTTGGGGGTGTCCAGGCGCTGCAGGCCGATGGCCTCAAGCAGCGTGCCGATGGAGCCGTGGGTGCGGCCGTAGGCCTGGATGTAGTCGTGGCTGGCGCCGAGGTAGGCGCGGCGGGCCTCGAACAGTTCGTTTTCGGTGTCCAGCAGGTCGAGCAGGGTGCGCTGGCCGATGTCGAACTGCTTGCGGTAGGCGTCGCGGGCCTTTTCGGTCGAGGTCAGGTGCTGCTCCAGGTACTGCAGCTGTTCGCCCAGGCGGCCGATGTCATTGTGCGCGATGGTCAGGGTCTGGCGCACGTCGCGGCAGACCTTGTCGCGCAGGTCCTTGGCGATGCTCACGCGCTCGACGGCCGCGCGCTCGCCGGCCTGGTCGGAGCCGCCGCGGAACAGGTTGTAATTCAGGGCCAGGCCGATCTTGCGGTTGTCGTAGGTGCCGTCAATGCCGTCGGTGTCCCAGCCCCAGGACTGGGCGGCCTGCAGGTCCAGGCGCGGATAGTAGGGGGCGCGCTTGACGTCCACGTCGGCCAGCGAGGAAACGATGTTCTCGTTGGCGGCAGTCAGGCCGGGGTTGAACTCGTAGGCCTTTCTCAGCGCATCGGCGGCCTTCGGCGGCACGTCCTGGGTGAGCTTGGGCAGGGCAGCCATTTCCGCGGGCGGCAGCGAGCCGACGATGCGCTGGTAGCGGGCGCTTACATCATGCAGGTTGCTGGCTTCGGTCAGGAGGTTGGATTCGGCCAGTGCCAGGCGGCCGGTAGCCTGTTCAAGGTCGACGCCGCGGCCGACGCCGAGCTTGACCTTGCGCTGGATCTGCTCGTACACCGCGCGGTGTTGGACGTAGTTCTGCTCGGCCAGCTTGTGCAGGGCGCGGTAGCGAAGTACATCGTTGTAGGCGCGCATGGCTTCGAGGGCGGCGGCTTCGGAGGCGTCCAGCAGCTCGTAATAGCGCACGCGCTGGGCGTAGTTCAGGCGCTTGACGTCGCTGCGGGTGGCGAAGCCGTCGAACAGGATCTGGTTCAGGCGCAGTTCGACGCCGCGCGAGGTGAAATCGCGATCGCCGCCAGCCTCGGTAGGTTCATCTTTCCACTCGCGGAAGATGCCGGCATTGAGGTCGAGGGAGGGGTAGTAGCGCCCCTTGGCGATACCCACGGTTTCGGTGGCTTCCTTGTAGGCATGCCATTTGGCTTGTACTTCAGGATTGCGCAACACGGCCTCCTGGGCTGCGTCTTTCAGGCTAATCGGTTGCGCGTAGGCGGAAGACACCATTGCAGCCAGCACCGATATCTTGAACCATTTTGAAATCATGTTTAAACCCCCGTTTGTAACACCATCAAGAATTGCGAATGCGCCTGAGCTTTGATTCGTGTCCGGCTTTCTTATTGTCAAACATTCACCGTTTAATTGTTGCAGTTTCGGCGATTAGGGCCGATATCTAAAGGCATAGCTCACAGCATCTTAAGCTCAAACAGAAAAGGCCCGCAATCGCAATGCCGCGAAGGGTGTATGCCAATTGCCACTAATGTTGTATTCAAGCCATAGTGCAAAACTCGGAAAACTCATGGCCCTCGGCCTGTTTTTTCTGTTTCTGCCGGTTCCGCAGGCAGGGCAGTCCAATGTGGAGAAACTGCTCCAGTTGGCCCAGGCGCGCTATGGCTCGTCCGCCGTCCTGGCCGTCAATCAGTGGCGGGAAGCGGTGGCGAAGGCGCAAGACCTGCCTGAAAGCGAGCAAATCGGCCGGGTCAACGAATTCTTCAACCGAAAAATTGCGTTTGTGGACGATATTGAGACATGGGGCAAGGCTGACTACTGGGCCACGCCTCTGGAAGCCTTGGGGCGGGGGCGGGGCGATTGCGAGGATTTTGCCATTGCCAAGTACGTTTCGCTGCGAAGCCTGGGGGTGCCGCTCGACAAGCTGCGGCTGACCTATGTGCGCGCCCAGCTCGGCGGGGGCTCGCAGGCGCATATGGTTCTGGCTTATTACCCGTCGCCCAGGGCGGAGCCGCTGATCCTGGACAACCTGAACGGCGAAATCCTGCCGGCCTCGCGCCGGGGCGATTTGTTCCCGGTGTTCAGCTTCAACAGCGAAGGCCTGTGGGTCGGCAGCGGCCCGTCGGAAAAGGCATCCGGCAGCGCGACCGCCAGGCTGTCGCGCTGGCGCGACCTGATCGCACGCATGCGCGCCGAAGGAATCGAATTGTGAGTGTTGCCATGCGAGGCCTGATCAAAAATTTCCCGGCCGAATTGGCTGATATAGTTAACGCTGGAGGATAGCCATGTCCCTGTTCAGACGCATCTGGCTTGCCGTTATCGGGTTGACCGTCGCTGCCTTTGCGGCCAGCCTGCTGGTCAATACGTTTACGGCACGCAGTTATCTCGAAAAGCAGCTCTATTTGAAGAATGTGGACAATGCCACGGCGCTGGCACTGTCCATGTCGCAAATCCGCGAGAAAGATCCGGTGACCATCGAACTGCTGCTGTCAGCGCAGTTCGATACCGGGCATTACCAGGAAATCCGGCTGACCGATCCCACGGGAAAAGTGGTTGCCGAGCGCAAGCAGGAGGCCGCGGCTGCTGCAGGCGCACCCGCCTGGTTCGTGAAGCTTTTCCCCATCAGCGCCCGGCCCGGCATCGCCCATGTGCAGGACGGCTGGAAGCAGTTCGGCACCATCACCCTCGCCAGCCAGAGCAAATTCGCCTATCAGGACCTCTGGAAGGGCACCCTGGAACTGTCGATCTGGTTCCTGGCGGGCGGCCTCGTTGCGGGATTGATCGGCACCCTCATGCTGCGGCTCATCACCCGCCCGCTCGATCATGTGGTCGAGCAGGCGCATGCCATCACCCGGCGCCAGTTCATCTCGGTGGAACTGCCCAAAGTGCCTGAATTGCGCAGCGTGGTGCAGGCCATGAACGACATGGTCGCGCGCGTCAAGCAGATGTTTGCGGACGAGGCCGCGCGCCTCGAATCCCTGCGCCGGCAGGTCAACCATGACAGCGTGACCGGCCTGCCCAACCGGGAATTCTTCATCGGCTACCTGCGCGAGGCCTTGAGCGGCGAGGAAGGTTCGGCCGTCGGCCTGCTGGCCATCATCCGCCTGGCCGACCTCAACAACGTCAACGCCAGACTGGGGCATGCCAGGGCAGACGGCTTGCTGCAGCTGGTGGCCAAACTGCTGAACGAGGCCTGTGCCGTCCAGAACAACTGGCTGGCCGCGCGGGTACGGGGTTCGGATTTCGCCTTGCTGGCCCCCGGCGCGGATGACCCCCCAACCCTGGCCGACAAGCTTGCCCAGGCCATGCGCCATGTGGCTGCCGCCTACCCCGAACTGGAAGACCTGTTCCATCTTGCCGTGGTGGGCTACCAGCGCGGCGAACCCATGGAGACCCTGTTGGCCAATGCCGACAGCGCACTGGCCATCGCCGAAGGCAAGGGACCGAACGAAGTCTTTGCCAGCAAGCATGGCGATGGGTCGCCGCTGGCGACTTCCGGTGAAGGCTGGCGCAAGCTGCTTTCCAATGCCCTGTCGGAGCACCGCCTGAAACTTGCCGCCTTCCCGGTGATCTCTGCGAACGGCGTGGCCATTCATCAGGAGAGCGTCATCCGGTTGCAGGCTCAAACGGACGGCCCCTGGCTGCCGGCCGGCGATTTCATGCCCATGGCAGAGCGTTTGAAGCTTACGGCCGACCTGGATATGCAGGTCATGCACCTGGCCTTGAGCGGTTTGCGCACCGGCCGGGGCGATATCGCGGTCAACCTGTCCGCCGACACCATCGCCGACTGGGGCTTCCACAACAAGCTGGTCGGGCTGCTGGAAGGGCAGCCGGCCTTGTGCAAGCGGCTGTGGATCGAAGTGGCCGAACAGGGCGTGTTCCGCCAGCTGGAGGCCTTCCGCGACCTGTGCCGCACCCTGAAGAAACTGGGCTGCCAGGTGGGCATCGAGCACTTCGGCCATCGCTTCGGCGAAATCGCCAAGCTGTCCGACCTCGGCCTGGATTACCTGAAGGTGGACGGCAGCTTCATCCACGACATCCATCTGAATGCCGGCAACCAGGAATTCCTCAGGGGCGTGTGCAAGATGGCGCATTCCATCGGCGTGTCGGTGATTGCCGAAGGCGTGCGCAGTTCAGAAGAGCTGGCCGTGCTGCCGGGCCTGGGCTTCGACGGCGTGACCGGGCCGGCTGTGTCGTAGCCGGCCATTATGGCAAGCTGCGTTTCGAACGGTCAGTCAGATCAATCCGTTGTCGTCGTCGCCCAGCAGTTTCAAGGCAGTCAGCGATTCGCGCAGCGAGCGGCGCTCCAGCAGTTTTTTCTGCGCCGCTTCGGGCAGGTCGGTAAAGCGCATCAGGTTGTGTTCCACCAGCACGTTGACCAGGTCGTCCACCACGCGGATCAGGGCCTGATCGGACTCTTCCAGGGCGTTGGCGACTTCGGGGGGGTGTCCTTCTCCCGCGAGACTGACCAGATAATCCTTAAGCTCAGGGGCATCCAACTCGATCCATTCGGCGATCGCCTTGGTTTTTTCCGCTGAGATTGCGGTAATGCTGCCTGTGCTGTCGCGCTTGACGTATGGCATTGCGTCTCCCCAAAAAAGAACGCCTGACGGAAAACCGTCAGGCGTTATTTTACTTTGTAATCTCCAATACAGTCGTTCAGAAGCCCACTTTGTCGATTCCTTGCTCAATGTTGATGGTGACGATGTTGGGCCCGACGGCAGCAGTGTACGAGTCGTAAGTTACTCCGTCCACTGTCACAGTACCGGCGGAAGTCCAGATCGAGGTGGTCTGGATCTCATCGTCACCATCGCCGGATATAAAGAGGGTATGGTGGTTTCCGCCGCTGCCAAGATCCAACACATCCTGGGCTGAGAGGATTACCGTGTTGTCAGAGTTCGTGTTGACCCCGTCATCGTCGCCTGAGATGTCGATTTTATTTACGACACCGAAGAGGTCAGTTTGGCCCGATCCATTGGTCGCAATCGGCAAGTCGCTGAAGTCCAGGATGAAATCGGAGTTTGCATCCAGTGCGGGTTGAAGTACCAGCACTTTCCCATCGTCCGCCGCATCACCGCCGGTCACGGTGTTCACGTCATAACCGATCGGGTCGGATACCTGGATGGCATTGACGTTATTTGCTCCCGTAATGTTGTAGATGACGCCGTCCCAACTGGTGTCCTCGTCCTCTGTCCCATCAGGATTTCCGATCAGAGTGGTGTTGTTGTTGCCGCCTTTCCCGTTTAGTGTGATTACATCCCCACCACTGGTCGTGATTGAGAAATCAGTCACGTTGACGTGGGCGGACCCGCTCAGATGATCCAGAACGACAGTGTAGGTCTGCCCTTCCTGGAACTGCACGGCGGAATCGAAGGTAAGCGGGATGTCCTGCTGGCCTTCTTGGTCCTGCAGCGTGGCAGTCTTGGCTAGAGTTGTATCGCCATTGGTGATTATGACCTCGAATTGCTGCTGGCCAGTGGCCCCGCCTCCACCGGTATTGCTGGTGTTGACCGTGATGTAGGCCGTGCTGGGCAGTACGTCCGTCACAAGGATCGGCTGGAGAGCCTCGTCCGTGTCGCCATCACCATCCGTAATCCGATAGCTGAATGAAGCATCAGTATTACCTGATACATTCGCGACGGAAGTGAATGTCCATGTCCCGTCAGCCTTGAACGTATAAGTACCTACATTGTTTTCCGTAAACAGGTAGGAGCCGTCAGGCTGAAGCGTGCCAGAAGTGATCAACTGCCATGTGGTGCCACCGTTCAGCGAAATGTGCGTAACGACTGCGCCATCCGCACCTTGTAGATCATTCGTAAGGACATTGCCGCCGGTAGAAATGCCGCCTTCCGGTACGGAAAGTGCGTTATCGTCAACGGCGACGGGGATATCGTCCTTGACCTGGAGGGTGAGGCCGACGGTGGCGGTATCGCCGTCGCCGTCCACACCGGTGAAGGTGACGGTGCCGAGCGTGTCGATGAGTTCGCCCTGGCCGGAGGTGATCAGCATGTTATCCAGCAGGGTGAAGGTATAGGCGCCGGTGCTGTTTACCAGCAGGCTGGCGGCTGCCCCGGTCGAATTGGTGCCGAGGTAGCTGCCGTCCTGGGCGAAGTACACCGTGACCGAGCCGCCGTTGGGCACGTTCACGGCGGTGTTGGCGCCGACCTGGAACTGGGTGATCGAGCCAAAACCGTCTGCGCCCCAGTTGCCGTTGTTGCTGACATTGCCGGTGACCTGGGCGGTGTAGTCCGGGGTCGGGTCGCCGGCGACGCCTGCGGCCTCGTCGATGCCGCCGGACATTTCCTCGTCCTCGACGACGGCGTTGGCTTCTGCCGTCATGGTGCCGGGGATATCGTCCTTGACCTGGAG
>DCVO01000072.1:1439-3524 GCA_002327405.1 Thiobacillus sp. UBA2186 | reverse complement strand
GCCTCCGCCTACGCCGGCTGGATCATGATGCAGGCCTACCAGTCGGCCACCCCGGAAATCTACTTCACCCAGTTCATGGTGGTGTTCGTGATCCTGTTCGCCGCCTCCGGCATCGGCAACGGCTCCACCTTCCGCACCGTGGGCGTGATCTTCGACCGCGCGCAGGCCGGCCCGGTGCTGGGCTGGACCTCGGCGGTGGCGGCCTACGGGTCCTTCATCGCCCCGGTGGTCATCGGCGACCAGCTCAAGGCCGGCAGCCCGCAGATCGCCATGTACGGCTTCGCCGTGTTCTACGCCGTGTGCCTGGTGCTGAACTGGTGGTTTTATTTGCGCAAGAACGCCTACATTAAAAATCCGTGAGGAGTGAGGAGTAAGGCAAAAAATTTCCGCGCTTTTCACACGCCTCACGCCTAACCCCTTACGCCTAACGATTTGCGACTGCAAGGAGCAAAACAATGAGTCACTTCCTCGACAGATTGACGTTCTTCAAGAAGAACATCAGCAAGTTCTCCAACGGCCACGGCGTCGTCAGCAACGAAGACCGCAGCTGGGAGAACGCCTACCGCAGCCGCTGGCAGCAGGACAAGGTGGTGCGCTCGACGCACGGCGTGAACTGCACCGGCTCGTGCAGCTGGCGCATTTTCGTGAAGAACGGTCTCATTACGTGGGAGATTCAACAAACCGACTACCCGCGCACGCGCCCCGACCTGCCCAACCACGAGCCGCGCGGCTGCCCGCGCGGCGCCAGCTACTCCTGGTACGTGTACTCGGCGCAGCGCGTGAAGTACCCGCTGATCCGCGGCCGCCTGATGGAAATGTGGCGCGAGGCGCGCAAGACCATGGGCCCGGTGGAAGCGTGGAAATCGATCACCAGCGACCCGACCAAGGCCAAACGCTACAAGTCGGTACGCGGACAGGGCGGCTTCGTGCGCGCCAAGTGGGACGAGGTCACCGAGATCATCGCCGCCGCCAACGTGCACACCATCAAGGAATACGGCCCCGACCGCATCTATGGCTTTTCACCCATTCCGGCCATGTCGATGGTGAGCTATGCCGCGGGGTCGCGCTACATGTCGCTGATCGGCGGCGTGTGCGGCTCTTTCTACGACTGGTACTGCGACCTGCCGCCCTCTTCTCCTCAAGTCTGGGGCGAGCAGACCGACGTGCCGGAATCGGCCGACTGGTACAACTCCACTTATTTAATGGTCTGGGGCTCCAACGTGCCGCAGACCCGCACGCCCGACGCCCACTTCTACACCGAGGTGCGCTACAAGGGCACCAAGACCGTGGCGGTGTCCTCGGACTTCGGCGAGATGGTGAAGTTCGGCGACATCTGGTTAGCCCCCAAACAGGGCACCGATGCCGCGCTGGCGCTGGCCATGGGCCACGTCATCCTGTCCGAGTTCCACAACAAGGGCAAGAGCGAGTACTTCGATTCCTACTGCCGCCAGTACAACGACCATCCCATGCTGGTGATGCTCAAGGAACACGAGGGCAAGCTGGTCGCCGACCGCTTCCTGCGCGCCTCCGACCTCACCGGCAAGCTCGGCCAGGACAACAACCCCGAATGGAAGACGGTGGTGTACGACGAGAACACCGGCTACCTGGTCGCGCCCAACGGCTCGGTCGGCTTCCGCTGGGGCCAGTCCGGCGCCTGGAACCTGGAAATGCGCGACGGCTACTCCAATAAAGAGGTCAAGCCGCAGCTCACCCTGCTCGGCAGCCATGACGAAATCGCCGAGGTGGCCATGCCCTATTTCGGCGGCGACAAGCACGATGAACTGCTGGTGCGCAACATGCCGGTCAAGGTCATCAGCGTCGGTGGGAAAGATGTGCGCATCGCCACCGTCTATGACCTGATGATGGCGAACTACGGCGTCGACCGCGGCCTCGGCGGGCCCAACATCCCGAAGGACTACAACGACGACGTGCCCTACACCCCGGCCTGGGCCGAGAAGCACACCGGGGTGCCGCGCGCCGACATCGTCACGGTGGCGCGCGAGTTTGCCGACAACGCCGACAAGACCCGCGGCAAGTCCATGGTCATCCTCGGCGCCGCGCTCAACCACTGGTACCACAACGACA
>DCVO01000072.1:0-1425 GCA_002327405.1 Thiobacillus sp. UBA2186 | reverse complement strand
GCCGCTCGCCTTCGCGCTCGACTGGCATCGCCCCTCGCGCCAGATGAACTCGACCTCGTTCTTCTACGCGCACACCAGCCAGTGGCGCCACGAGAAGCTGTCGGTGTCGGAAATCATGTCGCCCACCGCAGACAAAAGGACGGGGGACTACCGCCTGATCGATTTCAACGTGCGCGCCGAACGCATGGGCTGGCTGCCTTCGGCGCCGCAGCTGGAGACCAATCCGCTGGAGATCACCAAGGCGGCGGATGCCGCCGGCATCGACCCGGTGAAATACGCGGTCGAGCAAATCAAGAGCGGCGCCATCAAGTTCTCCTGCGAAGACCCGGACAACCCGAAGAACTTCCCGCGCAACCTGTTCGTCTGGCGCTCCAACCTGCTCGGCTCCTCGGGCAAGGGCCACGAGTATTTCCTCAAGTACTTCCTCGGCACCCAGAACGCGGTGATGGGCCCGGACCTCGGCGAACTCGGCGAAGCCAAGCCCAAGGAAGTGGTGTGGCACGACAAGGGCCCCGAAGGCAAGCTCGACCTGCTCACCACGCTCGACTTCCGCATGTCGACCACGTGTCTCTATTCCGACATCGTGCTGCCTTCGGCCACCTGGTATGAGAAGGACGACCTCAACACTTCCGACATGCATCCCTTCATCCATCCGC
The DNA here is from genome assembly GCA_002327405.1 of Thiobacillus sp. UBA2186. GTDB lineage: Bacteria > Pseudomonadota > Gammaproteobacteria > Burkholderiales > Thiobacillaceae > UBA6918. The sequence goes on along the minus strand of DCVO01000072.1, from coordinate 769 downwards.
TGTCCGAAGCAGTGCAGCCGCTGTGGGAATCGAAGTCGGACTGGGAAATCTACAAGTTCATCGCGAAGAAATTCTCCGAACTGGCGGCCACACATCTCGGCACGCAAAAGGACCTGGTGCTCACGCCGCTGATGCACGACACCCCGTCCGAGCTGGGCCAGAGCATGGCAGTGCGCGACTGGAAAAAGGGCGAGGTCGACCCCATCCCCGGCAAGACCATGCCGAGCATGACGGTGGTGATCCGCGACTACGGCGACACCTACAAGAAATTCACTTCCCTCGGTCCCCTGATGACCAAGGTCGGCAACGGCGGCAAGGGCATCAGCTGGAACACCGAGGACGAGGTGAAGCAACTCGCCGAGCTCAACTACACCGTCACCGAGGAAGGCGTAGCCAAGGGCCTGCCGAAAATCGAATCGGCCATCGACGCCTGCGAAGTGGTGCTCATGCTGGCACCGGAAACCAACGGCCAGGTCGCGGTCAAGGCCTGGGAGGCGCTGTCGAAGATCACCGGCCGCGACCACACCCATCTGGCGCTGCCGCGCGAGGATGACAAGATCCGCTTCCGCGACATCCAGGTGCAGCCGAGGAAGATCATCTCCTCGCCGACCTGGTCCGGTCTGGAGTCCGAGCACGTGTCCTACAACGCCGGCTACACCAACGTACACGAACTGATTCCCTGGCGCACCCTCACCGGCCGCCAGCAGTTCTACCAGGACCACCAGTGGATGCTGGATTTCGGCGAGGGCCTGTGCGTGTACAAGCCGCC
>DCVO01000133.1 GCA_002327405.1 Thiobacillus sp. UBA2186 | reverse complement strand
TCATGTAAAGGATATCCGCAGCTTTGGTGAAGCTGAGCTGCTTGGTGACAGTGTAGAATACTTGCAGTCTGCGGTCAGCCATGATTTTTGGCTCCGTTAATGTGATTCCAGAAAAGTTTTTTATTTAATCATAAGAACGCCTGTTGCGCCATAAAAACCCGCTAAATTCGCGTGAATCGCGTCTTCTACACCGTCCTCATCGCGCAGTTCCTGTCCGCCCTGGCTGACAACGCGCTGCTGTTCGCCGCCATCGGCCTGCTCATGTTCTATGGCTCGCCTGAATGGCACCAGCCCCTGCTGGCGACCGTGTTCGTCATCGCCTACATCGTGCTGGCGCCCTTCGTCGGCCCGTTTGCCGACGCCCTGCCCAAGGGGCGCGTGCTGTTCATCGGCAATGCCATCAAGTTCGCCGGTTGCGCGGCCATGCTGCTGGGCCTGGAGCCCCTGCTCGCCTACTCCATCGTCGGCATCGGCGCCGCCACCTACTCGCCCGCCAAGTACGGCATCCTCACCGAAATCCTGCCGCCGGAACAACTCGTCGCCGCCAACGGCTGGATGGAAGGCCTGACCGTCGCCGCCGTGGTGCTGGGCGCCATCATCGGCGGCGCGCTGATCAATCCCGACGTGGCGATGGCCGGGCTCGCCAAACTCAATTTCAGCGTGGAAATCGCGCCGCCCATGTTCGCCATCGGCATGATCACCACGCTTTATCTGCTGGCGGCCGTGGTCAATCTGTTTATCCCGCGCCTGCCCATCGACCACCGCCTGCCCAGCAAGAAACCAGGCTTCGTCCTGTACGACTTCTGGCACAGCTTCCTGCTGCTCTGGAAAGACCCGCTCGGACAGGTTTCGCTCGCCGTCACCACCCTGTTCTGGGGCGTGGGCGCCACGCTCAGGCTCATGGTCATCGTCTGGGCCGCATACAACCTTTCGTTCGGGCTCGATCTCGCCACCCAGATCACCGGCCTGGTCGCGTTCGGCATCGCCATCGGCTCGGCGCTCGCCGGCTGGCGGGTGCCGTTGAAGAAATCCGTGAGCGTGCTGCCGGCGGGCATCGCGCTCGGCTTTCTGCCTATCCTGCTCACCGGCGTGCACGACTTCTGGCTGGCCGCCCTCCTCCTCACCCTGCTGGGCGTGCTGGCGGGCTATTTCGTGGTCCCGCTCAATGCGCTCCTGCAGCATCGCGGCCACCTGCTCATGGGCGCCGGCCACTCCATCGCGCAGCAGAACTTCAACGAGAACATCAGCATTCTCTTGATGACCGGCGCCTACGCCCTGATGATCCGCGCCGAGTGGCACATCCACACCATCATGATCATCTTCGGCCTGTTCATCAGCGCGCTGATGACGCTGATCTGGCGGCGCCACCGGCACGACGTGGTGCACTAAGGAAACCGGCCTACTCTCAGGCCAGCCTGCGCGCCAGGATGGTGTGGAATTTCTTGACGGTGTTTTCCGGCGCGGGAATCTCGTCGTGCCTTGAGAGCAGGATTTCCCAGCCCTTGAAGGCATCGGCCAGCTCGTTTTCGCCGAAAAGATAATGATTACCCGCTTCCAGCGCGCCGACGAAGGTGGTGCCTTCGGTCAGCACGTTGATGGCTGCGATGCCGCCGGGTTTGACGTGGCTCACGATGTCGGCCAGCAGCACATGCGCGCGTTCCCTGGGAAAGAACATCAGGAGGCCGATTGCAACGATGCTGTCGTAGTCGCCGTCGATGGCGTAAGTGCTTAGATCGATCTGGTAGGCCGCCAGCGGCAGCCCAAGGCGGTTAGCGGCCTGGTTGACGCGGTCTACCGCGGTGCGGCTGCCGTCCAGCGCACTCACCGCGAAGCCTTGCTTCGCCGCGGCGATCGCCAGATTGCCGAGCCCACAGCCCAGGTCCAGCACGCCGCCGGAAAGATGCGGCAACACAGCTTCCTCGAAAGGATTCAGCGTGAAGTCGCCCCTGGCGACCTGCTCGCGAAACTGCTGCTCGAAAAAGTCGACGGATTTCATTTATACACAATACCGCTGCTGAAAAATTCCTGCTGGACAAGGAGGGCAAGAGGACAGGAGTAAAACTGCTAAGGAAACACCGCACACGCTCATGGGTTTCCTCTTGTCCTCATGTCCTCTTTGTAGCGCCTTGTTTAGTTTTGTGCTTTCACTACTGACATGGCGCCGGCGATCAGTGTCGCGATATCGGCCATGTTGCTGGGCACGACGAGGGTGTTGCCGGTCTTGGCGATGTTGCCGAAGGCGTCGACGTATTTTTCCGCCACCTTCAGATTTACCGCCTGCATGCCGCCGGGCGTTTGCGTGGCCTGCGCCACCATGTAGAGCGCCTTGGCGGTGGCCTCGGCCACCAGCTTGACGGCCTCGGCCTCGCCCTGGGCGCGGTTGATGGCGGCCATTTTGTCGCCCTCGGACTCGCGGATGGCGGCTTCGCGCTCGCCGGTGGCGATGTTGATCTGTTCCTGCATCTTGCCTTCGGAAGTGGCGATGACCGCGCGCTTTTCGCGCTCGGCGGTGATCTGCGCCTGCATGGCATGCAGAATCTCCTTCGGCGGAGTGAGGTCCTTGATCTCGTAGCGCAGAACCTTCACGCCCCAGTTGGTCGAGGCTTCGTTCAGCACCTGCACCACGCCGTGGTTGATGTGTTCGCGTTCCTCGAAAGTCTTGTCCAGTTCCATGCGGCCGATCAGCGAGCGCAGCGTGGTCTGCGCCAGCTGGGTGATGGCGGCGATGTAGTCGCTGGAGCCGTAGGAAGCCAGGCGCGGGTCGGTGACCTGGAAATACAGCACGCCGTCCACGGCGAGCTGGGTGTTGTCCTTGGTGATGCAGACCTGGCTCGGCACGTCGAGCGGGATCTCCTTGAGGATGTGCTTGTAGGCGACACGGTCGACGAAGGGAATGACGAGGTTGAGGCCCGGCGCGAGCACGGCATGGAAGCGTCCCAGGCGCTCGATCACCCAGGCATGCTGTTGCGGCACGACGCGCACGCCCTTGCCGATGACGATGAGAACCACGATAAGCAGTGCGAGTGCGATTTCCATAAATACCCCCTGTTGTCAGTTATCAGTTTTCAGTAGTCGGTTTTGGTTGTCAGTTGCCCACGACCAGCACGCTGCCGCGCATGGCGCGGATGTACAAAGGCTTGGCCGCATCGACATCGGAGCTGGCGGATTCGGCGTCCCAGAGCGTGCCGCGGTATTTGACCTGGCCCTTGCCGCCCTGCCAGCTTTCGACCACTACGCTCTGGCCGATGTCGAGGTCCTGCAGGTCGGCATTGGTCGCTTCGGCACGCCGCCATTTCTTGAGCGCAACCGTGCCGGCAATCCCGATCACGGCCGCGATCACGAGCTGCGCCACCATGCCGAGCCCGAGCCAGGCCGCGATGCCGGCTGCCGCCGCGGCGATGCCGTAGACCAGCAGGTAGAAGGTGCCCATGGTCAGTTCCAGCCCCACCAGGGTAAAGGCGACGATCCACCAGATAACGTAAGCGCTCATAAGTTTCCTATCGTTTGAGTAGAACCGGCTTGTTGGAAAGTTCGTCGGGATTTTCCGGCCCGGGCGGGAAATGCTGCGCCAGCAATTCGGTCACGCGGCGGACGCCTTCGAACGTGCCCTTGCGAAAATCGCCGGCGCGGTAATGCTGTTCCATGAGCTTTGCGATGTTGTCCCATTCGGTCTGGTCGACTTTGGCGGCAATGCCGCGGTCGGCGACGATTTCCAGATCGTGGTCGGCGAGCAGCAGGTAGATCAGCACGCCGCTGTTGTTCTCGGTATCCCACACGCGCAAATTGCCGAAGGCCTCGAGCGCGGCCTGCCGTCCTTTCACGCCGCGCCAGACCGCCGAGAGCGGCAGCGAAGTTTCGACCGCGAAGCGGATTTCGCCGGAATGGCGGATTTCCGATTCGCGGATGGCCGATTCGATTTCCGCCAGCATGGCCGGCGGGAAATATTTCCACATCAGCCAGGACGGCATGAACAGGTGCTTGAGCATGCGGCTTACCATCTTCCGGACGCGCCCCCACCGCCGAAATCGCCGCCGCCCCCGGAAAAGCCGCCGCCTCCGCCCCAGGAACCGCCGCCGAAGCCGCCGCTGCCCCAGTGCCCGCCGCCGCGGCCGCCGGCCAGGCTCATGATCAGGACAAAAATGGCGGCGATGATGCCGAAAAAGAACACGCTGCTCACCATCCAGACCAGCGCGCCGGTGCCGGCTGCCGCGACCGATGAACCCAGGCCCTTGCCCAGGATCGCGCCGAGGATCTTGCCGCCGACGATGCCGGCAAACAGGAAAATCACGAGCTGATCCATGCTGTCCGCCTTGATGGCGGGAGATGCCCGCGGCGGCGGCAGCGGTTCGCCTTCGATGAGCCGCATCATGCGCGATACGCCCGCCTCCACGCCCCCGGAAAAATCGCCCTGGCGGAAGCGCGGCACGATGTCTTCCTCGATGATGCGCTTGGCGATGGCATCCGGGATCACGCCTTCGAGGCCGTAGCCGACCTCGATGCGCACTGCCCGGTCATCCTTGGCCACGATGAGGATGGCGCCGTCGTCCACGCCCTTGCGGCCGATTTTCCATTGCTCGGCCACGCGGATGCCGAACTGGGAAATGTCCTCGGGCCCGGTGGTGGGCAGCATCAGCACCGCGATCTGGCTGCCCTTGGCCGCCTCGAACTGCGCCAGGGTGTTTTCCAGGCGGCTGACGGTATCGGGCGCGAGCGTGCCGGTGAGATCGGTGACGCGCTTGTCGAGTTCGGGAACGGCGACTTCGGCGCGCGCGGCGAAAGGCGCCGCCAGCGCCAGCAGCATGGCAAGCAGCCAGATGCGCAGCGGCAGTGTCAGCGTCCTCGCCTGGATGAACCGCGGCATGCGATCAATAGCCGGCGCTTGTCGGACTCTGCCCGGTGGATGAGGACTCGCCGCCGGACGGGGACGGCGCAGGTGCCGCCGGCGTGCCGAAATCCACCTTGGGAGGCGCGGCGATGGCCTTCTCGTTTTCCACCGTGAAGTTGGGCTTGGTCTTGAAGCCGAACAGCATGGCGGTCAGGTTGCTGGGGAATTTGCGCACGGTGACGTTGTACTCCTGCACGGCCTTGATGTAGCGGCCGCGCGCCACCGCGATGCGGTTCTCGGTGCCTTCGAGCTGGGCCTGCAGGTCGCGGAACAGGCCGTCGGCCTTCAGTTGCGGATAGTTTTCCGCCACCAGCAGAAGGCGCGACAGCGCGCCGGACAGCTCGCCTTGCGCGGCCTGGAAGCGATTGAAAGCCTGCTCGTCGTTGACGAGGTCGGCAGTGGCCTGGATCTGGCCGACCCTGGCGCGCGCCTCCGTCACCTGGGTGAGCACCTCCTGCTCGTGCGCGGCATAGCCTTTCACCACGTTGACCAGATTGGGCACCAGGTCGGCACGGCGCTGGTACTGGTTGACCACCTCCGACCACGAAGCGGTGATCTGCTCGTCCGTGGTCTGCAGGGTGTTGTAGCCGCAGCCGGAAAGGCCGAGGGCGAGAAAACCGATTGCGAGCCATTTCTTCATTGTCATGCTCCTTTGTTCGGGACACGGAAAATCATACACAAAGAGGACAAGAGGACAGGAGTAAAAGAAATTTTATTGCCTTTCCTCTTGTCCTCATGTCCTCCTTGTTCAACCGGTCTTTTTCATCGTCTCGCGCGCCAGGCACAAGTCCTCCCAGGCTTTTTCCTTGTCCGGCAGATTGCGCAGCAAGTAGGCCGGATGGTAGGTGACGATGAGCGGGATGCCCTGGTACTGGTGCACGCGGCCGCGCAGCCGGCCGATGGCTTCCTCGGTATTGAGCAGGCTTTGCGCCGCGAACCGGCCCAGCGCGAGGATGATCTTCGGCCGGATGAGCTGGATCTGCCGCTCGAGATAAGGCATGCAGGCCGCGACCTCTTCCGGCATGGGATTGCGGTTGCCGGGCGGGCGCGACTTCAGCACATTGGCGATGTAGACGTTCTCGCCGCGCTTCAATCCGATGGCGGCCAGCATGGCATCGAGCAGTTTGCCGGCCTGTCCGACGAAGGGCTCGCCCTTGGCGTCTTCATCCGCGCCCGGCGCTTCGCCGATGATGAGCCATTCGGCTTTTTCGTCGCCCACCCCGATCACGCCCCGGGTGCGGGTTTTATGCAAATCGCAAGCCGTGCAGTTGGCGACGGCTTCTTTCAGCTGCATCCAGTCCATTTGCAGGATGCGGCTGCGGCGGTCCGCGCCCACCTCGTCGCCGGCGGCTGTCGGCCGCTGCTTCAAGCGCCACACCGGGTCGATGCCCAGTTCCTTCAACACCAGTTCGCGCGACACGCTCATGGATGCGGCCTCACAGCATGGCCCTCATCACCAGCGCGTCCTCGCGGCCTTGCTGTGCGGGGTAATAGCCCTTGCGCAGGGCGAAGGCCTCGAAGCCGTTTTTTTCGTAGAGCTCGATGGCGGGACGATTGCTGGGCCGCACTTCCAGGTACAAGGTGTGGACATGCTGGCCGCGCGCCGTATCCATGACATGCTTCAGCAGGATGCCGCCCAGGCCCTGGCGTCGCCAGGCCGGCGCGATGGTGATGTTGAGCAGGTGCCCTTCGTCGAGTGCCGTCATCAACACCGCATGGCCGATGATCTCGCCGCCGACTTTATACACCCAGGCGCTGTAGCCGGCATGGATGGAATCGACGAAGTTGCCTGCGCTCCAGGGGAATTCGTAGCTGTCCTTTTCCACCAGCAGCACGGCGGGGATGTCGGCGTCGCACATGCGACGGATATTGTGATCGAGCTTGAGGATGGCGTTCATTTGTAGCCCCGCGCATGGCGCTCGACGGTGGTCATGGCGACCTTGTCGCGCAGATAGAGGGGCTGGGCGGCAGCGGCATCGAGCGCCCCGCCCTGCTCCAGCATGCGCGCGCCCAGCACGGCCACGGCACCGGCCTCGGGAAAGCGGTCGGGGCGCGTATCCGCAAGCTGCAGATGATGGGCGAGTTCGTTGTCCAGTATGCCAAAGCCGCTGCCCACGCCGACCCAGCCTTCGCCCGGCAGGTGCGGCAGTTCGCCGATGGCGGACAGGCAGGGCTCGATCACGATGCGCCAGTTGCCGACCTGGCGTTCGTAGGCGGCGAAATACACCTCATCGAGTCGGGCATCCAAGGCACAGGCGACGCGCGCGAGGCCGGAAGCCTGCGCCAGCGCTTCCAGGGTGCATACCGGCATGACTGGAATGCCCAGTCCGAGCGCCAGGCCTTGCACCACGCTGGCGGCGATGCGCACGCCGGTGAAGGAACCGGGACCGGCGCCGAAGGCAATGCCGTCGAGTTCCTGCGTGCCGCTGCCCGCCTCCGCCAGCAGGCGGTCGATCATGCCGAGCAGGATTTCGCTGTGGCGCTGCCCCGCCAGCTCGCCGCGCGACAACACCTCGCCCGCTTGATGCAGGGCGACGGAACAGTGCACGGTGGAGGTTTCTATGGCGAGGATGCGCATGCCGGCATTATCCGTTTTTTTGAAAAGCATGGACACAAAACAAGTCGACACAGAGGCAACAGAGGTATCAGAGAAAATCAGTTTTATGGTTTCCTCCGTTACCTCTGCTTCCTCCGTGTAAAAACGATTTTTATTGCGGGGCTTGCAGCGGCGCGAGGATTTCGAAGCGCACGCGCTGCCAGGGATCGCGCGACTCCACCAATCTGGTAATGCGCCCTTCCAGCTTCGCACCGCGGTCCATGAGGCGCGCGATGTCGGCATTCTCGCGCCGCGGCACGTAACCGAGCTTGTGTCCGCGCCATTCCACGCGCACGGCCTTGGCGTCGTAAGAGTTGTCCGGCTCGCGCACCAATGCCAGCGCATCGCCGACCTTCATCTCGTCCCATAGCCGTTTGCCCGCGTGGTACTGGAAGCCGGCGAGCGGCGAATCCTGCAGGAGAATGTGCGCCTGGGTCTCGGCGCCGGCCGCAATGTGCGAAACCAGCGCAAGACAAAACGCAAAGCCGGCAATGAGACGCTTAAGGAAGCTCTGAAAAAGCGTAG
>DCVO01000119.1 GCA_002327405.1 Thiobacillus sp. UBA2186 | reverse complement strand
ACTTCGCCCTTGCCCTCGATGTTGGGCGGCCGGGTTTCCAGCCGCACGACGTGGGGCTGCTGCAATTGCAGTTCGGCCGAATCTTCGATGGTGATGATGCGCTCGTTGGGCGGAATGAAGCCGGACATCACGTTGAGCATCGTGGTTTTGCCGGTGCCGGTGCCGCCCGAGATGATCATGTTGACCTTGGCCTTGACCAGGCCGGCGATGATTTCCCCCATTTCCTGGGTCAGCGACTTCAGCTTGAGCAGGTCGTCCATGCGCAGCGGGTCGGCCGGGAAACGGCGGATGGACAGGATGGGGCCGTCCAGCGCCAGCGGCGGGATGATGGCGTTGACGCGGGATCCGTCGGGCAGGCGCGCATCCACCATGGGGCTGGATTCGTCCACGCGGCGGCCGATGCGCGACACGATCTTGTCGATGATCTTCATCAGGTGTGCGTTGTTGGAGAAACGCACGTCGGTCGGTTCGATCTTGCCGCGCCGCTCCACGTAAGTGGTGTTGCAGGTGTTGACCAGGATGTCGGAAATGGTGGGATCGGCCAGCAGGGGTTCAAGCGGGCCGAGGCCGAGCACCTCGTTCTGGATGTCGCGCACCAGGCGGGCGCGCTCGTCCAGGTTGAGCACGGTGCCCTGCTCCGCCAGTATCTGCTCGACCATCACCTTGAGCTCGACGCGCAGCCGGTCCTCCGGCATTTTTTCCATCGCCGCAAGGTCGATGCGCTCGAGGAGCTGGGTGTGGATGGAGGCCTTGAGTTCCTGGTAGGCCTGGTCCTCCTCGGCGCGCAGCTCGCGGGGGTTGAGCGTCGTCGTGGGTTGTTGCTGAATGTCGTTGAGGCGATCGCGTAATGACATGACTTGTCTCCCTGTTGATCCGTTATCGACCCGTCAATGAAGCCAGCCAGCCTTTGGAATCGGCAACGGCTTTGTTCTGCTGCAGGGCGTCGGCCATTTCCATCAGGGCCTTTGTCACCGGGTCGCGCGGCGCGAGTTTGGCAATGGGCACGCCCTGGTTGACTGAGGTGGCGACATTCCTGTAGCTGTTGGGCACGGTGCGGTAAACCGGCATGCCCAGCGTTTGCTGGACATCCTTGATGGTGATCTCCGGCTCCTTTTCGTAGCGGTTGATGATGAGGCGCACCTTGGCGGGGCCGTAGCCAAGCGCGCGGAAATCGCCGAGCAGTTTCTTGGCGTCGCGGATGAAAGGCAGCGTCATTTGCAGGATGACGAAGATTTCGCTTGCACGGTCCAGCGCCTTCACCGTCACGGGGTCCACCGAGCGCGGGACATCGAGAATGACCAGGTCGTAGCTTTTCGACGCCACTTCGATCAACTGGCCGACATGCTCGGGCTTGACCGAAAAAGCCTCGTGGGTATCCTGCGCCGCCGCCAGCACGCCGTAATTCGGCAAAACCCGAACCAGGCTGGATTCGAGCAGGGTGCTGTCGAGACGATTGATTTCGGCGGCGATGCTGGCAACGTTGCTGACCGAGCGGCCGTCGGACACGAACAGTTCGGCATCCCCGCCCTGGAGGTTGAGGTCGATCAGGATGATGCGCTGATTGGGGTTTGCGCTGGCGACGGCATACCCCAGGTTGGCGGCAAGAAAGGTCACCCCGCTGCCGCCCTTGCAGCCCATCATGGCCACCACCCTGCCTTGCCGGTGTGCGGTTTTCTTGACCACCACGCGCTGGCGTGCGCGCTCGATCGACTCCTTGAGGGCGGGCCCGTTTACCGGTTGCGGCAGCACTTCGGTTACGCCCATCCGCATCATGTGGAGCAGAAACTCCGGGGTCAGCGTTTTGGCCAGCAGGATCACCGCCATGCCCGGGTTGGCGACGATGGTTTTCTCCAGTTGGTCGAAGGCGGAGCTTTCCTGGTACACCCCGTCCACCACCAGGACATCGGGTTGATGCCGCTCGACTGCGGAGGCTACCTCGTGATTGCTGCCCTGTACGGGGGTCAGTTCGAAATTGCCGACTGCCGACAATTGCGAGCCTATTTGGCCAAGTTCACTCTGGTCGGGGGAGATAAGGACGACTTTCATGTTCTAAATTATGGGTGGGTGGGTCGGTTTTTGTCAGGGTTTTTATCAAAGCAGGCCCAAGGCTTCCGCCGGCATGATGACTGTTGAGAATGGAAGTGAAAACGTGTCGGCGGGCATGTAGGGTGCAATGACGTTGAAATCCAGCGGCGTCAACCCATTCGCATCCTGGCTGAGCGTTGCCCGTACAAAGCGGATGCAGTTGTCCTGCTCATTCAGACAGTTGCTAATGTTCTCGCCCGGGCTGGCGATGCCGGTAATGGGGTCAGTACCCGCTACTGCTTCGGGGTAGGTATTGTGGAAACTTAACCGGACATCGGCATTTGTGATATCTCCGGCACCGGGGAAGTTGACCGTACCGCTGCTGCCCGGTCTCAAAACGGCCATGCGCTGGACCGCGTCCTGGGCGCTTGTCCAGCGCACCACCTGCTCGCGCGCCGCTCGTCGGGTGATCTCCTGCACGCTGTTGATGGTGAAAAACAAGCGCCCAAACTCGATGATGCCAAGCAGCAGCACTAACAGGATCGTTGCCACCAACGCAAACTCAACCGCCGCGACCCCATGCTGCGTGGGTTTGAATGATAGTGGACGAGCATTCATGGCTGATGGCCTTAGCGCATATAGCGCATGGTGGTATGCGGGGACAATGTGGTGTTAATGTTGGCCATGCTAAATACCGGTACCCATCCGCCGATGGTAAAGGGATAACTGACACTTACCGTAACGGTATGAGGGGTGACGCAGTCGGCGGGGACGCAGGTAACGTCTACATCGTCTGCAGCCACTAGCCCTTCAACCCCGGCTGCCGTAGCCGCATTGCCGACCATGTTCCGCGCATCACTTATGGAAGAGACAGGTATTTTATTATTAGAATCTAGTGGTTCCTCGGCCAGAAACCGGGCAGCATCGCGGGTGGCCTTGGCCAGCGCATCGTAATGCCACATCAAACGTCCATATTCGACCAAGCCGGTAAAGATCAGAATCAGTAGCGGCAGCATGATCGCCATTTCGATCGCCGCCACCCCTTTCTGGCCGGAGACTGCATGAGAATTTGGCGGGCGCTTCATCACGTTCGATCAACGGTACAGTTTATATATGGCGGTTATACCGGACACGCTTACGGTTCCGCCGAATTCAAGGTAAATATCCTTGTCGCCTGGTACATCGGCCTTGCGCTGCAACAGAAATCTGGCCCTGGTTCTGACCGTGGCGGGGCGGCAGCTGCCCCCCGCCGTGGGGCAATTCACGATCATCAAGGTCAGCACCCGGCGTTCGGACTCGGCAATGCCCTGATGCTCGACAGAAGGCGGTTTAAAGAAGGCGGTTTCTGTGCCTGGATAAGGATTTGGGATTTGCGAATAGGGTGTTCCCGTACCACCGGGATAATTGCCGGCAACAACAGACCTGCCTGTGTCCCCGGTAATGGGCCACGGTCCGTTCGTGATCGGGCTATTCTCTGGGCGCACAAAAGACCACACAACCCCCCCGCTATCGGTCAGGATTTTCCCCCCTGAAATGCTGACGCGCGCTGCCTGGCATTCATCCTGATTTTCATCACATGGCGCGCCGTCAATTGGAGAGGTGTAGCCCACAGGCGCGGGGCTCATCCAATTCGCCTCGTCATACAAATATTCCTTGATGTTTTTGTCCGGCGGCGCCGTTGCGGGGTCGCACTTTGCCTGGGAGGAGTAATCATCAAAGCGGGAATCCAGCGCCGCCAACTGCGGAACGCTAACCCCCGTGTTGGTCAGCACCTCGGAGGCAGCGGCAACGTTTGCCGCAACGGTCCCCTGGCAAATAAAAGGCAGGGTGTAATCCGTGCTGCCGGTGCCGGAACATTCTCCTGCATTCGTAGTGACCGGATTGATCCAGTAAAGCGTGCCGGGGCCAATAGGGTTGATTTCACTGAGCTTGTAGGACTGGCCTTTGCGGTAGCCGCAATTGCCGGTACCGGATGGGGGGCAATCGTCAGGATCCAGCGCGCACGCCGCAATAGGAACAATATCAACGATGTTGGGACCCGCAACGGCCCTGCCGAAGGTGGTGGTGGATTCGATGCCGCCAAAACCCCACTGGGCCACGCGCATGAACCAGGTTTGAACCGTGCTCAGGGCGATGCCGCGGGTGTCAACCTTGATGAAACGTTTATCTCCGGGAACGCTTTGCGAATCTGCGGCATTTGTCCACGGCCCGTCAGGCGTTGGGCCAAACTCAATATAGGCGGCAGTTGTTTCATCTGGTATTTCAACTGGCTCGCCGCCAAAATTGACGTTATTGTCATTGGCCAAATCTCTGGCCATGTCGTAGGCATTGTTGATCCCGGCGGCGGTGCCATTGAGTTCCTTCGCCCCCGCCAGGGCGGCTGCGTCCGCCGCGTTCTGCAATTCGGTCTTGCGGGTATAGAGATAGCCCAGGTCCACGACCAGGCCGATCATCATGATCAGCAGCACGATGACGATGGCCATGATGACGGCCACCTGTCCGCGCTGCTGCCTGAATGATCCGATCGGCCTGTTCATGGCGACTCACTCGCGATCCTAATCGCCGATTTCGATGTCAAGGTCCTTGCCGGTCTCGGGCGCGGCGAAGGACTTGTCGTAGTTGTCGATGGTGTGATTCGCGGCTTTGCCGTCCAGCCCGGCGACGGGATCGGTGTTTCCCGATGCGTCCGGGTTGACGGTCTGCTGGGCGATCGCCGCGCGCACGGCTTCGCCGAAGTGCTGGTCGTAGTGCGGCGTGGTGGTCTGGGCACAGCCGGCCAATGCGACCGGCGCCAGCGCGAGAAGGATTCGGATGTCGGGTTTGTTCATGATGATCTCCAATCAATTCATGCGCAGGTTGTCGGGGCTGGCCTTGGCGGGCGCCGGTGCCGGCGCTGCGGGCGGGGTGGCGCTTTCCATGCGGCCTTCCAGCATGAATTCGGCACGGTTGGGCGCCTTGAAATTGTCGGTCGGCAGCTTGTAGTTGGGCGGCAGCGGCTTGACCAGGCGGGGCGTGACCACGAACATCAGCTCGGTCTGGTCATCCTTGAATTCCTTGCTGCTGAACAGGGCGCCCAGGATGGGGATTTCGCCCAGCAGGGGAATGCGCCGTATGGTTTCCGCAACATTGCTCTTGATCAGCCCCGCGATGGCGAAGCTCTGGCCGTCGTTGAGCTGGACGGTGGTCGATGCCTTGCGGACGTTCAAGGAAGGCAGAATGGCCGTGGTAACGTCATTCTCGGAGGAGAAGGGGGTGCCGGTCGAATTGACTTCGGACACCTCCGGCTCGACCTTCAGATTGATGCGGCCGTGCGCCAGCACGGTGGGCACGAAGCGCAGGCGCACGCCGAATTCCTTCTCCTCGAAGGTGACGGTCGTGCCGCCGGTGTCGCTCACCCGGCTCACCGGGATGAAGATGCGTCCGCCGGCGAGGAAATTGCCCTCCTGGCCGCTGATGGCCATGATGTTGGGCTCGGCCAGAATGCGGAAGATGGTGTCCTTGTCCTCGGCGTCGATGGTCAGCTTGGTGCCATTCGGGCCGGTAATGGAGAGCGTGTTGTCCACGCCGGCGGCGAGGGCGGTCAACAGGCTGGCCGACCAGTCGCCGCCGGTAATGGTGGCGCCAGGATCCAATTGGGCTCCCAGCTTGTTCAACAGGCCCTTGGAGACTTCGGCCACCTTCACCTCAAGCAACACCTGCATGGGATCGGTGACCTTGAGCAGGTTGATGACGGCTACGCCTGCAGTCGCGGCCGCCTGGCGGACATTGGTACTGCCGATGCTGACCCTGGTGCCGGGTCCGACTTCGCCGCCGCCGGCCACGACGGGCAGCACGATGTCGCGGTTGAGGAAGCGCACATAGGCTTCGGCGATATCCACCGCCTGGGAGACGGCCATGGGGCTGGACACCATTCCCGTCAGCACGATGGACTTGGCCGCCGATGTGACCTTGATGTTTTTCTCGTCCGGCAGCAGTTCCGCCAGCTTGTTCTGAAGTTCGTCGGTGTCGATTTCGACGTTCAAGTCGATGACCGCGGTCTTGTTGTCCCTGGTCCACAGGGTGATGTTGGTGCTGCCGTAGCGCTTGGGCAGCATGTACAGTTCGGAGGGCGAGAGCAGCGTGTAGTCGACCACGCCGGGGTCGCTCACGGAAACGCGCTTCAACGCAATGTTGCCGGTGCGCATGATGAACGATTTGCCGGCAGTCGCCTTGATCGGCGCCAGCCCCTCGCGGCCGATGCTGATCTCCATCGAGCCTTGTTCAGGCGAGACGAAGTCGGCGCCGGCAGCCAGCACCGACGGAGAGGCGGCCTGGACCGATGCGGAAAACAGGCCGCAACTGCCGACCAGTGCCAAAGCCGCGAACAGGGCAGTCAGCCCGTTGTGATGTTTGCCCATTTTCATCTCCCTGTCATTGGTCGTGAGCATTAGAACTCCAGTGTGGATTTGTTAAGCCCCTTGATCACCTCGACCGACTCACTGTCCACGGGCGCAGTGGGCTTGGGGGGCGTCGGGGGTTCGGGGGTGACGATAATGTCCCGCATGGTCGCTACGCCGGCTTTATCCCAGACGATCAGATTGGTGGTGCCGATCGACTTGCCGAGCAGAATGATTTCGCGGCTGTTGATGGGCGTGATGTCGGCCACGGTCGGGTTGCCCACGGAAATGCGCACGGCCGGCACTTCCAGGCGCAGGATGGACGATTTGTTGACGACCAGGGTCATCGGCGAGCCCATTTCGGTGCGCGAGGCGGCGGTCGTCTCGGTCTTGGCCGGCGCGGCCGGGTTGGCGGCCTGCGCCTGGCTGCCGGCGGCCAGTGCCATGGCGACCAGCAAGGCAGTCAGCGGTGCGCTCGCGGGATTGAGGGTGGCAGGTACCTTGTGCATTTCACCTTACTCCTTGAATTCGACTTCGGTGCGGGTCAGGCCCTTGATCACTTCGATCTTCCCGGTTTCGGCCTTGGGCGCAGCCGTTTTCGGGCGGACATAAATGCGTTTCACCACAACCTTGGGTTGTGTGGCGCCAGCCGCAGCCGGCTGCTGGGAGGCGATGTCGGAACCCGCCAGAAGATCCTTCTTGCGCGCCCCCCCGGAGGTCAGGTCTTCGCTGTCGAGCTGGTTGCGCAGCACCAGGCTCAGGCTGCCGATGCTGCGGGCCAGGTCGAGCTTCTCGGCTTCCTCGGGAGTGAGTTCCATGGTCACGGCATTGACGACCTTGGGCTTGGTGGGGTCGCGCTCGGCTTCCTGGGCCACGGCCAGCACCAGGATTTTTTCCAGGACGATCTTGGAGATGGGGTTGCCGCGGTCATCCTGGGTGTTGACCATGATGTCCACGAAGTTGCCCGGCAGGGTAAAGCCTGCCACACCGACGATCTCGTTTACCTTGACAGTGAGCGCACGCTTGCCGGGGGTGATGACGGCGGAAAGTCCGCCCTTGCTGCCTACCGGCGCAAGCTTGCTTTCCAGGATGGGCTCGCCGGCGGAAAGTCCGGTGCTGATGACGCGGTCCTTGAGTTGGGCCGCTTCGCTGAAGGCGCCTTTGGGAACGCTGGCGCGCGGCCAGTCGGCCAGGCTGATGACTTCGGGCGTAACGGGAGTGCCTGGAGCGACCTCGGTTTTCGCAACGACGACCTTGGCGGTGGCGATGTCGCCCTGCTTGGACAGCCAGTCCGAGGCAAAATACACGGCGACGGCGGCAACCAGGATCGAAATGCCCAGCATGATCAGTGCCCTTGTGTTTCTCATTGTGTTTCTCCCGTTCTCATGACTGTTGCGACTCGACCAGGATTTCGGTCGTGTAATAGTTGTTCCAGGCCCAGTCCAGCATTTCCGAAGTCAGCTCCGGACGCTTGCCCTGGTACTTGGCCACGTCCAGCACCTGGCGCAGGATGTCGCGCGGCACGCAGGCCAGCAACGGGCGGCCTTCGCGGTAATGATGCTGGTGCAGCAGGTAATGCAGGCTTTCATCGCTGTAAGGGATCTGGAATTCCTCGCATACCTGCTTGAATATGCCGCGGTAGTCGTCCTCGTCGAGGGCGGTCAGATGGATCTTGTAGCCCAGCCGGCGCAGGAAGGCTTCGTCGGCCAGTTCGGCCGGCCTGAGGTTGGTGCTGAAGACGACGATCACGTCGAAGGGCACCATGAATTTCTTGCCGTTGTGCAGGGTCAGGTAATCCAGGTGGCGGTCCAGCGGCACGATCCAGCGGTTCATCAGGTCGCGCGCCTTGACCAGCTGGCGCCCGAGGTCGTCGATGATGAGGAGGCCGTTGTTGGCCTTCATCTGCGGCGGCAGGGTATAGAAGCGCGAGCTTTCGTCGAAATCGAGGTCCAGCATGGACAAGGTAAGTTCGCCGCCCGTGAGCACGATCGGGCGTTTGCACAGCACCCAGCGCTCGTCGCGGCGCGCGCGCTCGAGCTTGAATTCGACCACTTTTTCATCCGCGCCCGCCTTGTGCACCAGCGGGTCGTAGGCCTGGATGATTTCGTTGTCCACCTGGATGGCATGCGGGATGAAGACGTCGCCCGTGAGTGCATTGGCCATGTGCTCGGCCACGAAAGTCTTGCCGGAGCCGGCCGGGCCGTACATGAAGATGGCGCGCCCCGAGTTCATCGCAGCGCCGAAAATGTCCAGGATGGGCTGCTTGATGACGATGCCGTCGAAAGCCTTGCCGACCATGTTGTGGGTGATGGGCACGCCGGCCATCGATTGCGCTCTGACCTGCGCGATATAGGCATCGAGCGGGACCGGGGCGGCGCCGGCGTACTGGCAGCGCGCCAGGTAGTCGTTGGCGCGCAGGCGCCCGAGGTCGGTCAGGTTGTAGATGATGCTGGCCTCGGTGTCGCTGCGGTGGGAGATCTCGCACAGCCGCTCGTTGCGCATGAAGGCCAGCACAGGCTCCAGCACCGAAATGGGCAAATGAATCCGGTTGGACAGCTCGGAAAGCTTGAGCTGGCCGCCGCGATAGAGAATCTTGGCGATGAGCTCAAGAATGAAGAAGAAACTCAGCCCGGTTTCTTCCAGGGTGCGGGGAGCCGGCATGAAAGACGGCATGGCCCTGGGCGCGGCGCCGCTCGTTTCGTTCAAATTTTTCTCCCTTATCCTTATCTAGTAGTCACCCAACCTTGGGAGCATCATTGGTCGGCTATCGATGCCCCCGCAGTCGAACACAAGCCCAATAATTTCAACATGGTTCACGACAGGCTAAAAAGCAAGTAGCCCAGGCTGCCGCAGGCAATGGCCGCCGCGTAGGGCAGCCGTGCCGCCGTTTGCAGTTTGTTCGCCTTTTTTTCTCCGCCGGCATCCAGTTCGGACGGGCCCAGCTTGAGCATGATGAACAAGTTGCCGGCAAGTTTCTCCCTGACCCGGCCTTTGGCCGCATACAGCGCCACCAGCAGTCCGCCGGCCAGCAAGGTATACAACACCATCCACAAGCCGGCCTGCGGGCTTCCCCCGAACGCACCCGCCATCGCCATCAGCTTCACGTCGCCTGCGCCCATCAGCCGAAGCAGATTGACGGGCAGCAAGACCAGCAATCCGGTCAGGGCGCCGGCAAATGCCATGCCCAGGCCGGCCCAGCCGGACACCACGGCATGGAAGGTCAGCGCGGTCAGCAGGCCGGACAGAACGACCTTATTCGGAACCCGTCTTTCCCTTACGTCCCAGTAGACTGCCACAGCCAGGTGCATGGCCAATAGAAGCAGCAAAACCAGCTGTGGAGAGTAATTCACGGGCATCAAAAATCATGGGCACTGGAGGTTGGCCACGCAACTCGCCACGTAATCAAAGGCGGCTTGCAGTTCCAGGCCGACTGTCGTGACTGCCCCAACAATGACCACCGCGATCAACAGCCCGATGAGCGCATATTCGATCGAGGTTACCCCAGCCTCTGCCTTGCACCATTCCCTAAGCAAACGCGCACAGAAACCGGCGAAACGGCGGATTTCGTTCATACGCTTTCCATAAATAACCCGTCATGCACCAAGTGCGTGACGGGCTTGAGGTTTTTTTAACTGCTAGGGGGTGGGGGTGGTGTTGGCGTTGTTGAGCGTTTCGCCGATGGTGGTGAAGGTCTGGCTGACCTCTTTACCCACCAGGGTGACGGCTGCAATGATGACCACCGCAATCAGGGCGGCAATCAGTGCATATTCAATGGCGGTTACGCCCTCTTCGTCGCGCAGGAATTGCTGAATGTATTTCCAGGCTGCTTTCATGGGGTATCTCCTTTTGAGCGGTTACACAAAAATATGTGCAGTAAAAATGGGGTTATGCACATACAGAGAGCGTTTCTCCCTACAGACAACATAGCAGAAAGAAACCGGAAGAACTATCCAAAATAAATTCGGCCCTGCCCTTAAGTCCTAACGGGCAAGGCGGCGGCGTGGTTTTGCTGCAACGCAAGCCGGCCTGCCAGGCAGCGGCCAACCACCCACCAGATCAGCCAGGCGCCCAGCGCCCCGGCATAGCCGTCCACGGCGTAGTGCCAGCCCAGGTGAACGGAGCCGACAAGAACGACCAGGGCATAGGCGGTCAGCGCGATGCCGGCTGCCCGCGAGTAATGCCAGCCGAACAAGGCCATCAGGGCGGCGATGGCCACATGCATGCTGGGCATGGCTGAAATGCCGCTGCCCACGGCCCGCCCATTGCCTTGGTAGTTGTCCCACAGCATTTGCTGCAATTCCAGGCTGGGGACAGGGACGGATTCGCCGGCCGCCTTCAGGTAATTCATCAGCGGGGCGTAAGGGCCGCTATTGGAGGCAATGCCAGGATCGTAGCAGGGACCCATGGATGAGAAAGCGAGCGCGCCGAACGTCCCCAGGACGATCCAGGTCAGCAGGAAACTCAGCAGGAAGCGCATGCGCAGCGCAGGATTGCGGGTGTCGAACACCTGCAGCATCAACAGGACGTACATGGTGAGATACCAGAGGTTGTAGAGGAAATTGATTCCCCCCGTTACCAATGGATAGCCTAGAACAGGCTGCAACAGCACCCAGGGGTGGCTGCTGCCGTGCAGCAGGTAATCCCAGCGCGTGAAAGCGGTATCCCAGGTGTAGGGACTCAAGATGGGAATGGTGGATTTGAGGAAAGAAAATGCCACCGCGAAGACAGGGATCAGCAACAAAATGGGCGCGAGGTAAAGCAGACGCCGGGGTTCGAGATAGCCTTTCAGGCTGGACAGCAAGTATCTGGTCAACCGCTGCGGGCGAACAAAGATCATCACCCCAATGGCGTGCCAGCAGAAAGCGAGCGTCAGCGGAATGAGCAAGGTGACGAAATAGGCGGCCAGTAAATTGAAAAAGAGTGGGTAAGTCAGGCCCTGAAATTCTGCAACGGCCAATGCCGCGAGGCCATATGCGACGATCAGGCCAACGAGGATGGCATGTTCGCGCAGACCGGTGTAAATCGCGGACAAGGCGTTTTGTCCATGGTCAACTGAAGGCATGAGGCGAAGAACCGAGAATTTTCCGAAATTTAGTTAAACAAACCGATAAGGGCGTGGATGACGGTGGCGATTCCCCGGTAAACGGGACGCGCCCACCATCCTGCAATATCAATCCCAAATCCCAAGGCAAGGATGATGGTCAGCGCCCCGTACAGCAATACCAACTGAAAAATCAGGGAGGATTGTTTTTTGTTCATGCGTTATTTTTAGTATATAAAGCGGCGGTTTTAATATGGTTAAATCGAAAAGCAATCAACAATCCGACATGCCTAACCTGACCCGCAGCTCGCATCAATTGGTGCCCCGCAAAGCAAATCCCGGGCTGTTTCTAATTGCAATTGTAGCTGTTGCCTGGTGGTTGCTGACTCGACCTTACCTGGGAATTGGTCATGACGGTGTACTTTATTCAGTGCAGGCGCTAAAGCACCTGTTCCCACAGCGGTTCGAGCAGGACCTATTTTTTCTGTACGGCTCGCAAGATGATTACACGCTGTTCAGCCACTTGCATGCCTGGCTGATAGCCCGGTTTGGGCTGGACCAGGCCTTCCTCATGCTTAGTGTGACGGGTGCCGCAATTTGGCTTTATGCACTGGTAAAGCTTCTGCATCGCTGGCTCTTGCCTGTTCCCCTTCTTGCGGCCGTCATCCTCGTGCTTAGTTGGGATCCCTATTACAACGGCCTTTATGTGTTCTCTTATGGGGAGCTGTTTGCTACGCCACGCCTGTTTGCCGAGGCGCTGGTATTGCTCTCGCTGTCGTTCTGGCTGGGGAAAAAACCGGTCTTGGCATGGGGTACGCTGGTGACTGCATTTGCATTGCATCCACTAGTGGCCCTGGCTGGGCTCGGTGTACTAGCTTGGTCGCTCCTGTCTACCCGATTTAATCGGCCCGTATTGCTGTGGGGAATATTGCTGGCATTCGGGCTGCTGGCCATGCAACTGGCGGACTGGGTTGGTTTGAGTCCGATATTTGATCCGGCGTGGCGGCGGCTGCTGGAATTGCGCAGCCCCTTCCTATTTCCAAGCCAGTGGGGCCGGCTTGACTGGATACGCCTGTCGCTTGATGCAAGCATGCTGTATTTGGCCGCGCGATACCTGCAGGCGGAAGCTGGGAAATTGGCTTCCTGGATATTGCCGGTTTTAGCGTTAGGCGTGGTCTGGTCCCTGTCGGCGGAGTTGACGGGAACCCAGCTTGCAGTGGCTGCGCAGCTTCATCGGGTGCAGTGGCTGGCACACTTGTTGGCGATCGCAATGGTTGCCCCCCTCTGTATCAGCCTGTGGCAGAGAGACTCCAGCTTTCATCGTTACCTGGCTGTCGTTGTGGCAGGCGGGTTGCTCTTCCCCATCAACCTGGGAGGCGTATTGCTGCCAGTCTTGTATGGAGTTGGGGTGTGGCACTTTAAGAATGCGAAAGACAACAACAGCCCGCCAAATTCGAGACTTCTTTTGTCTGTCTTGGCGTTATCTGCTGCAGCGTTATGGCTTTACGTTTTCAAAGATCTGTTGTGGTTCACACAATACAACAGTCGACCAATTTGGCTGATAGCGCTCGTTCAACCCCCGCTTGCAATCGGCATTTTCCTTGCAGTTTCTTCCTTGCAACTGAAAGCCAAATCGAGAGGGTTGTGGGTATATGCCATTTGCCTATGGGCTGTTGCCATCCCGAACTGGGATCGACGCTCCCCTGCCAGCTTGTACACCCACCCGGCTCGCGTTGAAGCTATGGCGCCTGTACAGGCACTGATACCAGAAGGCTCGGTTGTTTATTGGGAAAGTGCCGAGTATCAGGTTGATAAACACAAAACTGCACTATTCTTGGGTTATCAATGGGCATGGTTATGGCTGAACCGAGCGCATTATGTCTCTTATGGCCAAGGCAGCGGCATTGTGTTTTATAGGCGCACTGCAATGGAGTTCGGAAGACGCCTTATGCACTTACGCCAGTGGGATTTTCGGGATAGTGCCATTGACAGGAAAGAACGCAACAAATTGCCCGCTAAACAACCATTGACAATGGCAAGACTAAAGGGCGCATGTTCCGATCCCGTTCTGGATTTTTTGATAACGGATACTAAATTGCCCTCCGCAAGCCTGGATTTCAGCGATCCGCTGACGGACAGGAAATTCAGTGTTTATGATTGTGGGAAAATAAAGGCAACCAAGTTGGAAATAGTTACCCAATAGACGAAGTGTTGAAATAGAAAAGTGGAAACAAAAACATGGCTACGGCTACCGGCATAAAAGGGGAATTCATCCGCTATGCGGTAGTCGGCGGCTTGGCATTTATGGCTGACATTGCCGTCCTTGCGGTGTTGGTAAGCGGCTTGGGGCTGCATTATTTATTGGCCACATTTATGGCTTTCTTGATTGGCGTTTGGGTCAACTATGAGCTTTCGGTGCGGTGGGTGTTTTCCTACCGGATGCTTAATCACAAAGGCGCGGAGTTCGGGGTTTTTCTTGTTGTGGGGGTGGTTACGTTAGTTGCCTCGCTTGGATTCATGGCCTTGCTTGTCGCTGGCGCAGGATTGCATTATCTGCTTGCAAAGTGCCTGGTAGCTGCGTTCACTCTCATCATAAATTTTATAGGACGACGTTTGCTACTGTTCACCAACTGGTACGCAAGGCAGGAATCTGAGCGCTAGAATCCTCTTCGCGCTGAAAATTATGAAGGCGCTCGACTGAATATCGTTTCAAGGCAAATTGCTATTTGCTGGTTGATGTTTTCTTGATCCTTATCCACCAAACGGCACCTGTTGTTAGGATCAACGCTGCCCCCCAAGCACAAATCTTAAGCTTTTTCCTGGCGGCGAATATGATCAGTGCTGTCGAAAAAAAGCCAATATGCGGCAAGCGTAAATAGAGCCCAGGATGAAAGTGTAATGCCAGGCCAAGTCCCACGATTTACTCATAAGTCAGAAATATAGG
>DCVO01000016.1 GCA_002327405.1 Thiobacillus sp. UBA2186 | reverse complement strand
CTTCAATCTCGAACAGGAAGGCTACGCCGTCTTTCGGGCGTTCGACGGCCGCAGGGCGCTGGAAATGGTCAAGGCGGAAAGGCCGGCGCTGGTCATCCTCGATCTGATGATGCCGGAGATGAACGGGATGGAGGTGTGCCGGATGATCCGGGCCAACGCCGATACGGCCGATCTGCCCGTGATCATGCTGACCGCGAAATCGGACCAGCTGGACAAGATTCTCGGGCTCGAGATCGGCGCGGACGACTACATCACCAAGCCGTTTTCGCCGCGCGAACTGGTGTCGCGCATCCGTGCCGTGCTGCGCCGCCGCGCCCCGCAGATGACCGAAGAGGCAGTGGAAACCGCCGGCCTCAGGCTGGACCCGGCCAGCCACCGCGTCACCGGCAACGGCAAACCGCTGGAGCTGGGGCCGACCGAATTCCGCCTGCTGCACTTCTTCATGACCCACCCCGAGCGCGTGTACACCCGTTCCCAGTTGCTGGATCAGGTATGGGGCGACGACGTCTTCGTCGAGGAACGTACCGTGGACGTGCATATCCGCAGATTGCGGCTAGCGCTGGAAGTGAGCGGTCACGAAGGCCTGGTGCAGACGGTGCGCGGCGCAGGCTACCGTTTTTCCGCGCAACAGTAGATAATTCCGCCAGCACCCACAATGCAGGTGGAAAAAAATGGGTTTCTGGTGGCGTCCCCTCATCACGCTGTTTGTCATCGCGCTGATCGCCCTGATGCTGTGGGCAGGGGGCGGCCAGTTCCTGGCATTCAAGTTTGCCGTCGTCGCCCTGCTGGTGTATCTGGTGCGGCAACTGTGGCAGGAAAACAGGCTGGTGCGCTGGCTGGAACAGGGCGGCGACAAGCCGGCGCCGAGCGACATCGGCGTATGGGGCGATATCTTCTATCGTCTGGAGAAACTGCAGAAACGCCGGAGCCAGAGCCAGTCGGAACTGGTCACCGCCCTTTGCCGCTTCCAGCACGCCGCCGAAGCGGTGCCGGACGGCATCGTCATCCTCAACGGGCAGGACCGCATCGAGTGGTGCAACCCCGCCTCGCGCCGCCTGCTCGGACTGGGTGCCGAGCGCGACCGCGGCCAGTACATCCATTACCTGATCAGGCAGTCGGATTTCGTCGACTTTCTCAACGCGCGCGACTATTCCAGGCAACTCAACATCAACTCCCCGGCCAACCGCGACATCAAGCTGATGGTGCAACTGGTGCCTTTCGGCGCGGAGCAGAAATTGCTGATGGTGCGCGACGTCACCGAGCTGGAGCGGGTCGATGCCATGCGCCGCGACTTTGTCGCCAATGTTTCGCACGAACTGCGCACGCCCCTGACCGTGGTGGGCGGTTTCGTCGAAACCCTGAACGACATGGACAAGCCCGCGGATGCCGACCTCAAGCATTATTTCGGCATCATGATCAACCACACCCGGCGCATGCAGCGCCTGCTGGACGATTTGCTGACGCTGTCGCGCCTGGAATCCTCGCCCAACACGGTGGCCGAGGAACAGGTGCACATGCCCGAACTGATGCGTGAGCTCGCGCGCGAGGCCGAATCGCTGAGCCGTGGCCGCCACGCGATACGCCTGGCAATAGACTCCCAGGACTGGCTCTCCGGCAGCCTGCAGGAACTGCAAAGCGCCTTCTCCAACCTGGTTTCCAATGCCGTGCGCTACACCCCGGACGGCGGCGAGATCACCCTGCGCTGGTTCGGGCAGAACGGCCATCCCGTATTCGCGGTGACCGATACCGGCGAAGGCATTGCTTCCGAGCACATTCCGCGCCTGACCGAGCGTTTTTACCGCGTCGACCGTTCGCGCTCGCGCGAAACCGGCGGCACCGGGCTGGGGCTCGCCATCGTCAAGCACATCCTCACCCGCCACAAGGCCCGGCTCGACATCCAGAGCACGCCCGGCAAGGGCAGCACCTTCTCCGCCATTTTCCCGCCGGAACGCCTCATCCCTGCGCAGACAGAGCAGAAACCGCGCCTGAGTCTCGTAAAATAAGAGTCCATACGTAAAGCACTAACAGGGAGGTTAAGGGAGGTAAGGGAGGTCTTGTTTTACTCCCTCCCCTCTCATACCTCCCTGTAAATTTTTGTACTTATGCCTTTAGCCATCCTCGACAAACTTGAACTCGCCTATGGGCACTGGCCGCTGCTCGACGGCGCTTCGCTGGTCATCGACAGCGGCGAGCGCATCGGCCTCATCGGCCGCAACGGTACCGGCAAATCCAGCCTGATGAAGGTGCTGGCCGGCGAGATCAGGCCCGATGCCGGCGAGGTGTGGAAGATGCCGGGCCTGCGGCTTGCGCATGTGCCGCAGGAGCCGCAGTTCACGGCCGGACACAGCGTGTTCGAGGCGGTGGCCGAGGGCGTGGGCGAGGCGCAGGCGCTGCTCGCCGCCTACCATGCGGTGGTGCATCGCCTGGCCGAGGGCGATGAATCCGCACACGACGAATTGGAGCGGCTGACTCACGAACTCGAAGTGCAGGACGCCTGGCGGATGAGCCAGAAAGTCGAGGAGGTGCTGGCGCGCCTGGACCTGCCGGCAGACACGCGGGTGGAGAGCCTCTCCGGCGGGCAGAAGAAGCGCGTGGCGCTGGCGCGGGCGCTGGCGGGCGAACCGGAATTGCTGCTGCTGGACGAGCCTACCAACCACCTCGATTTCGCCGCCATCGAATGGCTGGAAGAACTGCTGAGAGGCTTTGCCGGCGCACTGTTCTTCATCACCCATGACCGCCGCTTTCTCGATGCGGTGGCCAACCGCATCGTCGAACTCGACCGCGGTCTCTTGCGCGAATACAAAGGGAATTTCAGCGACTATCAAGCGAAAAAGGCCGAGCAGCTGGAAGTCGAGGCCGCACAGAGTCGCAAGTTCGACAAGTTCTGGAAGCAGGAGGAAGCCTGGATCCGCAAGGGCATCGAGGCGCGCCGTACGCGCAACGAGGGCCGCGTGCGCAGGCTGGAGGCGCTGCGCCGTCAGCGTGCGGCACGGCGCGAACAGCTGGGGCAGGTCGGCCTGCAGCTCGACGCCGGCGAACGCTCGGGCAAGGTGGTGGCCGAGCTGGAACATGTCGGTTATGCCATCCCCGGCCGTACCTTGATCCGCGATTTTTCCGCCACCATCCTGCGTGGCGACAAGATCGGTTTGCTCGGTCCCAATGGCGCCGGCAAGACCACCCTGATCAAGCTTGTCCTCGGCGAACTGCGGCCGGACAGCGGCGCTATCCGCCGCGGCACCAATCTGCAGGTGGCCTATTTCGACCAGTTCCGCAACGTGCTCGACGATGACGCCACTCTGGTCGATACCATTTCGCCGGGCTCGGATTACGTCGAGATCGCCGGCCAGAAAACCCATGTCATCGGCTATATCGAGCAGTTCCTGTTCCCGCCGGAGCGGGCGCGTGCCAAGGTGTCTGCGCTCTCCGGCGGCGAGCGCAATCGATTGCTCCTGGCGCGGTTGTTCGCGCGCCCGGCCAATGTGCTGGTGCTGGACGAGCCCACCAACGACCTCGACATCGATACCCTGGAGCTGCTGGAACAGCTGCTCCAGGAATATTCGGGCACGGTGATCCTGGTTTCGCACGACCGCGCCTTTCTCGACAACGTCGTCACCGCCTCCATCGCCTTCGAGGGCGACGGCTGTCTGGTGAATGTCGCCGGGGGCTACGATGACTGGAAACGCGAGCGCGCCGCCCGTGCCAAACCTGCGGCAGCAGAGGCCAAACCGGTTGCCAGGCCCGCCGTTCCGGAAGTTCGCAGGGGAAAGCGCAAGCTCAGCTACAAGGAGCAGCGCGAGCTGGAAGCCATGCCGGGAAGAATCCGTGCGCTCGAGCAGGAACAGTCAGGCCTGCAGGCGAGGCTTGCCGACCCGGCCACTTACCAACAGCCGGGCAGCGATGTCACGGCCATGAATGCGCGTCTGGAAGAAATCGAGATGGCCTTGCTGGAACTGCTGGAGCGCTGGGAGGCGCTGGAAAAAAACGCCTGAGCGTTTGCGTCAGGCAGGAAGTTTGCAGTGCGCAGGCTGCAGGCTTGCCATCGAGGCGGCGGACGACTCCTCCAGCCATTGCATCAGCCCGTCTCCCGGAAGCGGCTTGCTCATGTAAAAGCCTTGCGAATGGTCGCAGCCGAGAACGGTCAGGGTGTCCCATGCATCCTTTGTGTCGACGCCTTCCGCAACGACCTTGAGGCCGAGGTTGTGCGCAAGATCGATGATGGAGCGAACGATGACGGCGTCGTTCTCGTTTTCCTCCATGTCGATGACAAAGGACTTGTCGATTTTGATCTCGTCCACCGGCAGTTGCCTCAGATGCGCAAGCGATGAGTAGCCCGTGCCGAAATCGTCGATGGCCAGGGTGATGCCCATGCGGTCGAGCTTGCCAAGGATGGCGAGGGCGTCGGCCGCATTGGACATGACTGCATTTTCGGTGATTTCCAGTGTGAGATATTCCGGCGCCACGCCGTTGCCGGCAAGCAGCGTGGAAATGGTCGCCGGCAGTTCAAGGTCGTGCAGATTGCGCGGGGAAAGATTGACCCCCATGGTCAGCGCATGCCCTCTGGCATGCAGCAAGCTCAACTGGCCGATCGCGGTCTTGAGGACCCAGCGGGTGACATCCTCGATCAGGCCGGCTTCCTCCGCCAGCGAGATGAAGTTGTCCGGCGCCAGCAGGCCTTTCTCGGGATGACTCCAGCGCGCCAGGGCTTCCAGTCCGATCACGCGGCAAGTATGGTGATCGATCTTGGGCTGATAATGCAGAACCAGCTGGCCTGAATGGATCGCTTCGCGCAACTGGCTTTTCAGGGACAGCATGTCGCGGCTGATCTGTTCCTGGTCCGGCGCATAGACGGCATGGTCCCGGCCCGAGCGTTTTGCCATGTACATGGCGATATCGGCGTAGCGGATCAACGAGCTCGCGTCCTCGGCATGCTGGGGAAACAGCGCTATGCCGGTGCTGGCGCCGATGTCGATGCCCTGTTTTCCCCAGAGGAAGGCCGGCTCCAGCGCCGTGCGCAATTTCTCGGCAAATCTGCAAATGTCGGACTCGCCGACTCCCTGCAGCACGATGACAAACTCGTCGCCGCCCATTCTGGCAACGGTGTCTTCGGCCCGAACCAGTTTTTTCAGGCGGCGGCTGACTTCCCGCAGCAGTTCGTCGCCCACGTTGTGGCCGAGCGTGTCATTGACTTCCTTGAAGCGGTTGAGGTCCATCAAGGCAACACAGAAAGGCTGGTTGCTGCGGCGGGCGTGTGCGATGGCTTGCTCGATCCTGTCCTGCAGCAAACTGCGGTTGGGCAGCCCGGTCAGGGAATCATGCATGGCCTGGGCAGCCAGTTGTTTCGCCTGCTGGCCGACGCGGCGGCTGACGAACAGGGTGATGAGCAGGCCGATCAATACGGCAAAGATGCCCAAGCCTATCAGCAGGTTGCGGACCTTGGTGTAGGAGGCATCCGCATTGCGGACGGCGGTATCCGTCAATTCCTGCTGCAGGCCGGTGAGGGCATTGACGCCCTCCGCGATCTCCCGTTGCTTGGGTATCGCCCGATTCCGTATGCGGTCAAACAATTCCGCATTGCTGCCCGTCATGCTCATGCTCATGTCCACGACAGCCTGAACCTCGGGGTTCGATTCGCGCATGAGAAGGCTGATCTGATCCAGGATCGCGAGCTCCAGTTCGCTTAGAGGCATTTGACTGAGGCGTTCCCTTGCGCCCAGAAAGACTGATCCGAAGTGGTTGAAGCGCTGCAGCTCGGCATCCTTGTCGAAAGGATCGGTCATGACCGACAGGGCATGCATGCTGAGCGCGCGCTCTCGCAAGGCGGTCTGCATGTCGCCGGCAAGCTCGGTCTTGAGATTGTTGCCCTCGACGATTTCCTTGAGGCGGTGGTTGGCTTCGGAAATATGGCGCAGTCCCAGGCTGACGAGCAGAGCCATCAGGACGAGCACGACCAGAAAGCCTGCCACAATGCGGCTTCCTATTCCGGTATATTCCTGCCCGTTTTCCATGTTCTCCGCGCGAAGTTCTTTCCGGCCTGGCTGGTTCAAGCCTTCTCGGGAATCGCGTATTCGTTCTTTATAGGGCAAAACCGCTTCTGCGCACCGTGTTCGCCGGGGTCAGCCTTGCAGGAGGTTCATGCGCAGCGCTTCCGCGAGTGCCGATGACTGCTGCATGGCCGGTTCGCGGAGAACCTCCCCCCAAATGGGGTTGGGGAAATGCGGGTCATGCAGAAAACGCGGGACGACATGCCAGTGCAGGTGCGGCACCACGTTGCCGAGCGAAGCGAGATTGATCTTGTCCGGGTGCATGACATCGCGCACGGCCCGCTCGGTTTTCCAGACCACGTCCATCAGGCGGGTACGTTCAGCGGGTGCGAGATCGGTCATTTCCCTGGCATGCCGGTTGAGAATGACTCGGCAAAAACCCGGGTATTCAGGGGTGTCGGTAACCAGCACAACGCGGCAGAAATCGTCCCGCCACAGCACTTTACCGCCGGGTTCATCGCAAAGCGGGCAGATCACAGGAGGACGCGCTCGATGCCGCCGTTGTTGGCGCGGGCGACGTAATCGGCCATCCAGTCGGGCCCAAGCAGTTTCTTCGCCATCTCGACCACTATGTAATCCGGTTCGACGCCGGTGTCTTCCTGGTAGCGCGACAGCCCCTGCAGGCAGGAGGGGCAGGAAGTGAGGATTTTCACTTGGCCGCCGCCCGGCGAGGCTTTGCCCTCGCCATCATTGAGCAGTTCGGCCTTGCCGCGCTCGATTTCCTCCTGCTTGCGGAAGCGGATCTGGGTGGAAATATCGGGTCTTGTCACGGCGAGCGTCCCGGATTCGCCGCAGCAGCGGTCGGACAGCTTCACTTCCTGGCCCATGAGGCTGCTGGCCACCTTGATGGGCGTATGTGTCTTCATCGGTGTGTGGCAGGGGTCGTGGTAAAGGTATTTCACGCCTTCCACGCCGTCCAGCTTCACGCCTTTTTCCATCAGGTATTCGTGGATGTCGAGCANNGTATTTCAGCAGCTGGTCCATGCAGGTGCCGCAGGACACGATCACGGTCTTGATGTCGAGATAGTTGAGCGTGTTGGCGACGCGGTGGAACAGCACGCGGTTGTCGGTGGTGATGGCGTCGCCGAGGTCGGCGCGGCCGCTGGCGGTCTGCGGGTAGCCGCAGCACAGATAGCCCGGGGGCAGCACGGTTTGCACGCCCAGTTCGAAAAGCATGGCCTGGGTGGCGAGGCCGACCTGCGAGAACAGGCGCTCGGAGCCGCAGCCGGGGAAGTAGAACACCGCGTCGGGGTCTTCGCTGACTTTTGCCGGATCGCGAATGACGGGCACGATGCGCGGGTCTTCCAGCCCCAGCAGTGCACGCGAGGTTTTCTTGGGCAGGCCGCCCGGCATGGGCTTGTTGATGAAGTGGATGATCTGCGCCGGGATGGAAGCCTTGCCGGTGGTATTGGGCGGCAGTTTGGCCTGGCGCTGGATCAGGCCGAGTTTCCTGCCTGCGGCATGGCCGAGACGCTGGCCGGCATAGCCCCACTCGATCATGGCCTTGCGCACCAGCTTGATGACATTGGCGTCCTTGCTGTTGAGGAAGAACATCGACGCCGCCGCGCCGGGGTTGAATTTCTTCTGCCCCTGCTTGCGCAGGAAATTGCGCATGGCGATGGACACATCGCCGAAGTCGATGTCCACCGGGCAGGGGTTCTTGCACTTGTGGCACACCGTGCAGTTGTCGGCGACGTCGCCGAACTCGTCGAAGTGCTTGAGCGACACCCCGCGGCGGGTCT
>DCVO01000059.1 GCA_002327405.1 Thiobacillus sp. UBA2186 | reverse complement strand
GGTTATGAGCCCGACGAGCTACCGGACTGCTCCACCCCGCGTCCGAAGAAGCGAGACTATAGCAAGGATTCGGAAACCATGTCAACAAAATGCGGCGCTTAATTTAAACAAGCGGCTTGCCGTCCCGCTCCGGTTGCCCGAATAATGCTGCCATCCAGATAGATACCCCGACTTTTCCAAAGGTTCCAGATGTTCCCTGCTTTCAGCCTAGCCCGCTTGCCGCGCATAGTTTTCGGCCATGGCGTACGCACTCAACTGCCTGACCTCGTCTCGGCGTACGGGAAACGTGCGCTGCTGGTCACCGGCGCCCGCCATTTCCACTCTAGTCCGCATTGGGCAGAAATACAGGCTGGGTTCAAAGCCGCCGGCATCATCTGGGAAATGCAGGGTGTTGACGGGGAGCCCTCCCCCGGCTTGGTCGATGACGCCGTGCGCAACTACCGCAACGGAGGCTTCGACTGCGTGGTCGGCCTCGGCGGCGGCAGCGTGCTGGATGCCGCCAAGGCCATCGCCGGCCTGCTGAAGCCCGGCAATTCGGTCATGGCCCATCTGGAAGGCGTAGGGCCAGAACTGCCCTACCTGGGCCCGACCACCCCCTTTATCGCCGTGCCCACCACCGCCGGCACCGGCTCTGAAGCCACCAAGAATGCGGTACTGTCGGTACACGGCCCGGAAGGCTTCAAAAAATCCTTCCGCGACGAGAAATTGGTCGCGGAAATCGCCCTCGTCGACCCGGACCTGCTGGCCACCTGCCCGCCGCACATCATCGCCGCCAACGGCATGGATGCCTTCACCCAGTTGCTCGAATCCTACGTCTCAAGCAAGGCCAGCCGATTTACCGACGCGCTCGCATGGTCGGGCATGAAGGCCGCGCGCAACTCCCTGCTGGAGTGGTACAAAAACGGGCCCGACGCGCGGGATGCCCAGGCTGGCATGGCCTACGCGGCCCTGATGTCCGGCATCACCCTGGCACAGGCGGGACTGGGCTCGGTACACGGCCTGGCCTCGCCGCTCGGCGCCTTCTTCCCGATCCCGCACGGTGTGGTGTGCGGCGCCCTGGTGGCGGAAGCCACGGCCATGAACATCCATGCCCTGCAGGCGCGCGCGGAAGGCCGCGAAACCTTGTTGAAATACGCCCAGGCCGGCCGCATGCTGACCCACGACGTACATCTATCCGACGACGATGCTCTCAAGCGCCTGATCGACATCTTGCACGACTGGACCGGGCAGATGCAGTTGCCCAAATTGTCAGCGCTGGGGGTAACTACCGCGGATATCCCGAGAATAGTCGCCAACAGCCGCGGCAGCAGCATGAAAACCAATCCCGTCGTTTTAAGCGACGAGGAAATAGGGGAAATTCTCGCCAAACGCATTTAGGCCTAAGGCTTGGGCTTTCCCGTCCGATATAAACAACACAGTCGGAAGGAGTGAGGATGAACGGCGCGGGTCTGTTTTTTTTGGCAATTCTTTTGGTGGTGCTTGTCTACGCGGTATTTACCTACAACCGCCTGGTCGGACTCAAACATGGGGTTGCCACGGCCTGGTCGAATATTGACGTGTTGCTGAAACAACGTCATGACGAATTGCCCAAGCTGGTGGAAGCCTGTCGCCAGTACATGAAATTCGAGCAGGATACGCTGGAAAAAGTCATGCAGGCGCGCACCCGCGTTTCTCGGGCCAGAAAAAGCCGCGACATCAAGGCCCTGGGCGAAGCCGAAGGCGCCTTGCGCATGGGGCTTGAACATCTGTTCGCCGTTGCGGAGGCCTACCCAGAGCTCAAGGCCAATGAGACCTTCAGTCATCTACAGGCCCGCATAACCGGACTGGAAGAAGCCATCGCCGATCGCCGCGAGTTCTACAACGACAGCGTAAACCTCAACAACGTCGCGATCGAGCGTTTTCCGGACGTCATCATTGCCCAGCTGACAGGCTTCGGGCCACATCGGCTGCTGAAATTCGCTTCTGCTGAAACCGCCGACGTCAACATCACCACCCTGTTCAAAAGGCAATAAGCCATGCTCGCCGGCTGGCGGCATGTCTATGCCAATGTCGCGCTGACTGGCGGCAATCTCGTCTTCCTGCTGATTGATTGCGTTGAAATCTCCCACAACTGCGGGAATCGGCCTTGCCGCCGGGCTGGTCGGCGCTACCAGCTTGTATGCATGGTATGTCAACCTGCGCCGCTACAGCGCTGTGGCCGACACGCCCACTTCGCGCATCGCTTCGGCCCCTCAGGGCCATGTCGAAATTGTCGGCAAGGGCGTGCATCCATCGGGCACCCGTCTGGTCAGTCCAATATCGGGTCTGCCATGCCTGTGGTACCGTTACGTCACCGAGGAAAAAAGCGGCAACGAATGGCGCCAAGTGACCTCTGGCGAGTCCGTGGGGGAATTCGGCCTCAATGACGGCACCGGCACCGCCCTGATCGGCCCCGATGTCGCGAAGATCGTCACATCGAACAAACAGGTCACGATCAACGGCCATTACCGCCATACAGAATGGACCTTGATCGAAGGCGAAACCCTCCATGTGCTGGGCGAACTCGCCGCGATCGGCGGCGCCAAAGCGGATCCGGACTCTCGCCAGGGTGTCTCCGAATTGCAGGCCGAATGGAAACGCGACAGGCCAGCATTACTGAAGCGCTTCGATCTCAACGGGGATGGCAGCATCAGCATGAAAAAGCGGGAACAGGCACGCAGCGCCGCCAAAAAAGCAGACCGACCGGGATCGCCATGAAATCCGGCTCGAAAATATCATCCACCTGCTGAGAAAACCGCACGGACGCCTCTACTTGATCGCAAATCGCACACCGGATGGCTTGGCAGCACGCTATCGCATCTGGGCATGGGCACATCTAGCAGCCTGTTGGACTTGAGGCTGATCTACTGCGCCGGTGGGAAGAGCGGTCCATTTTTGGCTTGCGCCGAAACTGGCAAGCTCGTTTTCCCCGATTTCTCGTTGCATAGGCCCGCTATGCGCCTCGAAATCGTGAAAAACTGTCCTCGCTCTCCCACCCGGCTCGCTACGATCGCTCAAGTCCGACAGGCTGCTAGGCTTCATCATCATGGCTTGCATGACGCTCGCAAGCTTGCTGTAAAATTTATTTACGCATTGCTGCGTTAGTTTCTATAGTGTAATAAAGGAGGCTAGCAGTATGAGTTCGCAAATGATCCCCGAAACCCCGCCCGAGTATGACCACACTCGCATCATCGAAAGGCCTGATGGCTTCTACTGGCTGGACAAGGTAACCAACGCCGAATACGGCCCCTTCGTGACGCTGATCGCCGCAGTCGAGGACATGGAATACAAGGCCGACAGCGATTACGAGCCGGCCGAGTCCCTGCAGGAAGCCGAGGAAGAAATCGGAATTTCCGACTGGATCGATCCGGATACGGGGCTGCCAGCAGAAGAGTCGTTTACGCACCTGAGCGATCAATAGACCCGTGATTTGGCTCGGGGACGCAATACTCGCTCTCAGAGGGTCGCCCGTTTTTCATACCAAGCCTTGCTGCGATTGACGAGCTTCACTACCAGCAGCATTACCGGCACTTCGATCAGCACGCCGACTACGGTCGCGAGCGCGGCCCCCGACTGAAAACCGAACAAGGCGATCGCCGCCGCCACGGCCAGCTCGAAGAAGTTCGATGCGCCAATCAAGGCCGAAGGACAGGCAACGCTGTGCTTCTCGCCCACCTTGCGGTTCAGCCAATAGGCCAGGCCCGAGTTGAAGAAGACCTGGACCAGGATAGGCACGGCCAGAAGCGCAATGACCAGGGGCTGCGCGATGATCTGCTCGCCCTGGAAGGCGAACAGCAGCACCAGGGTCGCCAGCAGCGCCAGAATGGATAGATGCCCGAGCGTGGCAAGCCTGGCGTCGAGCGCGGCCTGGCCGCGTTTCAGCAAAACCTTGCGCCAGACCTGCGCCAGGATCACCGGAATCACGATGTACAACACCACAGATGTGAACAGCGTGTCCCAAGGCACCACGATGGCCGATAGTCCAAGCAACAGACCGACGATGGGCGCAAAGGCAAAAATCATGATGGTGTCGTTCAGCGCCACCTGCGACAGCGTGAAATAGGGATCGCCGCCGGT
>DCVO01000126.1:5665-6926 GCA_002327405.1 Thiobacillus sp. UBA2186 | reverse complement strand
TCGATCAGGGTGTTGATGTTGCGGTCGGCCACGGCGTAAACGCTGCCGCCATGGCCGCCGTCGCCGCCGTCCGGGCCGCCCTTGGGAATGAACTTCTCGCGCCGGAACGAGGCCGAGCCGTCGCCGCCCTTGCCGGCCAGCACGGTGATCTTGGCTTCATCGACGAATTTCATGAATTCCAACCCAAAGGCTTTAACACTGAGGACACGGAGGGCGCAGAGGAAAACCAATGATAGTTGTCATCTCTGCAAAAAAGCCCGCCGGAATGAATAAAGCCCTGCCGAGGCAGGGCTTTTTGGCAGCACGCAGGTCGGCAAACCCTTGCCGACATGGAAGAAACCCGGCGGCATGGGTATGCCGCCCTACGGCTTAAGCGGCGACCGGCTCGATGCTGACGGTGCGGCGCTTCATGGCGCCCTTGACCGTGAACTTGACCACGCCGTCCACCTTGGCGAACAGGGTATGGTCCTTGCCCATGCCGACATTGTCGCCGGGATGGTATTCGGTGCCGCGCTGGCGCACGATGATGTTGCCGGCCAGCACTTCCTGGCCGCCGTAGCGCTTCACGCCCAGGCGTTTGGATTCCGAGTCGCGGCCGTTGCGGGAACTGCCGCCTGCTTTTTTGTGTGCCATTTTCTAACTCTCCTGCTTGGGCGGAGCCAAATCAAATTGCAATAGTGGAAATCTGCACTTCCGTGTAATGCTGGCGATGACCCTGGGTCTTGCGGTAGTGCTTGCGGCGCTTCATCTTGAAGATGCGGACTTTGTCGCCACGGCCATGGGACACCACGGTAGCCTTGACCGCCGCGCCGGACAGCACGGGCGCGCCAACCTTGACGTTGTCGCCGTCGGCCACCATCAGCACCTGGTCGAAGGTGATCTCGGCGCCGACATCGGCTTCCAGCTTCTCTACTTTGAACTTATCGCCCGAGGCTACGCGATACTGCTTGCCACCGGTTTTAATGACCGCATACATCGTGGTCTCCAACAGGGTTATTCGGAAAACGCGAAATTCTAGTCAAAAGCGGCACTTAGGTCAAATTCTTTCTAGCCCCCGGCCAAAACCGGGAAAGGTCCCCATTCTGTTAATATTGCGGCCTTTTCCGATACTACTGCGCTCCGACGTGTCCTTCGAATCCCTGCAATCCTTCCTTGCCGACGACATGAAAGCGGTCGATGCGGTCATCCGCGCCCGCCTGCATTCCGAAGTCGTGCTGGTGCGCCAGGTGTCCGAATACATCATCAACAGCGGCGGCAAGCG
>DCVO01000126.1:268-5641 GCA_002327405.1 Thiobacillus sp. UBA2186 | reverse complement strand
GCCACCCTGCTGCACGACGACGTGGTGGACGAATCCGACCTCCGCCGCGGCAACCAGACCGCCAATGCCCTGTTCGGCAACGCCGCCAGCGTGCTGGTGGGCGATTTCCTGTATTCCCGCTCCTTCCAGATGATGGTGTCGGTAGGCGACATGCGCGTGATGCAGATCCTGGCCGACGCCACCAACGTCATCGCCGAGGGCGAGGTACTGCAGCTTCTGAACTGCCACGACGCCGACATCGACGAAGAAAACTATCTCAGGGTCATCCGCTACAAGACCGCCAAGCTGTTCGAGGCCGCAGCCCGCCTGGGCGCGGTCATCGGCGGCGGCACGCCGGAGCAGGAAGAGGCCATGGCCCAGTACGGCATGCACTTGGGCACCGCCTTCCAGTTGATCGACGACGTGCTCGACTATTCCGGCAATTCGAACGAGACCGGCAAAAACGTCGGCGACGACCTCGCCGAAGGCAAGCCCACTCTGCCGCTTTTATATGCCATGAAGAACGGCGCCCCCGAGCAGGCCGCCGCCATCCGCGAGGCCATCGAATTCGCCGGCCTCGCCCAGCTCGAAACCGTGCTCAAGGCCATCCGGGAAACCGGCGCCCTGCAGTACACCCGGGAGCAGGCACGGCGCGAAATCGCCATCGCCAAGGCAGCGCTCGATGCGCTGCCCGATACCAAACACAAATCAGCTTTGATACAATTGGCAGACTTTGCAGTCGACAGAAATTTCTGACCGACAAAAATCACACCGCGGGGTGTAGCTTAGCCTGGTAGAGCGCTACGTTCGGGACGTAGAGGCCGGAGGTTCGAATCCTCTCACCCCGACCAGACATTCCAAAAACGGCACGACATCCGCACCGCACATTCCTGTAGCGCGCAAGTGACCGAACTTTTCAAGCCAGACCACAACATCGATTTCGAGCGCCGCTTCGGCGGGGTGCGCCGCCTGTACGGCCCCATCGCCTTTGAACGCTTCCAGCAGGCGCACGTGTGCGTCATCGGCATCGGCGGCGTGGGCTCCTGGGTGGTCGAGGCGCTGGCGCGCAGCGCCATCGGCCGGCTTACCCTGATCGACCCCGACCACATCGCCGAATCCAACATCAACCGCCAGCTCCACGCCCTCACCGGCGAAGAAGGCAAGGCCAAGGTGCAGGCCATGCGCGAGCGCATCCTCGCCATCAACCCCCGCTGCAAGATCAGCGGCGTGGAAGAATTCCTCAGCGAAGAAAATCTCGACGCCCTGCTCGGCAACGGTTTCGATTTCGTGGTCGACGCCATCGACAGCGCGCGCGTGAAAGCCGCGCTCATCCATTACTGCAAGCGCAACAAGATCAGGCTGGCGTGCGTCGGCGGCGCCGGCGGCCAGCGTGACCCCGGCCTGGCGCGGGTCGACGATCTCGCGCGCACCACCCAGGACCCGCTGCTGGCCAAGGTGCGCGCCCGGCTGCGCAAGGATTACGGTTTTCCGCGCGATACCAGGAAGAAGTTCGGCGTCGACTGCGTGTATTCCGTCGAGCCGCTGGTCTACCCCACGGCCGAGGGCGGCGTGTGTTTCGAGAAACCCGAGGACGCGCACATCCACGGCCTCAACTGCGCAGGTTTCGGCTCTTCCGTCTGCGTCACATCGGTGTTTGGCATGCTGGCGGCAGCGGCGGTCCTGAACGGCTTGGCGGCCAAATAACTAGCCGCAGACCGCACGGCTTGTGTACTATTCGGCATTGTCTCAGGGCGGCGCATAATTCTCGGCCCGGATAAATCAAGGAAAACGCTTTGGGCATTTCTAAGCTTCTCGTTCTCGTCGGCCTGGGACTGGTCATTTATCTGCTTATCAAGAGCTACCAGCGCAAGCTCAGCCAGCCCGGCCGCGCCGCCCCAGCCGAGCGCGGACCGGAAGACATGGTGAAATGCGCCCACTGCGGCGTCAACCTGCCGCGTTCCGAAGCGATTTTTTCGCGGGGAGAGTTCTTCTGCACGCCGGAACACCAGCGCCTGGGTCGAAAGTAAGCGCGCCACCGCGTCCCGGCCTGCCGGGATTCTATTCTTCGCATTGGCGGTCGCTGGACTACTTCAATCTCTACCGCCTCGTCATTGCCGCAATCCTCGCGATTGCCTCCCTGTTCGTCACGCACGACTGGCCGCTGGGCGCTGAAAACCCGCTGTTCTTCCGTATCGCGGCTTTCGGCTACCTGGTTTCCTCGGCCTTGTTCATCATGGCCATCCGCGCGCGCTGGCCGTCATTCCCCGTCCAGGTATCGCTGCATATCTTCACCGACATCGTGTTCATCACCTCCATGACCAATGCCAGCGGCGGGGTAAACAGCGGTTTGAGCCTGTTGCTGCTGGTGTCCCTGGCTTCGGCGGGCCTGGTGGGCCAGGGCAGGCTCGCGCTGATGTACGCCTCGATGGCATCGCTCGCGATACTGGGCATGCACACTCTGCGCGTTCTGGGCTGGGCGGCGGAGCCGCAGGAATATCTGCAGGCCGCCCTGCTGTCGGTCAGTTTCTTCGCCGTGGCCTGGCTGGCCCACATCCTGACCCGCCGTGCCTTGCTGTCGGAACAGGAGGCTGCCGAGAAAGCCAGGGAACTCGCCCTGCTCAACCGTATCCACGCGCTGGCGGCGGGCGATTCGGTCAACGGCATCATCGCCTTCAACCACAAAGGGCTGATCACTTACTGCAACCCCCAGGCCAGCGCCATGCTGGGCAGAGGCCCGGGGCAGGACAAGCCGGAATCGGTGCGCGGCCTGTTCGAACAGGTCAGCCAGATGCCGAACCAGGCCGGCGAACTCGAAATGGACCTGCCGGGTGCACGCGTGCGCCTGCGTTTTCTGCCGGTCGAGGACAGCGGCCATACCGTCCTGCTGATGGAAGACGTCTCCCGCGCGGAAAAACTCGCCCGGCAGATCAAGCTGGCCTCGCTGGGCCGGCTCACGCTCAACATCGCGCATGAAATCCGCAACCCGCTCTCCGCCATCGGCCATGCCGCACAACTGCTGGACGAGGAAAGCGCCGCCGGCGCCAATGCCAGGCTGACCGGAATCATCCGCAACAATGTCCAGCGCCTCGATTCGATGGTCCAGGACATCCTGATGCTCAACCGCCGCGACCGACAGGAGCGTTCGAACCTGAAGATCGCCGGCTTCATCAAAGCCTGGACAAAGGAATGGCAGCAGGCTGAAGAAATACCGGAAAACGCCGTCATAGTGGACATGAATGACGACGCCACCGTTTGTTTTGCCCCCGAACACCTGCGGCAAATCCTCTGGAACCTGACGCGCAACGCCTGGCGGCACGGCCACAGGCAAGCGGGCAGCGTCAGCCTTGTCCTGCAGGACAGCGACGCCGGCTTGAGGCTGGAAATCTGCGATGACGGTCCGGGCATCAATGCGGAAAACCAGGCGCAGCTGTTCGAGCCTTTTTTCACCACCGACGCGCAGGGCACCGGCCTGGGTTTGTTCATCGCGCGCGAACTGGCCGAAGCCAACGGCGCCCGCCTCGAATTCGCCGGCAACCGCCCCGGCGCCTGCTTTCGCCTGAGCCTGCCCAAGCAACCATGCCAAACCTAGAAACCTCAGTTGACCGCTTGCCTCGCCTGGAAAGTCCATTTATGAATACTGAGAATCCTGCCTCCACTAACCTTCACCCGTTGAGCAGGCACGCTACACACCCGCTGGCACGTTCGGACACGCGCCTGGCTTTGTCGCTCCATCCTTGCAGGCATGAGCCTGCGACGTCATCGCTTCGCGCCAGCCACGCGCCCGAACGCACCATCGGGCGCGTCCAACTGAGGTTTCCAGGTTGAATGCGCCGCACGTGCTCATCGTGGACGACGAGCCGGACCTTCTCGACCTGATGGAAATCACCCTGGCGAAAATGGGCCTGGACACCCGGCGCGCAGCCACCGTCGCCGAAGCCCGCCAGCTTCTGGACAATGAGCGCTTCGACCTGTGCCTGACCGACATGCGCCTGACCGACGGCAGCGGCCTCGAAGTCCTGAGGCACATCGGCGAGCGCCAGCCTGCCATGCCGGTCGCGGTGATCACCGCCTACGGCAATACCAATAACGCCGTGGAAGCGCTCAAGGCAGGCGCCTTCGATTATCTTTCCAAACCGGTCGCGCTCGACCAGCTGCGCGCACTCATCAAGACCGCGCTGAAAGTGCCCGAGAAAAGCGCCGGCGCCGGCAGCGAGGCTGGAGAACTGCTCGGCGAATCCGTCGCCATGCAGGAAATCCGCCGTCAGATCGACAAGCTCGCGCGCACCCAGGCGCCGGTGCATATCACCGGCGAATCCGGCAGCGGCAAGGAGCTCGCCGCGCGCCGCATCCACTCGCTTGGTTCGCGCGCCGACCATGCATTCGTGCCGGTCAACTGCGGCGCCATTCCCGAGACGCTGATGGAAAGCGAGTTTTTCGGCTACAGGAAAGGCGCGTTCACCGGCGCCAATGCCGATCACGAAGGCTTCTTCCATGCCGCCGACGGCGGCACCCTGTTCCTGGACGAAGTCGCCGACCTGCCGCTTCCCATGCAGGTGAAACTGCTGCGCGCAATCCAGGAAAAGAAAGTGCGCAGGGTGGGCGCCACCCAGGAGGAGCCGCTCGATGTGCGCATCATCAGCGCCACCCACCAGAAGCTCGCGCAGATGGTCGAGGCCGGCCGCTTCCGGCAGGACCTGTATTACCGTCTCAACGTCATCGAACTGAACATGCCCAGCCTGCGCGAGCGCCCGGAAGACATCGCTCCCCTCGCCCGTGCGCTGCTGGCCAAACTGAGCCAGGGCCGCGCTGTCCGGCTGGATGCGGAAGCGGTGAAACTGCTCAAAAACTACGCTTTCCCCGGCAACGTGCGCGAACTGGAAAACATTCTCGAGCGCGCGCTGGCGCTGGCGGAAGACGACACCATCCGCGCGGACGACCTAAATCTTGCGCCTGCCGCTGCCTTCCAGGCTTCGGCCGACGCGGATACGCCGCCGAACAACCTGCAGGATTATCTCGACAAGTTGGAACGCGAAGCGCTATTGAAGGCGCTGGAACAGACCCGCTACAACAAGACCGCCGCCGCGCGGCTTCTGGGCGTCACCTTCCGCTCGCTGCGCTACCGCCTCGAACGGCTGGGAATTGAATAAACCTGATTAACCACGGGGGGCACGGGGGACACGGGGGACACGGGGGAAAACCGGATCAAAAGGCAAAATCAAAAAACAAAAATAAAGGCGACTGCACAACTAAGCACGGAATATTTCTATCTTTTGCTTTCCCCGTGTTCCCCGTGCCCCCCGTGGTTGAATGTTTTTCTCACGCCAGCGCAATAACCAGGTAAGTCACATACAGCGTGCCGTTCAGCCACAGGTGCCACACGCGCAGGCCGCCGTG
>DCVO01000126.1:0-136 GCA_002327405.1 Thiobacillus sp. UBA2186 | reverse complement strand
ATGATGGGCGCGGCCGCCTCGATGCTATGGATGAAACCCTTTGCGCCGGCGACCAGCAGGCCCAGGCCGATGGCCAACTGAACCAGGATCACCGGCATGTTCTGCGGCAGGCCCAGCCTGGTCAGCCACATGGGTT
>DCVO01000108.1 GCA_002327405.1 Thiobacillus sp. UBA2186 | reverse complement strand
TGCCGAGGTCGATGACGTCGACGCCCGCTTTCTGGATGCCGCGCGCCAAGGCTTGCGAGAGTTCGGGGCCGGAAAGACGGCCGTCGCGGCCGATGCAGATGGCAGTCTGCTGGCGGGCGAAGGCTTCCGAGCCGATGGCCTGGCCGATGGCCTCGACGATTTCGGGGGTGAGGGTTTTGCCCACGATGCCGCGGATGTCGTAGGCCTTGAAGATTTCCTTGGGGATGTGCATATGAACCAGAACCGAGCTGACAATGCTTCATTATATGTCGCGCCGCTTTCAATGCTGGTCCAGAAATTCCAGTATTCGTTGCGGCAGCCAGTCGATATGGCCCGGGAACCTGCCATCGGGGAATCCGGCATGGCCGCCTGTTTCAGGCTGCTGCAATACGACACTGGCGGAAACCTCCCCGGGGCCTGGCAATGCGGGGGCAGGCAGGAAGGGATCGTTCTTCGCATTGAGGACCAGCGTCGGCACGCTGACGTTCGGCAGCAGCGGTTTGCTGGAGGCGCGCGTCCAGTAGTCCTCCGCATCGCGGAAACCATGCAGCTTCGCCGTCACGAGGGTGTCGAACTCGCGGAAAGTCGAGGTGGCGCGGATTGCCGCCGTGTCGAGCAGGCCGGGAAAGCGTGCGGCCTTGGCCAGGGATTTCGCCTTCAGCGTGGCGAGAAAATGCGCGGTGTAGACGCGGCGATTGAAGCCCCGGTCTAGAGCGGCGCCGGCGGCGTTCATGTCCAGTGGAGCGGAAATGGCGGCGGCGCTGGACATGTATTGTCCAGCCGCGCTGCCGGTTTCGCCCAGCCATTTCATGAGCGCATTGCCGCCCAGCGAGATGCCCACCGCATGCAGCCGCATCCGGGGGAAAGCCTGGCGCAGACGCGACAGCGCATAGCCGATCTCGGCACTGTCGCCGGCAAAATAGGCGCGCGGCAGGCGGTTGGGTTCGCCCGAACAGCCGCGAAAATTCACCACCACGCCGCGCCAGCCCCGCCGATTCGCTGCTCGCATCAGGTTGCGTGCATAGGGGCTCGCGGAGCTGCCCTCGAGGCCGTGGAACAATACCAGGAGCGGCGCATCGGCAGGACCATCCGCCCAGTCGGCGTCGAGAAAGTCGCCATCGTCCAGTTCCCAGCGCTCGCGCCGGTAGTTTATGCGCGGGCCGCGCAGGAACAGGGTCGGGTAAAGCGTTTGCAAATGGCCGCCCGGCAGCCAGGGAGGAGCGGAGTAGGCGTCAAAGTCCATCGAGTCAGGGAGGAAAATACCGGACACAGAGGAGGCAGAGGCAACAGAGTAAGTCAAAACCGCCTGAACAATGAGGACAGGAGGACGAGAGGAAATGCAAACCAGGCTGTTTACCCATTTTTTCCCCCTTCCAATAGAAGGGTTTCCTCTGCTTCCTCTGTGTCCCTTGTTGCTTTGGTAATGATGGCAGACCGCATGCCTGGAACAAACTGGACAAATGCCGCTCTCACTAATAAGATTAAAACATCTTAAATCGAGCGCCTTGCCATGCATCCGGATATCGCCCTGCTGACAAAATACAGCCAGCCGGGCCCACGCTACACATCCTACCCGCCGGCGCCGCATTTCGCAGCGGATTTCGGCATCGGCCAGTGGCGGCAGGAGATCATCGAAAGCCAGGAGCCTTCCCGGCCGCTGTCGCTGTACGTGCACATCCCGTTCTGCGACACGCTTTGCTATTACTGCGGCTGCAACATGGTGGCCGCGCAAAAGTACGGCAAGGCCACCGAATATCTGGACTATCTCAAGCGCGAAATCGACGCCGTCGCCGCGCTTGCCGATCCTGCTCGCCCGGTGGTGCAACTGCACTGGGGCGGCGGCACCCCCACCTTTCTCGGGGCCGAGGATATCCGCGCGCTGGCTGCGCATGTCCGCAGCCGTTTCAATTTTGCTGCCGACGCCGAAGTCTCGGTCGAGGTTGACCCGCGCGGACTGCTGCCGGAACAGGTGCAGGCGCTCAGGGAGTCCGGCTTCAATCGCGCCAGTCTGGGCGTGCAGGATATCGACGAGAAGGTGCAGCAGGCGGTCAACCGCATCCAGCCCTTGTCGCTGATCGAGGAAGTGTACGGCTGGTTCCGCGCCGAAGGCTTTTCCAGCATCAACTTCGATCTGATGACGGGCCTGCCGCACCAGACCCTGGAGGGCTACCGCAAAACCCTGGCTGAAATCGTGCGGCTCAATCCAGACCGCCTGGCGGTGTTCGGCTACGCCCATGTGCCCTGGCTGAAGAAGCACCAGAAGCTGATCATTCAATCCGACCTGCCGGACTTTGCAACGCGCATGGCCATGCAGGAACTGATACTCGATACTCTGGAAGGGGCCGGCTATGTGCACATCGGCATGGACCACTTCGCCAGGCCCGC
The DNA here is from genome assembly GCA_002327405.1 of Thiobacillus sp. UBA2186. Lineage (GTDB taxonomy): Bacteria > Pseudomonadota > Gammaproteobacteria > Burkholderiales > Thiobacillaceae > UBA6918. The sequence goes on along the minus strand of DCVO01000108.1, from coordinate 5,789 downwards.
GGACGAACTGGTCAAGGCGCAGCGCGAAAAAACCCTGTGGCGCAATTTCCAGGGTTACACGACCCATCGGCATGCCGACATCTACGCTTTTGGTGCTTCGTCCATCAGCCAGACCGAAGACATTTACGCGCAAAACGAAAAGCGGCCCAATACGTATCAAAAAATGATCGGTGAGCACGGCCTTGCCACGGTCAAGGGCTACCGCATGAGCACCGACGACAAGATCCGACGCGATGTCATCACCGAGCTGATGTGCGACTTGGCGCTATCCAAGTCTGCCATCGAGTCGCGCTGGAAGGTCGAATTCGACGACTACTTCGCCGGCAGCCTGCATTTGCTTGAACCGTTGCAGGCGGACGGGCTGGTTGAGGCGGACAACAAGGAAATCCGCGTCACCGCTCTCGGCCGCCTGTTCCTGCGCAACATCGCCATGAGCTTCGACGCCTATTTGAATACGCCGAAGAAGGAAGCCCCACGCTATTCCATGACGGCCTGAACGGCGCCGTGAAGCCGATGGCGGCCGGCTGCTCCCGGCATGCCTTTCGCCTCAGATGAGCGCCTCTCTCGTCAGCCCTTTGTGCCTGAGGAAGTTTTTCAGGATTCTCAGGGCGTCGACCTGGATCTGGCGTACCCGCTCCCGCGTTACGTGCAGTTGCTCGGCGATTTCCTCCAGCGTGGATTCCTTCTGGTTGTTGAGGCCGTAGCGGCGCTCGATGACTGCGCGGTGTTTATCCGACAGCGATTCCAGCCATTCCCGCACGTTGTGCTCGATCTCGCAGGACAGGACAGTGTCCTCCGGCATGAGGGCGCTTTCATCCGCGATGGCATCAGCAACGGTCAGGCCGGGGTCGATGTCCAGGGGAGCATCCAGGGAAACAATCCGTTCCCCGAGGTTCAGCACCCGTCTTATTTCATTGACCGTAAGGCCGGTCAGGTGGGCGATGTCATCAGCGCCCGGATCCGACACGCCGTGCATCTCCAGGTGGCGCTGCGCGCGCAGGCAGATGTTGAGTTCCTTGACTACGTGCACCGGCAGGCGGATGGTGCGNNTCCACCAGGTGGCGTAGGTGGAAAAACGGAAGCCGCGCTCGGCGTCGAACTTCTCCAGGGCATGCATGATGCCCAGGTTGCCTTCCTCGATCAGATCGAGAAAGCAGACTCCGCGGTTGAGGTAGTGTTTGGCGATGCTTACCACCAGCCGGAGATTGCGTTTGATCATTTCCTGTCTGGCCTGAAAGTCGCCGGCCGCCACGCGAAGCGCGAGAGCGCGTTCGTCCCTTGCGTTCAGCAGGGGCTCGCGCCCGATTTCGTTCAGATAGGCCTGGGTGATGTCGCGGGTCTCGTCAAGAAGAAAATCCGTTTCGTCCGCCTCCTGGGCATCGGCATCCCCGTCATCAGTCCCGGGTTCGGCTATGTCGTCGTTCGGTTCAAGCGCCAGTTCCTCTCTCATGGCTTTTCCTTTGCAGTTTGTTTGCCGGCTGCTAGTAAAGCCAGTGTTCGGTACGGTTGGGATTGCTGCCTCGGTCCATTTCGTGGGCCAGGGTCATATGAAAAATGGCGGGGCTGTTACCCTTGAGGAGGCGCCGCAACCGGTCCATGTCGGTGACCGCGTCGCGGCAAAGCGGTGTCTTCGCTGGTCTGGCAATCGAAGCGCCGCAACCGGTCCATGTCGGTGACCGCGTCGCGGCGCCGCATGAAGGGGCCATGAAAAACGGTTTCGGTGCCGAATTTGCCGGAGTCGCTGCCGGGCGGCCAGCAGACGAGGTAAAAGCCCTTGTTCAGGGGCTTGCCGTCATGCCGGCTGTAAGTGCGCTGATAGGATTCGGCATCCAGCAGGTGGAAGTCCTTCAGGACATAGACCACATCAAACCGGATATCAGTCAGTTCCAAAATTTGCACGCTCGTTTATTAAAAGGACACTTGTACCGAAATATAACGACACGGGAGTGCGCAAAATATACGTGCAGCCACCTACCCCGCGTCGGGGGCGGCGGTCTTTGATTCCGGGTGGGGGTCAGGTGCCGGAGGGGATGTGGAGGCCGCAGTCTGCGGCAAGCTGGGCGAGTTCCAGCATGTTGGCGGCGCCCGTCTTCTGGAGGATGCGCGAACGGTGGATTTCCACGGTGCGATGACTGATGCCCAGGCGCTTGGCGATGATCTTGTTGGAATGCCCGGCCAGCGCGAGCAGCATCACCTCGCGCTCGCGCGGCGTCAGCTGCGTCAGGCGCTGCTGCTGGTCGGCCAGGGTTTCCTGCCGGCAGAACAGTTCGCGGCTGTGCCGCAGCGCGGACTGCACCCGGTCGAGCAGCGCCGAGCCGTTCACCGGCTTGGTCAGGAAATCCGCCGCGCCTTCTTTCATCGCGCGCACCGTCATCGGGATGTCGCCGTGGGCGGTGAGGAAGATGATCGGCAAGCGGCAGCCGCGCCGGTTTAGTTCCGCGTGCAGCTCCGGCCCGCTCATCCGGCCCAGGCGCACGTCCAGCACCACGCAGCCGGGCTGGTCCGGCCGCCAGGCATTCAGGAAGGACTCGGCACTGTCGTGGCACTCGACCTTGAGGCCGGCGGTTTCGCAAAGCAGGCTCAGGCTGTCGCGCACCGCGGCGTCGTCGTCGACGATGAATACGGTTCCGTTGTTCATGCGAATGGAAGCGTCAGATGAAAGCTTGCGCCCGCGCCCGGTTCCGACTCGACCCAGAGCTGGCCGCCATGGGACTCGATGATGGCCCGGCTGATGGCGAGCCCCATGCCGAGACCGCCGGGCTTGGTGGTGAAAAAGGGGTCGAAAATGCGATGCAGGGTTTCGGCATCGATGCCGGGCCCGCTGTCGCGCACCGTCACCTGCGCCATTCCAACATCGGCATTGGTGCGCACCGCCAGCGTGATCGAGCGGGTACCGATGCCGGCATCGTGCATGGCCTCGACACCGTTTCGGATCAGGTTGGCCAGAACCTTCTCCACCTGCAGGCGGTTTGCCCTCACATGAGGCAGGCCGGGCGCGAGTTCGAGCTGGGTGTGGAAACCGCCGTAGCCGTCCTTGTCGACCCTGTCCAGAACGCCGCGCACCAGTTCGTTGATATCCACCGGCTCGGTCTGCACCTCGCCCTGTCTCACGAATGCCAGCAGTTCGCGCACCACGCTCCCCGCGCGCTGGGCCTGCGCGGCGCTGCTTTCGATGGCATGCACCAACTTGTCCGGCTGCGGGTTGCCGGCGCGCAGCAGGCGCAGTGCGGCCTCGGCATAGGAAGTGACGGCGTTGAGCGGCTGGTTCAGCTCGTGGGCAAGAGCCGAAACCGTCTGGCCGGCCACCTGGAATCGCGTGACCTGTTCCATCTCGGCGCGCATGGCCTGCAGCGCCGCTTCGCTGCGTTTGCGCTCGGTGATGTCCACGGAAAGAATGAAAACGCCCTCGGGCACCGGCTGCATGCTCAATTCGAACCAGCTCTTGCTGCCATCGGGAAAAATAAATTCGTTTTCCAGGTAGGCCGACGTCCGCTCGTCCATGCAGCGCTTCAGTTCGGCAAACATTGCGGTCTGCTCGATCCCCGGATAAACCTCCATCATGGTGCGTCCGAGCAGCGCCTCCTTCTTTTGCCTGGTCTGAGCGGCAACGGCGTTGTTGAGATAGCGGTAGCGCCAGTCGAAGCCGATGACCTGGCAGCCCTCCAGCATGTTGTCGAGCGTGGTGCGAAAACGTTCTTCGCTTTCGCGCAGGGCTTTATCGGCATGCTTGCGCTCGGTAATGTCCTCGGCAAAGATCACGATGCCGCCTACCGTGCCATCGGCCATATACCAGGGGCGCACCGCCCAGTGCAGCCATTGCACGCTGCCGTCCAGACGCTCGAAGCTGTCCTCGTCGGCTTCCACCACCTCGCCCGCCAGGCCGCGTTGATGCACGGTTTTCCAGCGATCCGGAATCTCGGGAAAGATTTCGTAGTGGGAGCGTCCGATGACGTCCCGGCCGTCCAGGGAGTAATCCTCCAGCCAGCGCAGGCTGACTGCGAGGTAGCGCATGCGGCGGTCGAACACGGCAAGCGCGACGGGCGCGTGCTCGATGAACAGACGCAGCCGTTCTTCGCTCTCGCGCAGGGCATCCGCTGCCCGCCTGCGCTCGGTGATGTCGTGGATCATGCCCACGGAGCGGACGATGCGGCCGTTTTCGTCGCGGAAGTGCTGGCACTTCTCGTGGACGAAGCGGATGTCTCCGCTGTCCTTGCGCACGATACGGTGTTCGATTTCGTAGATGTCCCGGTTCTCGCGCAGCGAGGACGAGTAGGCCTCGTCCACCGCGGCGCGGTCGTCGGGATGCACGCGTTCGAGAAAGGCTGCGTAAGTGGCGCCGAACTCCTGGGGCCGCAGGCCGAATATCCGGTACACCTCGTCGGACCAGGCCAGGCGGTTGCCGGCAAAGTCCAGTTCCCAGCTGCCGAGGTGCGCGATCTCTTCCGTCCGTTCCAGCCGCGCCTGGCGTTCGCGCAGGCTGTCCTCCACCCGCTTGCGTTCGGTCACGTCCTGGATGGTGGCCAGGACGAGGCCGTTGGGCATGGGATTCAGGCCGATCTCGGCAACGAACTCGCTGCCGTCCTTCCGCTGCGCGCGGAGCGCACGCCCGGCCTTCATAAGCCGCTTGCCGGGTTTGTTGTTGTATTCGGTACGGTCTTTTCGATGGTTGACCCGATAGGACTCAGGCACCAGCGATTCCACCGACAGCCCCTTGAATTCCTCCCTGGTGTAGCCGAAAAGCGCCTGCGCGCCGGGGTTGGATAAAACAATGATCCCCTCAGTGTCCGTGACCAGCAGAGGAACGGCGACATCGGTGAGAAGCCATTGGCAGACTTTGTCTTGCAGATCGTGGGCCATGCGGGGCGAGCAGCCGGACGGAGTTGCTGCCAGTTTACCGCCAATCGGCGGAAGGCGCCTTCGCGGTATGAATGACAGCGGCTCAGTGCAGGATGGCTTGCGGCTTGGCTTCGCCTGCATCCGGCTCGTGCATGTGCACATGCGTGGCATGCATGCGCGCCTCCACGCCCTGCGGCAGCATGAGGCGTTCCTCGATGCCATGGATCGCCAGATTGCCTTCTCTGCGGCGATACAGAGTCTGGTGTGCGATCTTCCCGCCGCCCTTGGCCAGAATGGCCGCCCAGCTTTCGACAATTGCGGCGTGCCCGTATAGCGGGGCGGACATGGGATGGATGCAGACCGCATGCGGGGACTCTGCCCAAACCTGCTTCATGGTCTCGATATCGGCAGATGAAAAAGCCGCGTAGAACGCGGCTTCGGCTTCGTCGGCAGTCTTGAACATGTCAAGTCGACAAGGTGTCGTCCGCGTCAGTGGCCGGCAAAAGCCCCGCCCAGCAATTTGTAATGCGTGCCGCAGTAGGGGCATACGGCCTCGCCGGTTTTTTCGATGGGCAGAAACACCCGCGGGTGCGCGTTCCACGCCGTGTGTTCCGGCAGCGGGCAGTGCAGCGGCAGTTGCGAAGGACTCACTTCGATGATGCGGCGGGTATTTTCTGATTGTTCTGCCATGACGGATTCCTGAAAAATCTTTAACAAGGAGGACAAGAGGACAGGAGGAAGCCCTCTGTTGCCTTGTCTCTTGTCCTCATGTCCTCTTTGTTCGCCTCTTCGGGGTTAAACGTAAGTCAGCCAGGCTTCGTGCTTGGGCGAGCGACCCTGCACGCAGTCGAAATAGAGCGCCTGCAGCTTTTGCGTGACCGGGCCGCGCGTGCCTTCGCCGATGGTGCGGTTGTCGAGCTCGCGGATGGGGGTGACTTCGGCGGCGGTGCCGG
>DCVO01000017.1 GCA_002327405.1 Thiobacillus sp. UBA2186 | reverse complement strand
TCCTCGAAGCGCGACTTCAGGCCGCGCAGGATGGCCACGGTGTCGTCCACGCTGGGCTCCATCACGTCGATCTTCTGGAAGCGGCGGGACAGCGCGTGGTCCTTTTCGAAGATGCCGCGGTATTCGGTATAAGTGGTGGCGCCGATGCAGCGCAGCTGGCCCGAGGAGAGCGCAGGCTTCAGCAGGTTGGAAGCATCCAGCGTGCCGCCGGAGGCCGCGCCCGCGCCGATCAGGGTATGGATCTCGTCGATGAACAGGATGGCGTCGGCGTCGTCGGCCAGCTGCTTGAGCACGCCTTTCAGGCGCTGCTCGAAATCGCCGCGGTACTTGGTGCCGGCCAAAAGCGCGCCCATGTCGAGCGCGTATACCGTGCTGTGCGCGAGGATGTCGGGCACCGTGCCCTCGACGATGCGGCGNNAGGCCTTCGGCGATGGCGGTCTTGCCCACGCCGGCCTCGCCCACCAGCAGGGGGTTGTTCTTGCGGCGGCGGCAGAGGGTCTGGATCACCCGTTCCAGTTCCGTCTCGCGCCCGATCAGCGGATCGATCTTGCCGGCCAGGGCCTGCGCGTTGAGGTTGAGCGTGTAGGACTCCAGCGGCGAACCGGCCGCGCCTTCCTGCGCGGTTTCGGTGGCGTCTTCCTGGCGCGGCGCGCTGGCCTGGGGCACCTTGGCGATGCCGTGGGAAATGTAGTTGACCACGTCGAGGCGGGTGACGCCCTGCTGGTCGAGGAAAAAGGCGGCGTGCGATTCCTTTTCGCCGAAGATCGCCACCAGCACGTTGGCGCCGGTGACCTCCTTCTTGCCGGAGGACTGCACGTGCAGGATGGCGCGCTGGATCACGCGCTGGAAACCGAGCGTGGGCTGGGTGTCGACCTCGCCCTCGCCTTCCACCCTGGGCGCATGCTCCTCGATGAATTCGGTCAGCTTCTTGCGCAGCTCGTCCAGGCTGGCGCCGCAGGCGCGCAGCACCTCGGCGGCGGAAGGGTTGTCCAGCATCGCCAGCAGCAGGTGCTCGACCGTGATGAGCTCGTGCCGCTTCTGGCGCGCGTCCATGAAGGCCATGTGCAAGCTGACTTCGAGTTCCTGCGCAATCATGATTACCTCAACTTTTCTCCATCGTGCACTGTAGGGGGTGCTGGTTGTCCCTGGCGTAACGGGTCACCTGCTCTACCTTGGTACTGGCTATATCCTTGGGATAAACGCCGCAAACGCCCATACCCTCCGTATGCACTTTGAGCATGATTTGCGTCGCCCGTTCACGGTCCATGCCAAAAAAACGCTGCAACACCACGACGACGAAGTCCATGGGGGTGTAATCGTCGTTCAGCAACAGAACCTTATAGAGCGGTGGCGGCCTGGCCTTGGCCTTGGCCGGCTCAAGCACGGTGCCCGCTTCGCGTTTAACAGCCATTACCTGGAATGTAGCCCATCACAGTGCTTATATTTGATGAGCCGGAGAGAATTTTCAAGTCCAATGATAAAAGGAGTTTGTTGGGGGGTTTTGGTATGTCTTTGGCAGATGCCCCTGCTGGGCCGAGATTATGCAGGGTGATTGCTCGGATTGGCGTTGCCTCCGCCAATCCTCGTCCGTCGCGAGCAGTGCTCGCTCAGCGAACCCAAGGGGGCTCGTCCACCCACACTGCTCAACCAAATTAAAAAAGGGCCGTGAAGGCCCTGTTTTAATTTGGCGGAGAGGGGGGGATTGTTCGGTTTGCGGTTGCCTCCCGCAAACCTCATCCCTCGCTTCGCTCGGGACCGCCCTGCGGGCGTCTTTCGCGAGCAGTGCTCGCTCACCGAACCCAGGGGGGCTCTCACCCCCCCCCCTGCTTAGCCAAATTAAAAAAGCCCCGTTGGGGCCTTTTTAATTTGGCGGAGAGGGGGGGATTCGAACCCCCGATACAGGAGAACCTGTATGCCGGATTTCGAATCCGGTGCATTCAACCACTCTGCCACCTCTCCGCGTGGTTTCGCTTGGGCATTGCCGTTGTCACGGAACAGCGAAGGCGCGATTTTACATGGAGTTGCCCGCTCGCCCAACCCAAATTCGGCGGTGCCGGCATGCTAGACTTCCGGAATGATCCGAGCCTTGTGTTTGGGTTGGCTGGTCCTGTTGACCCTGCAAGGATGCAGCCGCCCGGTGCCCGATCCCGACGCCAGCAACGAACTGGTGGTCTCTGTTCCATACGGTCCCGCAACGTTCTATCTCGATTCGGAAGGCAAGCCTGCCGGCTATACGCACGACGTGGTGCAGGCTTTCGCCGCAAAAAACAACTGGACCGTGAAATGGAACGAGACGGAGGCCTATTCCGAGCTGATTGAATCCCTGCGCGAACAGGAAAGCCACCTCGTCGCGGCCAACCTGATTTCCGCCTCGGTCGATGAGTTGCGCCTGTTACCCGGACCGATGCTGTTCGATACCCGTGTGGTGGTGGTCACCCGTTATCCGATCCCGAAAATCAGGAATCTGGCGGACCTTGCCAAGCTGGACATTGGCGTCGCCCTGGGGGCCGGGCATATTTCGCTGCTCGAGTCCGCACGCCGCAAATACCCCAAGCTGAAATGGACGATTCTGGAGGACATTTTTCCCGAAGGCCTGCTTGCCAAGCTGGATGAGCGCGAGTTCGACGCAGTCGTGGTGAACGAACAGGATTTCGATCTGGCGCGCAACCAGTACCCTTCGTTGCGCATCGCCTACGAATTGTCCAAGGAGGAGCCGGTGGTCTGGGCGCTGCCCCATGGCGTCAGCAAGCCGCTGCTCGCCAAACTCAACCGGTTTTTCATCGAAGCGCGCCGGGACGGCACCCTGAGGAAGCTTTACGAGCGCCACTACGGCCACGTCAAGCGCCTGGAGCCCGCCCATGCCGAAGGCATCCTCGAACGCAGGCTGTCGATTCTGCCGCGCTATCGGAAATTCTTCCATGAAGCCCAGGAACAGACCGCGCTCGACTGGCGTCTACTGGGCGCCATCGGCTACCAGGAGTCGAAATGGGATCCTTACGCCACCTCCCCCACCGGCGTGCGCGGGCTAATGATGCTGACAGGCGAAACGGCGGACCGCATGGGCATCACCGACCGCCTCGACGCGCGGCAAAGCATCGTCGGCGGCGCAAAATACCTGGTGCTGCTGAAGGAAGCCCTGCCCGAGCGCATTGCCGAGCCTGATCGTACCTGGCTGGCGCTGGCGGCCTACAACCAGGGAATCGGCCACCTGGAAGACGCGCGGCGCATCGCCCAAGCCAAGGGCATGAACCCGGACAGCTGGGCGGACGTGAAGCAGACACTGCCGCTGCTCGCGCGCGGAGGCTTTGAAAAGGTGACCAAATACGGTTATGCGCGCGGCGGCGAAGCGGTCATTTTCGTGGAAAGCATACGCAGCTATTACGACATCCTGTTACGGCTGGAGCCGGAGCACAAACCCCTGCTCATCGGCGGCAGTAACAACTCAAAAAGCGGCGCTTAGCCCAGCCTCTCCACACCGCCCATGTAAGGCACCAACGCCGCGGGGATGCTGACGCTGCCGTCTGCGTTCTGGTAATTCTCGAGGATCGCGACCAGGGTGCGGCCGACCGCGAGGCCGGAACCGTTCAGGGTGTGCACCAGCTCGGGCTTGTTCTTCTCGTTGCGGTAGCGCGCCTGCATGCGCCGCGCCTGGAA
>DCVO01000125.1:2553-2999 GCA_002327405.1 Thiobacillus sp. UBA2186 | reverse complement strand
GAAGTCCATTTCGCCCTTGACGGCGACAATCTGTTCCGCTGCCGGGTTGAGTTCGGACAGCCTTTCCTTCAGGGTGTTCAGGTCGGCAGCCGCAGCCAGGTCGGCCTTGGTGAGAATGAGCCTGTCCGCCACGGCCACCTGCCGTATCGCCTCGAAATAGCTGTCCAGTTGCGCCTCGCCCAGCACGGCGTCGACGGTGGTGACCACGCCGTCCATGCGGTAGCGTGCGCGCACCCAGAGGTCGTTGAGCAGGGTATCGAGGATGGGCGCGGGGTCGGCGATGCCCGTGGTTTCGATGACCACGCGCTCGAAGCGGGGGATGTCGCCGCGTTCGCGCGCCATGTAAAGGTTTTTCAGCGTCGGCGACAGCGAGCCGACCACCGTGCAGCACACGCAGCCGCCGGAGAGCACCGCCATCGGCCCTTCCATTTTTTCCAGCAGGTCGT
>DCVO01000125.1:2313-2526 GCA_002327405.1 Thiobacillus sp. UBA2186 | reverse complement strand
AAGCCGGTGAGCAGGGTGACGGGGAGCAGTTCGGGGATGGGGGCAGACATGATTCAAAACCTTGTAACAGGGAGGCATGAGAGGTTCAGGGGGTAAAAATATAACTTTGGGTTTTCCTCACCCTCCTCCCATGCCTCCCTGTTCATGTTTTTTTCGGTTATTTGCGTTTGGCACGCGGGTGCGCGGCATCGTACACCTTGGCCAGGTGCTGAA
>DCVO01000125.1:0-2308 GCA_002327405.1 Thiobacillus sp. UBA2186 | reverse complement strand
TGGCGCAGCATGTGCGGGTGCACGTGCACATCCAGCCCGGCTTTTCTGGCCCAGCGGTCGAGGCGCAGCGCGACTTGCCGGTGGGTCAGGCGGCCGCCGTTGCGGCTCACGAACACGGCCTTTTCTTCCGGTTTCGCCATGCCGTGGCGTATGCCCAGCCAGGCGTCGATTGCCGTGCGCGCCTTTTCGCCCACCGGAACGATGCGCGTCTTGCTGCCCTTGCCGGTGACGCTGGCCTCGCCTGCCGACAAGTCCAGCGCGGCGATATCCAGCCCGGACAATTCGGCCAGGCGCAGGCCGGAGGAGTAGAACAGCTCGAACATGGCCTTGTCGCGGATTTCCAGCGTGTCTTCGGGGGCGCGGTCCAGCAACTGTGCGCAGGCGTCGGGCGACAGTGCCTCGGGCAGGGCGCGACGCGCCTTGGGCGGGCGCAGGTCGCCGCAGGGGTTGTGCGCAAAGCCAAGACGCTTGCAGGCGAAGCGGTAAAAGCCGCGCCAGGCGGACAGCCGGCGCGCGAGGCTCCTGGCCGTGAGGCCCTGGCCGTGAAGGCGGGCGATGAAATGGCGGATCTGATTGCTGTCGAGCGTCTGCAAGTCCGTGTCTTGCGCCAGTTCGAGCAGGCTGGCGAGGTCGCGCTGGTAGCTCACCACCGTATGCGGCGACAGCCGCCGTTCGGCGGCAAGGTGGCTGAGGTAACGTTGTACAGGCTCAGTCATTAAAGGCATTCACAAAGAGGACAGGAGGACAAGAGGAAGAATAACGGGTCTTTACTCCTGTCCTCTTGTCCTCCTTGTTCATTTTGCCTCTGGGCATGGCTAGTGTCTCAACCCATAAGTTTGCGTACATGCCGAGACGCGCATCCGCGCGCCAAGTGCGCGAAGCGAACCGCAGCCATAGCCGTAGCTATGGCGAGGATGAGCGACAAAGCAATCGGCGATGCGGGGCGCGTCGAACATAGCGAAACTTATGGGTTGAGACACTAGGCTAGTCGCGTTAGCGCTGCGCCGACGAGCTGGCCAAGGCGATCCAGGTAGAGCGTGCCCATTTCCGGATAGAAGCGCTTGGGGTCTTCCGAGGCCAGCACCAGGAGGCCCACGGTGTGCTCGCCGCGCAGGGGAATGGCGGCGAAGGATTTCAGGTGGGCGGCGGCCTCGCCGAACCATTCGCTGGCCTCCTCGTGGCGCAGCGCGCCGCAGGAAGGATGCATCTGCGCGTCGACCTCGCTCCTGAGCCTGTCGCTCACCGCCTGCTCGGGCGTGTTCCAGATGCGGATGGCATGATGCGGCACCGCGAAGCCTTCCCGAAGATGGCGGTCGAGCGCGGCAAACAGCGCGGGCAGGTCGCGCGCGGACACGATGTCGAGGGTCAGGCGGTGCATCTTGTCCGAGATGCTGTCGTTCTCTTCGCCAAATCGAATGAGTTCGGCGAGCTTGCTCTCGAGCAGCTGCACCTTGTCGCGCATCGACAGCACCTGGCGCTCGGTGATGGAAATCGCGTGCGTGCCGTGCGGATGGGTGATGCTGAGCGTGGTGAGCAGATCCGGGTACTGGTTGAAGAAATCCGGGTGCTTGCCGAGAAAGTCCGCCACCTGGGCTGCGTCCATTGTCGTCTCCATGTCTGCCTTTTCTTAGAGTGTCAGTGTGCCTTCGAATACGGTTTGCGCCGGTCCGGTCATCATTACCGGGCTGCCTTCGCCCTGCCATTCTATGGTGAGGATGCCGCCGCGGGTCTCCACGTCGACGCGCGCGTCGAGCAAATTGCGCGAAATGCCTGCCACGGCTGCGGCGCAGGCGCCGGTGCCGCAGGACAGGGTTTCGCCGGCGCCGCGCTCGAACACCCGCAGGCGAATGCGGCCGCGGTCGACGATTTGCATGAAGCCGGCGTTCACGCGCTGCGGGAAACGCGGGTGATGCTCGATCTGCGGCCCTTGCTCCAGGACCGGGGCGGCGTCGACGTCGTCCACCACCTGCACCGCGTGCGGGTTGCCCATGGACAGCGCGCTGATGGTGACCGTGCTGCCGCCGCCGACATCGAGTTCATACGTCGTTTGGCGCGCGGGCGCATCGAAGGGAATCTCGGCCGGCTCGAAGCGCGGGGCGCCCATGTTGACCGTGACGCGGCCGTCGGCCTCCAGGCGCGGCTCGATCAGCCCGCTTTGGGTCTCGACGGTGATCGCGGTTTTCTGCGTCAGGCCCTTGTCGACCACGAAGCGCACGAAGCAGCGCGCGCCGTTGTCGCACTGCTCGACCTCGCCGCCGTCGGCGTTGAAGATGCGGTAGCGGAAGTCGACGTCGGGAAGCGTCGGCCT
>DCVO01000106.1 GCA_002327405.1 Thiobacillus sp. UBA2186 | reverse complement strand
CGCGCGCCCCTTACCTTTACGTTAGAAGGCTTTGACCTTATGCCCATCGAGTTTGACAACGAGCGCCACTGCAAAGACTTTGTTCGCCTCAACGAACAGTGGATCACTGAGCATTTCTCAATCGAGGATGCTGATCGCAAGCTGGCCACCAATCCTTTTCAGATCGTGCATAACGGCGGTCACATCATCAGCCTCGTTGAAGGCGGTGAAGAAGGAGCGAAAATAGGGTCAGACACGATATTTCACGCTTTCAGTCCGTTTCACGCTTCGGCCATGCGCCGTGGGTTTTTGCGGCTGCGCGGCTTTTGCGCGCCGTCGCCTATCGCTCAGGCCGCTGCGTTTCGTCCTGCCGCCGTCTCACCAGCGCCGACTTTTTCGCGGTGCGGCGTTTCGTGCGTTTTATTCAACCCGCGCCCAACCCGGCGCTCAAGCGGACCTGCGTATCAATGGGGTCGGAGTCATTGATTTGGTGGGGCCCCCCGGGGCTGGGGGGTTAATCTTGAGACGAGATACAGGGAGTTCCAATAATGGCCTGCAATCATCAGAAGATCGGGTCTTGAATTTTGAATTCACGATTCAAGACCCCGATCTTTGGGTATGCCGAGGTTATCAAAGCCTACCTGGGCCGGGAAACCGTGGTCTGTCCCCGGCTATTCGGTTATTCATAACTCGTTGTTCGTGCCGACGCCGGGGACAGCGCACCATGTTTCCTGGTGTGTCCGGGGCCGGCGCGGCACACCAACACGTTCCCTGACCCTACTGAACCCGCAACATGACTTTCTGGGGATCAGCCGCGGCCGCGGCCGATCTTCACGACTTTGTCCAGCGCCCGGATGCTGCGCATGATGCGGGCGAGGTGACGGCGGTCGCGCACGGCGACGGTGAGGTTGATGGCGGAGTGGATGCCGTCGCGTTCTTCCAGGCTGACGTTGTCGATGTTGGCGTCGGCGTCGGCGATGACCGCCGCCACGGTGGCGAGCACGCCGCGCTGGTTGGTGACTTCCACGCGCAGGTCCACCGGGAAGGTGGCGTCGAGCAGGTCGGCCCACTGCACGGTGATCCATTTTTCCGGTTGCTTGCGGTAGTCGGCGATGTTCTTGCAGTGCTGGGTGTGGATGATGATGCCGCGGCCGGTGGAGAGAAAGCCCATGATGGCGTCGCCGGGGATCGGGCGGCAGCATTTGGCGAAGGACACCACGGCGCCTTCGGTGCCTTTGATGTAGAGCGGGCGGTTGGCCGCTTCCTGTTCCGGGGTTTGCGCCTCCTGCGGCACCAGCAGGCGCGCCACCAGCGGCGCCATGCGGTTGCCCAGGCCAAGCTGTTCCAGCAGGTCGTCGATGGCGGTCAGGTTCATTTCCTTCAGCGCTGCCTCGATGCGCTCCTGCGGAATCATCAGCAGTGTTTCCTCCAGGTCGGTGAGGGCCTGTTCCAGCAGGCGGCGGCCGAGGCCGATGGCCTCGTCGCGTTGCAGGTTCTTGAGGTAGTTGCGGATGTTGGCGCGCGCCTTGGCGGTGACCACGAAGTTGAGCCAGGTGGGGTTGGGGCGCGCGCTCGGCGCGGTGATCACCTCGACGGTCTGGCCGTTGCCCAGGCGCGTGGCCAGCGGCATCAGGCGGCGGTCGATCTTCACCGCCACGCAGGAGTTGCCCACGTCGGTGTGCACGTCGTAGGCGAAGTCCACGGCGGTGGCGCCGCGCGGCAGTTCCATGATCTCGCCTTTGGGCGTGAACACGTAGACCTCGTCGGGGAACAGGTCGACCTTGACGTTTTCCAGGAACTCCAGCGAGTTGCCGGCGCCCTGCTGCATCTCCAGCAGGTTGCGCAGCCATTCGCGCGCGCGCGCCTGGGCGCTGACGCCGCCGCCTTCGCCGGTCTTGTACAGCCAGTGGGCGGCGATGCCGGCCTCGGCCACCTTGTCCATCTCCTCGGTGCGGATCTGCACCTCGATGGGCACGCCGTAGGGGCCGAACAGGGCGGTGTGCAGCGACTGGTAGCCGTTGGCCTTGGGGATGGCGATGTAGTCCTTGAATTTGCCGGGCACCGGCTTGTACAGGTTGTGCACGGCGCCGAGCACGCGGTAGCAGGTGTCCGCCTTGTCGACGATGACGCGGAAGGCGTACACGTCCATTACCTCGTTGAAGGGGATGTGTTTGCTGCGCATCTTCTTGTACAGCGACAGCAGATGTTTCTCGCGGCCGATGACGCGTCCTTGCAGTCCTTCCTGACGCAGGCGCTCCTGCAGGGCGATCTCGATTCGGGTGATGATCTCGCGGCGGTTGCCGCGCGCCTTCTTCACCGCCTCGGCCAGCACGCGGGCGCGCAGCGGATGGTAGGCGGCGAAGCCGAGATCTTCCAGTTCCAGGCGCAGGCTGTTCATGCCGAGGCGCGAGGCGATGGGGGTGTAGATGTCGAGGGTCTCGCGCGCGATGCGGCGGCGCTTGTCGGGGCGCAGGCCTTCCAGCGTGCGCATGTTGTGCAGGCGGTCGGCCAGCTTGATGATGATGACGCGCAGGTCGCGCGCCATGGCCAGCATCATCTTGCGGAAGTTCTCCGCCTGCGCCTCGGCCTTGCTTTCGAACTGGATGTGGGTGAGCTTGGAGACGCCGTCCACCAGTTCGGCCACTTCGGCGCCGAAGCGTTCGGCGATCTGTTCCTTGGCGGTGGGGGTGTCTTCGATGACGTCGTGCAGGATGGCGGCGACGATGCTGGGGGCATCCATGCGCATCTCGGCGAGGATGCGGGCCACGGCGAGGGGATGGTAGATGTAGGGTTCGCCGGAGAGACGCTTCTGACCTTCGTGCGCCTCGGCGCCGAACAGGTAGGCGCGATAGATCTCGCTGACCTGGTCCGGCTCAAGATAGCCTTCGAGGAGGGCGCACAGGTCGCTGATCAGAAACACTGTGCGCCCTCCCGCTTACAATGTCATCAGTCGTTGTCCATGGAGATAACCACCGGGGCGGCGACCTCTTCTTCGAACTCTTCCTCGGGCTCCTGCTCCACGGCGTCCAGTACCTCGCGGCCCACCAGGCCGGCGGCGATTTCGCGCAGGGCGAGCACGGTGGGCTTGTCCTGCTCCCAGGGCAGGTAGGAATCCTTGCCCTTCTCCAGCTGACGCGCGCGCTTGGTGGCGACCAGCACCAGCTGGAAGCGGTTGTCGACGTTGTCCAGGCAGTCTTCGACGGTGACACGGGCCATGTTGCTACTCTCCGATAATCCGGGCCCGCCCCGGTGGGGACGGACGAAAAGGGGATGAATTCTATCTTAAAAACGTCAGTCCGCAAATAAACGCGAATAGTCCCGAATAGTCCCGAACCCACCGTTTTTCCGCGTCCGATGGGTTATCAGCCATGGTGGCTCTATTGGGGAGGGCCGCTTACCGGTCTTGGCCTGCAAGTTCCAATTTGCGTCCATTCGCGTTCATTTGCGGACCCGGCCGGCTTTTTCCTGGTCAAGCAAGTAGCGCCTTGATCAGGGCGTCGTGGGCGGCGGCCTGGCGCGGCTCGCGCAGGCGGTTGGCCCGGATAATGGCGGCCAGCTCGCCCAGGGCCGTGTCGAAGTCGTCGTTGATCACCAGGTAGTCGAACTCGAAGCAGTGGCTGGTTTCACTCACGGCGTCGCGCATGCGGCGGGCGATGATTTCGTCGCTGTCCTGGCCGCGGCCGCGCAGGCGCTGTTCCAGGGCCTCGCGCGAGGGCGGCAGGACGAAGATAGCGAAAATAGGGTCAGACACGATATTTCACGCTTTCAGTCCGTTTCACGCTTCGGCCATGCGCCGTGGGTTTTTGCGGCTGCGCGGCTTT
>DCVO01000048.1 GCA_002327405.1 Thiobacillus sp. UBA2186 | reverse complement strand
TCCACGCCGCCGATGGTCTCGTTCGGCGTGTAATGCATATAGGCGGCGTCGGGATCGAGCTTCCACGCACTCTGCTCCGGCGCGTAGGAAAAATTCCTGTCCTCGCTGCTGGCGACCACATTCACGCTGCCGAATTTCTTCGCTTCCTTGATCGCCTTCTTCGACCACTCGCCGGTGTTGAGGTAGTCGGCGGAAGCCTTTCCGCGCAAGAGGTTCATCGGCACCATGGCGAACTGCGCGGAGGCGCCGCCCTGCAGGAACAGCACTTTGTAGTTGGCGGGAATGTTCATCAGCGCACGCAGGTCGGCCTCGGCCTCGGCAGCTATGCCCATGAACTCCTTGCCGCGGTGCGACATTTCCATCACCGACATGCCGCAGCCGTGCCAATCCACCAGTTCGGTCTGGACCTGTTGCAAAACGGCCTTGGGCAATACCGCGGGGCCAGCGCTGAAATTGTAGATGGTGCTCATTTTTCCTTCATCAGAGTGTTGTTTTCGATGGCAAGTATGTCCGCGCTCGGTTTGCCGGTGTTGCTGTGGCCGACAAAACGCGCGCCGGATTCGATATCCAGGGCCTGCGCGGTGACATCGCCCTGCACCTCGCCCTGGCTGTGGATGCGCAACTGCTCATCGGCAGTCAGCGTGGCCTTGACCAGGCCGTGAATGATGATGTTGCGCGCGCGAACGTCTTTCCCTTCGATGACGCCGCCCAGCGATACCTCGACATCGCCCCCGGCGCGCACGTTGCCGCGCACGATGCCGTCCACGCGCAAATTGCCGGCAGCGTGAATGTCGCCCTTGACTTCGCTGCCCTTGCTGATGAAGGTCATCGCCATGTTCTGGGCATCGACCTTCTTCTCCTCCTTGACCGCTTTGGCCTTGAATACCATGTTTGCCTCCCTTGTTTAATTCGCCTTCACATAGCGGGCCGGGTTGATCGTCTGCCCGCGGTAATACAGGGTGTAATGCAGGTGCGGCCCGCTCGATCGGCCGGTGTTGCCTGAAAGGCCGACCGCCTGGCCGCGCTCGACCGTCTCGCCCGGCTTGACGCTCACCTTGGAAAGATGGGCATACACGCTGCGATAGCCGAAGCCGTGATTGATCGCGACGCGGTTGCCGTTGGGGCCGTCGTAGCCGGCCGCCTCGATGCGGCCGGGGCCGGTCGCCAGCACCGGCGTGCCGCGGTCGACAATGAAGTCGATGCCGTTATGGAACTCGTGGCCGCTGCCGAAAGGATTGTTGCGCACGCCGTAGCGCGAGCTGATGTCGATGTCGCCGGCGATCGGGCTGCCCACCGGTCGCGAGAACTCGCGCGCCAGCGTGGTTTCCAACTCCGGCAGCAGGTTGTCGATATTTTCGTCGAACAGCGAGAATTCCTTGCGCATCATCTCGGCCGCATTGGCAGAACTGAGCGGGATTGCCACGCCGCCCTGCGGCCTGTTGGCCTCGACCGGGAATTCGGTTTGTGTCCGGTTCACCATGCCGTGCACGCGCACCGCCAGTTCCTCGACGCGCGCGCGCAGATTGAACACGTATTGCCCCATGCTCTGCTTTTCTTCGGCAAGCCTCTGGTTGCTGGATTCGAGTTGGGCGATTTTCTCGGCCTGCTGGCTGGCGCTGGCGATCGCTTCCATGTTCGAGATATGGGAATACGCGACGTAGAAGGTGCCGCCGAACCAGGCCAGGAACAGCATGCCCAGCGCCCGGCCGGACTTTTTCAGGGTGTCGAGATTGATGCGGAAGGTGTGCGCCGGCTGGCCGGTACGCGCAACCATGATTTCCAGGTAGTGCGGGTGCTGGCCGGCGCGGCCCTCTGGCTTGCGGAGATAATCGCGCAGCCAGCCCAGCATTATTCGCCGTCCTCGCCTTCCTGGATCGACTCGATGCCGATCAGCTTCTGGCCTTCGTCCAGGTTGATGAGCGTGACGCCCTGGGTGGCGCGGCCCATTTCGCGGATTTCCTTGACGCGGGTGCGGATCAGCACGCCGCCGTCGGTGATCAGCATGATCTCGTCATCCTCGGTGACCAGGGTAGCAGCCACCACCCTGCCGTTGCGGGCGGTGGTCTGGATGGCGATCATGCCCTGGGTGCCGCGCGCGTGGCGGGTGTATTCGGTGATCAGCGTGCGCTTGCCGTAGCCGTTTTCGGTTGCGGTCAGCACGGAATCGGTTTCGTTCTCCGCCACCAGCAGGGAAATGACCCTCTTGCCTTCTCCGAGGCGCATGCCGATCACGCCGCGCGCGTTGCGCCCCATGGGACGCACGTCGTTTTCGTCGAAGCGCACCGCCTTGCCGCCGTCGGAGAACAGCATGACGTCGTGCTTGCCGTCGGTGATGGCGGCCCCGATCAGGAAGTCGCCTTCATCGAGGCCGACGGCGATGATGCCGGCCGTGCGCGGACGCGAAAACTCGGTGAGCGGCGTCTTCTTCACGATGCCATTGGAGGTGGCCATGAACACGTAATGGTCGTCGTCGAAGGTCTTCACCGGCAGCAGGGTGTTGATCTTCTCGCCTTCCACCAGCGGCAACAGGTTGACGATGGGCTTGCCGCGGCTGGCACGGCCGCCCTGCGGCACGTTGTAGACCTTGAGCCAGTACATGCGCCCGCGGTTGGAGAAGCACAGGATGTAGTCGTGGGTGTTGGCCACAAACAGCTTCTCGATGAAATCGTCTTCCTTGGTGCCGGCCGCCTGCTTGCCGCGCCCGCCGCGCTTCTGCGCACGGTAATCGTCCAGCGGCTGGGTCTTGATATAGCCGGAATGGGACAGCGTCACCACCATGTCTTCCGGCGCGATCAGGTCTTCCATCGACAGGTCTTGGGTGTCGGTGACGATCTCGGAACGGCGCTTGTCGCCGAACTGCTCCATGACCTGGCCGATTTCGTCGCGGATGATTTGCGTCACCCGCGCGGGATTGGCGAGGATGTCCAGCAGGTCGGCGATGCGTTCCATGACTTCCCTGTACTCGCCGACGATCTTGTCCTGCTCCAGGTTGGTCAGTCGCTGCAGCTGCATTTCCAGGATGCGCTGGGCCTGGACATCGGACAGGTGGTAGCCGTCCTTGTGCAGGCCGTATTGCGGAGCAAGACCGGCGGGACGCGAGAAGTCGGGCTCGACGCGCGCCAGCATTTCCTCCACCAGCGCCGAGCGCCAGGCGCGGCCCATGAGTTTTTCCTTGGCGATGGGCGGCGTTTCGGAAGACTTGATGATCCGGATGATCTCGTCGACGTTGGACAGCGCCACCGCCAGGCCTTCCAGGATGTGGCCGCGCTCGCGCGCCTTGCGCAGCTCGAACACCGTGCGCCGCGTCACCACCTCGCGGCGGTGGCGCAGGAAGGCGTCGATCATTTCCTTCAGGTTCAACAGGCGCGGCTGGCCGTCGACCAGCGCCACCATGTTCATGCCGAAGGTGTCCTGCATCTGCGTGTCCTTGTACAGATTGTTCAGGATCACGTCGGCATTTTCGCCCCGCTTGAGTTCGATGACCACGCGCATACCCGATTTATCGGACTCGTCGCGCAAATCTGAAATGCCTTCTATCCGCTTGTCGCGCACCAGCTCGCCGATTTTCACCAGCAGGTTGGCCTTGTTCACCTGATAGGGCAGTTCGTCGATGATGATGGCCTGGCGCTCGCCCTTGCCGATGTCCTCGAAATGGCATTTGGCGCGCATCACCACGCGGCCGCGGCCGGTGCGGTAGCCTTCGCGCACCCCTGAGAGGCCGTAGATGATGCCGGCGGTGGGGAAATCCGGTGCCGGCACCAGCCCGATCAGCTCGTCGACCGAGGTTTCCGGGTTGTCCAGCAGGGCCAGGCAGGCCTTGCCGACTTCGTTGAGGTTGTGCGGCGGGATGTTGGTCGCC
>DCVO01000011.1 GCA_002327405.1 Thiobacillus sp. UBA2186 | reverse complement strand
AAGTGGCAGAACCGCCTGCGCCACGTGCTGGTGGACGAATACCAGGATACCAACGCGGCGCAGTACCAGCTCCTGAAACTTTTGACCGGCCCGCGCGCGAGCTTCACCGCGGTGGGCGACGACGACCAGGCGATCTACGGCTGGCGCGGCGCCTCGGCCGACAATCTCGCCGCGCTGAAGGACGACTACCCGCAGCTGCACGTGGTGAAGCTGGAGCAGAACTACCGCTCCACCGTGCGCATCCTCAAGGCCGCCAACAGCCTGATTTCCAACAACCCCAAGCTGTTCGAAAAGAAATTGTGGAGCGATCTGGGCGTGGGCGACCCCATCCAGGTCATCGTCGCCAGGGATGACGCGCAGGAAGCCGAAGCCGTGGTGATGCGCCTGCTGGCGCACAAGATGCAGCACCGCGCTCGCTTTCGCGACTACGCCATCCTCTACCGCGGCAACCACCAGGCGCGCGTGTTCGAGCAGGCGCTGCGCAACGAGAAAATCTCCTACAAGCTGTCCGGCGGCCAGTCCTTTTTCGACAAGGCCGAGATCAAGGACATCACTTCCTACCTGCGCCTAGTCGCCAATGCCGACGACGATCCCGCCTTCATCCGCGCAGTGACCACGCCCCGGCGCGGCATCGGTGCCGCCACGCTGGAGGCGCTGGGCGCGGTGGCGGCCGACCTGCATGTCAGCCTGTTCGAGGCGGTGTTCACCAGTGCCGCGGAGGCGAGACTGAACGCGCGCCAACTGGAGCCGTTGCGCGAGTTCTGCGACTTCATCAACCGCATTTCCTTCCGCGCCGAGAAGGAACCCGCCGAGCAGGTGCTCGATGATCTGATGCAGGCCATCGGCTACGAGGCCTGGCTCTACGACAGCGAAGAACCGCGCGCCGCCGAAACCCGCTGGAACAACGCGCAGGACTTCCTGCGCTGGCTGAAGACGCGCGGCGAGGAAGACGGCAAGAACCTGCTGGAGCTGACCCAGATGGTGGCGCTCATCACCCTGCTCGACGAGCGCGAGGACGAGGAGGCGGACGTGGTCAAGCTTTCCACCCTGCACGCAGCCAAGGGCCTGGAATACGACCATGTGTTCCTGGTCGGCGTGGAGGAAGGCATCCTGCCGCACCGCGAGGCCGCCGAGGAAGGCCGCCTCGAGGAAGAGCGGCGCCTGATGTACGTCGGCATCACGCGCGCGCGCAAGTCGCTGACGGTGACCTATTGCGAGCGGCGCAAGCGCGCCGGCGAGTGGCAGGGCTGCGAACCCAGCCGCTTCATCGAAGAAATGGGCTCAGACATCCGCCTGCCGGGCAAAGCGGACACGGAAGAATCGCGCCAGAGCGGCAGCGACCGGCTGGCGGCGTTGAAGGCCATGCTGGCTTCAGGCTGAGGCCGTTCAACGCCGATCCAAATAAAAAAGGCCGCAGCATGCTGCGGCCTTTTTGCCTGGCTGGCGGCTTTACTTGGCCGGCGCTGCGGCAGGTGCGGCCGGGGCGGCTGCGGCTGGCTCCGCACCCTTGGCAGGGGCGGCCGGCGGGGCCGGCGGCTCGGGCGCCTTGAAGCCGGCGCCTGCGGAATTGGCCATGTAGGCGACGGTGCGGGCAATCTCGATGTCGGAAATATCCGGGTCGCCGCCGCGCGGGGGCATCTGGCGGATGCCGTTGAGGGCGTGATCGATCAGCTTGTTGTAGCCCTGGGCGATGCGCGAACCCCAGTCACCTTTGCTGTTCATCTTGGGCGCGCCCAAGGCGCCCGCATCATGGCAAGAGAAGCACACGGCTTTGTAGACCTCTTCGCCGGTACGTTCCACGCGCGGCGCGTTGGCATCGCGTGCGTCCAGCCTGGCCACGGGAGCAATGTTCCTGAGGACGGTCTTTTCCGCGATCTCGGGGCTGTCCACATCAATTTGCTCGCTCTGGATACTGTCGACCAGGAAAAGAATCAACACGATGGCGATCAGGGGAGCAGCCAGCCCAAGCACAACGGAAACCATCACTTCCTGGGGCGTTGCCTTGGTCATTTTGGCGTGGGGGTCAGCCATGTTCTGTCCTTGAAATATCACAAAAGCCTGAATTATATGTAAACCACGCCCGCCGGAAAAGCTTGGCTGGACGGGGGATGGCAAAAAAGATAAGCTTCGGCCTCCCGCGCCCGTAGCTCAGCTGGATAGAGTACTGCCCTCCGAAGGCAGGGGTCGTGCGTTCGAATCGCGCCGGGCGCGCCATGAATTTTCTCAGTGAGCCACCTTCCCATCCTTTTGGCTTTGTGGTGCAATTAATTCTTTAGTAATTTACTCAGGAATTAGCATGTCCGGACTTTCCCCCGACACCCCCATCCCCACCGAGATCAAGCTGCACAAGGCGTCGAAGAAGCTGGAAATCGCTTTCAGCGACGGCGCCCGCTTCGAACTGCCGTTCGAGTACCTGCGCGTTTATTCGCCCTCCGCGGAAGTGCGCGGTCACGGCCCGGGCCAGGAGGTGCTGCAGGTCGGCAAGCAGTTCGTCGATATCGAGCGCATCGAACCCGTCGGCCAGTACGCCGTGGTGCTGGAATTCTCGGACAAGCACAACTCCGGGATTTATTCCTGGGATTACCTCTACGATCTCGGCGCCAACCACGCGGCGAAGTGGGCGGATTACCTGGCCCGCATGGAAGCTGCCGGCGCCTCGCGCGTGCCCGCCGACCACAAATACAGCTAGCTCCGCATGAAGGCGCCCGCTGCAGTTGAAGCCGCGATCAGCGCTGCAACCGAGGCGGACTTTCATATCGCTTCCAGCCGGGCCGTCGGCGGAGGCTGCATCAACCAGGCCTATGTCATCGAGGGCGTCGGCCGGCGGTATTTCGTCAAAATCAACAGTACCGAGCACGCCGGCATGTTCGAGGCCGAGGCCCGGGGGCTGGCGGAACTGGAGTCGGCCCGCGCATTGCGCGTGCCGCATCCCATCGCTGTCGGCTCCGCCGACGGCGAAGCCTTTCTGGTACTGGAACATCTGCAGCTGGGCGGCAGCGGCGACATGGCAGAAATGGGGCGGCGGCTGGCTCTGCAACACCGCAAAACTGCGGCCGCCTTCGGTTGGAGCCGTGACAACACCATAGGCAGCACCCCACAGATCAACACCCAGGCAGGCGACTGGCAGGCTTTCCTGCGCGAGCACAGGTTCGGCTACCAGCTCCGGCTGGCCGCCCAAAACGGTCTCGGCATGAGAATACAGCGTCTCGGCGATGAACTGCTGGCGCGGCTGGAAGGTTTTTTTCCGGGCTATCGCCCGCTGTCCTCGCTGCTGCACGGCGATTTGTGGGGGGGCAATGCTGCCTTCAGCCCCGCCGGGGAGCCGGTCGTCTTCGATCCGGCTGTTTATTACGGCGATCGCGAAGCCGACCTCGCCATGACCGAGCTGTTTGGCGGTTTTGGAGCCGGTTTTTATGCCGCCTATCGGGAAGCCTGGCCCCTGGATCCGGGCTACGCCGCGCGCAAAACCCTGTACAACCTCTACCATATCCTGAATCACGCCAATCTTTTCGGCGGCGGCTATGTCGGCCAGGCCGAAAACATGATGCAGCGCCTGCTGGCCGAGCTCAAATAAGCCCGCAACACCCCCTGGCTCGCCGCTAAAGAATCATGCCCGAATGCCGTTAGCGTAAACTGGGCGGCAGGCCTTCCTGCCCTTGCAGCCGCCCAAAAACAAACAACCATAATTTCGGAGAACCTGGTCATGTTTCATCGCGTCTTGCTATCCCTGTTCGGGCTGCTGATGTCCTGTGCGGCCTACGCTATCACCCCCTACATCTACGGCAACAAGCTCGATGGCGGCGGCAATGTCCAAGCCGTTGCCAGTGCGGCGGAGAAGCGACTGGAAGCCAATGGTTTCAAGGTCGTCGGCAAGTATTTCATCAAGGGCAATCCCGGCTTCGGCGTCGTGGTGGTGACCGACAGCGAAATGCTCAAGCACATCGCCGACAAGGGCGGGCAGACCATCGTCGGCGCCGGCATCCGGGTCGGCGTCAAGGCCGACGGCACGGTGTCCTACATGAACCCGGACTACTGGTACCGCGCGTTTTTCCGCAGTGACTTTCCCTCGGTGGAAGAAACCGCCGCGAACATCCAGGAGCGCCTGGGCAAGGCGCTGGGCGCCGGCGAGGGCTTCGGCGGCAGCGAAACCGCGCGTTCGCTGAGCAACTACCGCTACATGATTGGCATGGAACGCCTCGACTCCTCCAAGAACAAGCTCGCCGAAGCCGACAGCTTCGACGCCGCGCTCAAGGTCGTCCGCGACAACCTCAACAAGAGGGTCGCCGACACCTCGAAAGTCTATGAAGTGGTGATGCCAGGCAAGCAGTTGGCCGTATTCGGCGTGGCCTTCAACGACCCCAAGACCGGCGACGCCGCCTGGATGAAGGCGATCGAGCAGCCCGAGACCGTGGCCGCCGTGCCCTACGAGATTTTCGTGATGGGCAAGGAAATCCATGCGCTGCACGCCCGTTTCCGCCTGGCCGTCAGCTTCCCCGACACCGGCATGGGCACCTTCATGCGCATCTCCCACATCCCCAGCGAGATTCTGGACACCATGTCGCAGGTTGCCGGCGCCAAGGCGGAAGGGGCCGCCGCGCCCTGATTGCGGCCACGCGCCGGCGTAAAGTTTTGCCGGCGTGTAGTCGTTAGTAGTCGACACATTCCGCAATATTTGACTGCAGAGCACACAAAATGGAAACCCCTGCCTCCTTGCAAGGCGTCAAGGTGATGGTGATTGACGACAGCAATACCATTCGTCGCAGCGCCGAAATTTTCCTGAACCAGGCAGGTTGCGAGGTCATTCTGGCCCAGGACGGCTTCGAGGCGCTGGCCAAGATCACCGACCATCAACCCGATGTGGTCTTCGTCGACATCATGATGCCTCGCCTTGACGGTTACCAGACCTGCTCGCTGATCAAGCGCAATGCCCGCTACCGCGCCACCCCGGTCATCATGCTCTCGTCCAAGGACGGGCTGTTCGACCGCGCGCGCGGCCGCATGGTGGGTTCGGACGAATACCTGACCAAACCTTTCACCAAAGACACGCTGCTCAAGGCGGTACGCGACCATACGCTGACCAAGGCGGCCTAACCTTTTTTCGACGGAGCTAGACATGGCAATCAGCCGCATTCTCGTAGTTGACGATTCCCCGACGGAACGTTTTTTCATTTCCGACCTGCTGGTCAAGAACGGCTATCTGGTCAGCATGGCCGAAAGCGGCGAGGAAGGCATCGCCCAGGCCAAGCAGACGCAGCCCGACCTCATCATCATGGACGTCATCATGCCCGGCATGAACGGCTACCAGGCCACGCGCGCGCTGTCCAAGGATGACGAAACCAAGAACATCCCGGTCATCATCTGCACCACCAAGGACCAGGAAACCGACAAGGTCTGGGGCCTGCGCCAGGGCGCCAAGGCCTACATGGTCAAACCGATCAATCCCGACGACCTGCTCAAGCAGATCCGCGCCCTGGGTTAATCCGGCCAAGAAGACATGGCACGCAAATTCAACCTGCGTCAATTCCAGACCGACCTTTCCCAGCGCATGCAGGCGGCGGCCCAGGCGCCGGCCCAGGCTTCGCGCCTGGGCTTCCAGGCGGCCGGCGCCAACTGGCTGGTTTCCCTGGAGGAAATCGACGAGGTGATGCCCTTGCCCGAAATCGTGGTCACCCCCGGGACGACACGCTGGTTCCGCGGCATGACCAATATCCGCGGCAATCTTTATGCGGTGACCGACCTGAGCGACTTTCTGGAAGGCACGCCCACCCAGGAATCCGCCGACTGTCGCCTGCTTCTGGTGCACCGCAAACACAGCGTCAACGCCGGGCTCATTATTCAACGCTCGCTCGGCCTGCGGCAAATCAGCCAGTTCGAGCGACTCGACGGGCAGTCCAAATGGCCCTGTGGCGCGAATTGTTACCGCGAACCGGGCAGCACCGACTGGGTTGAAATCGATCTTGCGCGGCTGCTCGCCGATCCCGCTTTCCTGTCCGTAGAAGCACAATAATCAGTTCTTGTGGAGAACACCATGTCCAAGGCTAATCCCATCACCAAACTCAAGGGCCTCGCCGGCCGCATGTCCAGCTCGGTCAAGGGCATGTCGGCGAAAGACCAGACCACGATGATCATGCAGAACCTGCGCAGGCTTGCGGACCGCCCCGCAGGCAAGGTTCCGCTCATCGGCCACATGCCGGTGGAAAAGCAGTACCTCTACGTCAGCGGCACCCTGCTCGTCTCGCTCCTGCTGGCTGCGGGTTTCACCATCTACGGCGCCGTGAAATCGGGCAACCAGGGCCATTACCTCGACCGCGCAGGCTACATCGGCATGCTTACACAGCGCCTCCCCAGCCTGGCGCAACAGGCCGTGCAGGGTAACGAAAAGGCGTTCGCGGACCTGGCGGAGGAAACGAAAGACTTCACCGTCACGCTCAAGGGGCTGCAGAACGGCAGCGACGAGGCGCCGGCCTCGCCCGCGGATGCGCAGGCCGTACTGACGCAAATCGACGGCATCTGGAAAAAACTCGAACCCCAGGCCGCGCTGATCTCCAAGAACCAGAAGGTCCTGATCAGCCTGAACCAGAACATCCAAAAGATCAGTTCCCTGTCGAACGACATGCAGGAACTGACCGAGCAGATGGCGATTTCGCTGCTGGAAGGCAACGCCAGCAACCGCCTGATCTCGAACGCCAACCAGTTGGTGACGCTGACCCAGCGCATCGCCAAGAACGCCAATGCTCTGCAGGCGGCCGATACGCCCAACCCCTCCATTTTCCTGCAACTGGAAAAGGACATCACCAGTTTCCGCGACATCGTCGGCCTGCTTGAAGAAGCCAACATGGGCGATTACGCCAGCGATTTGCTGACCGAGGTGGGCGACTCCACCGGCGACCTGGTGGAATCCGTCGGCATCGTGCTGGCCAACACCCCCGAGCTGCTGAAATCCAAGTCTGCAGCCCGCGACCTGTTCAAC
Organism: Thiobacillus sp. UBA2186; assembly: GCA_002327405.1. Lineage (GTDB taxonomy): Bacteria > Pseudomonadota > Gammaproteobacteria > Burkholderiales > Thiobacillaceae > UBA6918. Next base: position 12,209 of record DCVO01000011.1, on the reverse strand, counting down.
AACAGCGACCAGATGCTGAAGACCGCGACCGAACTGAGTACCAAATACGGTACCGCCGGTTCGATCTCGTATGCGCTCGCTGCGGTGTTTGCGGTGCTGACCATCGGCTCCCTGATCCTGCTGGGACTGGTCAACATCAACGAAACCAAGTCCCGCGCCCGCAAGACCGAAGAGGAAAACACCCGCAACCAGGAAGCGATTCTGCGCCTGATGGACGAACTGGGCGAGCTGGCCGACGGCAACCTGGCGGTGACCGCGAGCGTGACGGAAGACATCACCGGCGCCATCGCCGACTCGATCAACTTCACGGTTGAAGAACTGCGTACCCTGGTGCGCGGCATCAACAACGCGACGGCGCAGCTCAACAGCGCCGTGCGCGACGCCAACCAGATTTCCGAGCAGCTGACCGCCGCATCCAAGCGCCAGGCCGACGAAATCGAGGAAACCTCGCAGGCGGTCGTGAACATCTCCCAGTCGGTGCAGCAGGTGTCCAACAACGCCGCCGAATCCGCCCACGTGGCCGAACAGTCCCTGGCCGCTGCCGAAAAGGGCCAGCAGGCGGTGCAGAACACCATCACCGGCATGAACGCGCTGCGCGAACAGATCCAGGAAACCTCCAAGCGAATCAAGCGCCTGGGCGAATCCTCGCAGGAGATCGGCGAAATCGTGGAACTGATTTCGGACATTACCGAACAGACCAACGTGCTGGCCCTGAACGCCGCCATCCAGGCGGCCTCCGCCGGCGAAGCGGGCCGCGGCTTCTCGGTGGTTGCGGAAGAGGTGCAGCGCCTGGCGGAACGCTCCGCCGACGCGACCAAGCAGATCGCCGCGATCGTGAAGACCATTCAGTCCGACACCCAGGACACCGTGGCCGCCATGGAAATCTCCACCCAGGGCGTGGTGGAAGGCGCCAAGCTGTCCGACGCCGCCGGCCAGACCCTGTCCGAGATCGGCGAGGTGTCGAAGAAGCTGGCGACCCTGATTGCCGGCATCTCGGCGGCGACCCAGAGCCAGGCGGCGGCGACCGCCAAGGTGGCGGAAACCATGCAGGACATTCGCAACATTTCCATGCAGACCAGCGAGGGCACCCGCCAGACCGCCCAGTCGATCGGCGGCCTGACCAAACTGGCCGAAACGCTGAAGGATTCCGTGTCCGGCTTCAAACTTGCCTGATGACTGTTGATTTTCAAGGGACCGCCCCATGAGCGCCACGCTGGATTTTGATACCGGACCACTGAACTGGGTACGCGGCGATATCGAGACCGCCCTCAAGAGCGCGTCCGAAAGGGTGCGCGCCTACGGCACCGACCAGAGCCTGGAAAATGCGCTGCGCCTCGCGCGCGACGAAGTCCACGGAGCGACCGGCGCGCTGCGCATGGTCGGCCTCGAGGGCGCCGCCAAGGTCATCGCCTCGGTTGAGGATGCACTCACGGCGATGGACAACAAGGACATCGCCGCCGACGAGATCAACACCAAGGCCGTGCTGGATGCGCTGGAAGCCCTGCACAAATGGGTGGTGCGCATGGCCGAAGGCCGCGGCGAGGGAGAACTCGCGCTGTTCCCGACCTACCGCCGGCTGCGCGAACTGACGGGCGCGGAAAAGATATTCGAAGGCGAACTGTTCTATCCCAACCTCAAGGTTCAGGTGGGGGCGCAAGCAGAGGCGGGCGTTTCCGAGGATGAACTGCCGCAGCGCGTCAAGGCCGCGCGCGCCCAATTCCAGCGCGGCCTGCTGGCCTTCCTGCGCGGCAACAAGGCCGAAGCGGGCCTGGCCGCCATGGCGAAATCCCTTGCCGAGGTCGAGTCCTGCGTTTCCTCCCAGGCCGCAAGGGCATTCTGGTGGGCCTGCAAGGGCTTCGTGGACGCATTGCTGAACAAGGGCGTCGAGCCCGATTTCCACGTCAAGCAGCTGCTCGCGCGCATCGACCTGCAGATGCGCCAGCTCATCGAAGGCTCGCCCCAGGTAGCCGAGCACCTGATGCGCGACGCCCTGTTCTTCATCGCCAAGAGCAAGTCCATGGGCGCCGATTCCGAGGCAGTGCGTTCCGCCTTCGGCCTGGAAAAATACCTGCCCAAGCGGCAGATGGATGCGGAACAAATGGCGCGCGTGCGCCCGGTGCTGAAGCTGCTCAAGGAAACGCTCACCGAGTCCCGCAATCACTGGCACAGCTTTTCGGAAGGCAAGCAGGAATCGCTTCCCGCGTTTCAGACCGCAGTGGCGCGCATGTCCACCCAGGCCGGTGCACTCGGCGTCCCCGCCCTGGGCGGGCTGATTGCCGCCACCACAGAAACCACCGAAGCCATGGACGGGCTTTCCGGCGATGCGCTTGCCGCCGCCCAGCTCGAAATCGCCACGACCCTGCTGTTCCTGCAAAACGCCGTGGACAGCGAAGACATTCTCGATCCCGATTTCCAGTCGCGCGCGCAAAACCAGACGCGGCGCCTGGCTGCAGCGCGCGCCGGACATGCGGAAGGCAGCGCGTCCGACCTCATGGACGAAGGTTCGCTCAAGGCGGCCGAACACGCCCTCCTGGCCCAGCTGGGACAGGAAGTCCGCAGCAGCCTGCAGCAAATGGAGGAAAGCCTCGATGCATTCTTCCGCGATGCCGAAGCGCGCGACGGCCTCTCCTCGCTCGACATGCTTGCAGCCCAGGTGCAGGGGGCATTGGCGATTCTGGAGCAATCGGAAGCCAATCAACTGCTGCATGGCGCGATGGAGGCGATCCGGCCTTATGTCATTTCCGGCACCCCGGGCGACGAGGAAAAGGCGCGCATTGCAGACGCCCTGTCGAGCCTCGGCCTGTTCATCGAGGCTCACTGTGCCGGACGCGAGGATGCCAAACGCATTCTCCGCCATCCCATGGTTGAATTCGGGCTGGCCGAGCCCGAACCCGCCTCAAGGGAGGATGACGGTTTTTTCGTATCTGAGGCGGCTGCCCCCGCCTCGGAAACCGAACTCGATCAGATAGAACTTGCCATCGCAGCCGCTGTAAACGAGCCGGCAGCGGCCAGCGAGCCGGCGCTTGAACTGGAGGGACGCGAACTTCAGCCCCTGGAACTGGAAACGCCCGTCTCTGCGCCCGAAGCGGCGGCCGAGGTCGCGCCTGCAGCGCCGCAAGCGGAAGGAATCGACGAATCGCTTCTCGGCCTGGAATCCTACGCCGACTGGCAGGCCCGCGTCGGGCAGGAAACGGCGGCAACGCCCGCCCCAGAAGCTGCGGCCGAGGCAGCGGAGGCGCCCGGCGAGCCTGCTGCTGCAGTTCCCCCGCCCGCCTCCGCAGCCGTGCCGGAAATCGATCCCGAGCTTCTGGAGATCTTCCTGGAAGAAGCCGGCGAAGTCCTGAACAACATGGCGGCGTCCACCGATGCATGCGAAGACGATGCCGATGACCGCGACAACCTCACGGTTGTCCGCCGGGCCTTCCACACCCTGAAGGGAAGCGGGCGCATGGTCGGCCTGACCGATTTCGGCGAAGTCGCCTGGGGCATGGAACAGTTGATGAACGGCTGGCTTGCGGCCGAGAAGCCCGCCACTGCGCCGCTGATCGCCGTCGTGCGCCGTGCGCACGATCTGTTTGAAGGCTGGGTCGCCGATCTGCGCGAAAACTCCGCGGCACTGGTCGATGCCGGCGGCCTGCTTGCCGAAGCCTCGCGCCTGGCGCACGGGTCCCAGGAAGCCGCAGCGGCTGAAAGACCTGAGGAAGAGCAGGCCGCGGCCGGCATTGAAGCACTTTCTGCCGACGGGGAAAGCGTCATTGAAGCCGGCCCCGGCCAGGAAGAATGGGTTGCCGCCGAAGAAACGCCTGCCGAAGAAGTGGCCGAAGCCGCTCAGCCCGCAGAGGAAATTCAGGAAGAAATCCAGATTGGCACAGTCCGCCTCTCGCCCACCCTGTACGACATATTCAAAACCGAATCCGCAAACTGGGCAAAAGTCCTGGATGACGAAATCGAACGGCTATCGGAGAACGACCAGGCCGTGGTCAGCGACATCGCCCGTCGCGGCGTGCATACCCTGGCCGGCATCGCGGGAACCACAGGATTCGTCCAGCTCGCCAACCTTGCCCTCGCCGTCGAGTCGTACTTCAGAAAGCTCGAGGAAAGGCCGGTACCGCACGTAGCGCTGAATACTTTGCTGGATGCGCTGACGCGCATCAACAGCATGATCGAAAACATTCATTCGTGCGTCGTGCCCCTGCAGGCCGCGCCCCTTATCTATGCGCTGAGCCAGCTCCCGATTGAAGAAACGGAGGAGGCGCCCGCGTCCGGCACGCAGGATGCCGCCCCCGCCGAAGCCGAAGACATTGAGTTCCCGGCAGAACCGCGAGAAGAACCGGCCGAAGCTGCGCCCGCAGTGGTCGAAGAATCGGTGGCAGCCATCGAAGCGACAGCCGAGCCGCCTGCGCCTGCCATGGAAACGGCCACCGGGGGAATCGAACTGGAAGGCATGGTCGCGCAGGCCAGAACGCAGGCTGCGCCGGTGTTCGAAGAGCGCAACATCCAGGATGAAATCGACCCGGTCCTGCTGCCAATCTTCCTCGAAGAAGCCGAGACGCTCGTGCCGGAAGCCGCACAGGCCCTGCGCAGCTGGATTTCCGCGCCCGGCGAAACCGAAGGCCCCTCCGCGTTGCGGCGCGTATTGCACACCATCAAGGGCTCTGCCCGCATGGCGGGAGCCATGCGTTTGGGCGAACTGACCCACATCATGGAGTCTCAGGTCATTTCCGTGCTCGAAGGCCATTTGGCTGCCGATGCCGACGTCCTGGAAAGACTCGAAGAAGAATTCGACCACCTGGCGGCAGCCGTGGATCGCCTCAAGTCCGGCACGTCCGAGCCGGCGGAAATCCGGCACTTTGAAACCGAAGCCGCCGATGCCGACATTCTGGTGCCGCCCGTTTCGGAAGCAGCCGAGGCTGCAGAATCTGCCCGGCCGGCCGAACCTGCCGCCCCGCTACAGTCGCCTGCCGCCCAGGTCGCGCCCCAGGCAGCCGTCAAGGCAGCCGTCCCTGCCGCCGAGCCGCAGCACCGCGAAAACGAGCCCGCGCAGGCAGCGCCTTCGGGCGAGTTTCGCCAAAGCGCCACACTGCGCGTGCGGGCAGACTGGGTCGACCGCATGGTCAACCAGGCCGGCGAAGTGGCCATTGCGCGCTCGCGCATCGAAAGCCAGATGTACGCATTGAAGCGCCAGACCACAGAACTTTCCGAAGCACTGCGCCGTCTGCGCGACCATCTTCGCGAAGTGGAAATCCAGGCCGAATCCCAGATGCAGGCCACCTTCCAGAGCCAGACCGACAAGGAGCAGTTCGACCCGCTGGAATTCGACCGCTTTACGCGATTCCAGGAAGTCACGCGTTTCCTGGCGGAAAGCGTGCACGACATCTTCACGGTGCAGCAGACTCTGACCACCCAGCTTGGCGAAGCCGATGCCGCGCTGCTGCAGCAGGCGCGCATGAATCGCGAACTGCAACAGAACCTGATGCGCGTGCGCATGGTGCCGCTGTACAGCGTGTCGGAACGGCTCTACCGCGTGGTGCGCCAGGCCGCACGCGACTTGAACAAGCGCGCGCAGCTGGATATCCAGGGCGGCGACATCGAGATCGACCGCGGCGTGCTGGAAAAAATCGTCGCGCCGATCGAGCATTTGCTGCGCAACTCCATCGCCCACGGCCTGGAAGCCCCCGAGGCGCGCGCGCAGGCCGGCAAACCGGAGTACGGCGAAGTCAGGCTCACTGCCAAGCACGAAGGCAACGAAATGGTGCTGATGGTAAGCGATGACGGTGCCGGCCTCGATCTGCGGCGCATCCAGAAAAAGGCCGTGGAGAAAGGCCTGCTGGACGCCGGCGTCGAGCCTGGCGACAGCCAGCTTGCACAGATGATTTTCGTCCCCGGCTTCTCGACCGCGGACGAGGTCACCCAGGTCGCCGGCCGCGGCGTCGGCATGGATGTGGTGAAGAACGAAATCGCCGGCCTGGGCGGCCGCATCGAAATCGCCACGGAGGCCGGCAAGGGCGTCACCTTCACCATCTACCTGCCCCTCACCCTGGCGGTGACGCAGGCCGTCATCATCACCGCGGACAAGAACGAGTACGCGCTGCCGGCCACCCTGGTGGAACAGGTGCAGGAGCTCAAGCCCGAGCAGCTTTCCGCCGCTCTGCAGGCGCGCGCCATCGAATGGCGCGGCAACAGCTATCCGCTGTTCTACCTGCCGCATCTGCTGGGCCAGAACGACGCCATGCACGAAGTGCTGCGTTTCAACTCGATCCTGCTGATGAAGAGCGGTGCCTCCCATGCCGCCATCCTGGTCGACACCGTCGAAGGCACGCGCGAAGTCGTGGTCAAGAACATCGGGCCGCAGGTTTCCCGCGTCACCGGCATCGCCGGCGCCACCGTGCGCGGCGACGGCAAGGTGGTGCTGATCCTGAACCCGGTTCCGCTCGCCATCCGCGCCCTCAACATGTCGGTGGACACCGTGCAGGTGGCCGCGCCGCAAGTAATTGCGGCCGAGGAAACGGAGCAGGCCCCGCTGGTCATGGTGGTCGACGATTCGCTCACCGTGCGCAAGATCACCAGCCGCCTGATGACGCGCGAAGGCTACCGGGTCGAAACGGCGAAGGACGGCGTCGACGCCCTCGAGAAGATGCACGACATCCTGCCGGACGTCGTGCTGCTCGACGTGGAAATGCCGCGCATGGACGGCTTCGAGCTGGCGCGCGTCATGCGCAACGACGCCCGCCTCAAGAGCGTGCCGATCATCATGATCACCTCGCGCACGGCAGACAAGCACCGCAATCACGCCATGGAAATCGGCGTCAATGTCTACCTCGGCAAGCCCTTCCAGGAAGCGGTGCTGCTCTCGCACATCGCCGACCTGCTGGGCGAGCGCGCGCTGATTTCCGTCTGACCGAACCCTGCCGACACAAAAGAAAGGCGGCCTGGCCGCCTTTTTTCAGCCGATTGCCGGCGTGCTCCAGTCAACCACGCCGGTGTAAGCCGTGAACAGCACCACGATGCCGAACACGATGCGGTACCAGGCAAACACGGTGAAGTCGTGCCTGGAAATGAAGCGGATCAGCGCCCGCACCGCGATCGCGGCGCTGACGAACGAGGCGGCAAAGCCGATTGCCAGCATTTCGATGTCGTCGGGTGCGAACAGATGCCAGTGCGTATACATCTCATACAGCGAGGCTATCCCGAGCGTCGGCACCGCGAGGAAGAAGGAGAACTCCGTCGCCGCCTTGCGCGACAAGCCGTACAACAACCCGCCAATGATGGTGGCACCCGAGCGCGAAGTGCCCGGAATCAGCGCCAGGGCCTGGATGAAGCCCATCACCAGCGCGTCCTTCCAGGTCATCTTGTCGACCTCGTCGATATGCTTGCTGTGCGGCATTTTCTCCGCCCACAGGATGACGATCCCGCCGACGATGAAAGCCAGTGCGACGGGGACGGGGGAAAACAGCGCCGCCTTGATCTGCTGCCCGAACAGGAGGCCGACCGCCGCCAGCGGCAGAAAGGCCAGGAACAGATTGAGCACAAAACGGTTCGCCACCGGGTCGCGGCCGAATCCGGCCGCCACGCCGGCAAAGCGCGCGCGGTAGTCCCATATCACCGCCAGAATCGCGCCGAGCTGGATTGCGATTGAAAACACCTTGCCTTTGTCGTTGTTGAAACCGAGCAGATCGCCGACGAGGATGAGATGGCCGGTGCTGGAAATGGGCAGGAATTCGGTCAGCCCTTCCACGATGCCCATGACCAGGGCTTTGAATACAAGAATGATGTCCATGAATGAAGCGGTAACGCGGCTCGAGTCGCCCCCGCATCATACCCCATGGAATGGCCGATGCGCCGATGCCGCCTGCCGCAACGCGCGTCTCATCCCTCAGTCGCCGCCGCAACTCCAGAAAAGACAATCCGGGACCTTATATCTATTCAGCCAGGGCGAAACAGGCCGCCCACGGTCCTGGCCTGCGGTACAGCCCGTCGCCTGCCGGAAACCTTGGGGAGGGGCAGACCCCGACAAGAGCAAGTGCCCACTGATTTGAAATGGTTTTGTCCCTGCCCGGAATCAAGGAAAATTCCTTCAGAGTAAGCCATTTGTCCTATAGCCACAGCCCACGAACCCACCCCACACTTGCCGGATGCCTATATTCCAGCACCGGCCATGGATCGTAATCGGAGCCAGCCTCGCCATTCTGGCGGTGGCGGGTGCCGCCCTGCGCTGGCATGGCAACGTCCGGTTGGCCGAATACAAAGCGCAACAAAATGCCATCATGACGGATTCGGCGCGCGGCGCCGCCGCCACCATCAGCCGCGAAGTGGGGCGTTTGCATGTGGCAACGTCGTTTTTTGCCAAGCAGCAATCCCAGCTTCTTGCCGATCTCGCCAACCATCCGGACGACCCCAGCCTCAGGGACGAGCTTGGCCGCCGCATCAAGGGCGTATTCAGCAACGTCATCAGTTTTTCGCTGGTGGATGAGTTCGGCACGCTGCTGCTGCCCAATCCGCAGCAGATCATCGGCCCGCGCTGCCAAAACGACATCGCGCGCTATGTCATCACCCACTCGGGGGACGCCAACGCCGTTTACACGCCCAGCACCCATTTCACGCGTGACGGCAACAAGTTCGACCAGCATTTCGACATCATCGTCAAAAACCCGCAAGGCGGATTCTTCTTCCTCGGCATCCATGCGGCAACCTTGCAGCAGCTTCTGAAACTGCACGAACTGCCCGGCCATCAACTCGTCCTGCTTTCCGGCGACAATGCCTTGAACGAAGATCTGACCGTGGACACCGGTCTGCGGTCGGCCATGGATTTGCCCCCTCTCAGGACCGATGAAGTCGAACAGTTGCGCGGGCTTACCACGATACCCAACACCATCTGGAAACTTGCGGCAAGGCCGCGTCCGGGATTTTTTGAGGATGCCGCCGCGCATGTCTGGCGCGACACGGTCGCCTACTGGCTCGCCTTCAGCGCCGCGGTACTGCTGCTCCTGGCATTGTGGGTGCACGAACGCAACCGCCGCATGCGGATCGCCGACATGAACACCAATCTGATCATGGAAATCAAGGAACGCAGAAAGGCTGAAGAGCGCCTGCAGGTCCTGACCCGCTATGACCAGCTGACCGGCTTGTCCAACCGCAAGTCCGCCGAGGATTACCTGCGCCAGGTGCTGGCGACGGCAAAACGCACCGGCCGGCAATCCGCCGTGCTGTTCTTCGATCTCGACCACTTCAAGGATATCAACGACAGCCTCGGCCACGGCTACGGCGACCAGGTGCTGAAGCAGGCGGCCGACCGCCTGTCGGCGCATATCCGCGAAGAGGACATGCTGGCCCGCTGGGGCGGAGACGAGTTCATCGCCATCCTGCCGCATATCGAGGGTGCGGGCGATGCCGCCGCCTTCGCCACCAAGCTGGTCGAGGTCATGCACAAGCCCTTCACCATCGATACGCACGAAGTGCGCACCACCATTTCGGTCGGCATCGCCATATATCCGCATGCCGGCAAAAATCCGGAAACCCTGATCAAGAACGCAGATCTTGCGCTGTATCGAGCCAAATGGGGCGGGCGCAACCGTTTCCAGTTTTTCAGCAGCGACATGGATGAGGAGATGCAATTCCGCGTTCGCCAGGAAAAGGAATTGCGTCTTGCGATCGCGCGCAGCGAATTCGAGGTGTATTACCAACCGCGGCTGAATCTCGCCGGCGGACGCATCACCAGCGCCGAAGCCCTGTTGCGCTGGAACCACCCGGAGCAGGGCGTGCTTCTGCCGGATTCGTTCCTGAAAACGCTGGAGGACTCGAACCTGATCGAGGAGGTCGGCGACTGGGTGATGGGCAAGGTCTGCGCGCAAACCCGGCAATGGCAGGAAGCGGCCCTTCCGCCCATTTGCGTATCGGTGAACATCTCGGGCAAGGAATTCTCGCAGCACAACCTGGTTGAGCGTCTGAGCAGGCATGCCTCTGCGCAATGTCTTGCGCGCGGCCTGCTGGAGCTCGAAATCACCGAAACCTTCCTGATGGAGCACACTGCCGACAGCCTGGACAAACTCGACACGCTGCGCCAACTGGGCTTCCGTCTGGCGATCGACGATTTCGGCACCGGCTATTCGTCGCTTGCCTATCTCAAGCGCTTCCCGATCCAGACGCTCAAGGTGGACAAGTCCTTCGTCCGCCACATCCACGAGGCAGCCGAAGACCAGGAAATCGTCCGCACCATCATCGCCCTCGCACGCACGCTAAACCTCACCACCGTGGCGGAAGGCGTGGAAAGCGAAGAGCAGTTGAGGCTGGTGCGCGAAATGGGCTGCGACGAGGCGCAGGGCTACATCATCGCGCGCCCCATGCCCGCCAGTGAACTGGAAAAGCTGCTGGCGGAAGACACCACTACGCCAAGGACAGCAACTGCCGCAGGTTGAAACTCCGGCTGTCTATCGCGGCGCTTCGGTATGCCCGAATTCGCCGAGCCATTTGCCTTTTCGGTAGTCCAGCTTGAGCCAGTGCGGCACGAAGGGCGCACGCCTGGCAAGCGGCGCGTCCATGAGCGGCGGCTTGCCTGCGACTTCGTGCAGATCGCAGCGCTGGCTGACCACAGGACGGAAGCGAACCGCAAGCATCTCGCTGATCCGTGTGGCGCTCGCGTCGGGATCGCTGTCGTAAAAACGCACCCGCAGCCGGATCAGGCAGGAAAAATAAAGCTCCATCTCCGCAACCAGGGGGCTGCTGCGCGCCGCCAATGCGCGCTGCGCAGCGCCGGTCAGAATGACGCGAAAGGGTCTGCCTTCAAGGGTGACGCTCAGTATGTCCGCCATCGAAATGCTCCATTCTAGTCCAGTGCAGCGATTGACCCGGAACATAGGCCGGCGGCACGGCTGGTGACCCGGTTCCTGCCCTGCTCCCTGGATTGATGGAGGCAATTATCCGCGGCCTCGATCAACGCATCCAGCGTCACATGGTCCCCGTTCTTTTGGGCGACGCCAAAACTTGCGGTAAGGCCGGTCAAGGGATCGAGCTGCGCAAGACGCTCGGCTCGCAGCCGTTCTTCCTGGCCGACGCGAAACTGGTATCCCAGCGCCAGGGCAAGCAGCGTGGCGTCGGCCGGCATGCCGATTTCCACCGCGCGGAAGGTCCAGCTGTTATGCGGGATGAAGCCCCAGGTGGACAGCGTCGTCAGCAGGGCGCCCGCCATGGCGGCGAGGGCGGCGATGAGAAAATACTTGGCAGGTTTCTGGCCGGCGCGGACCGAAATGATCCCCAGGAACAACATGACGCCGGTGAGCAGGAACGTAAAGGTGAAGGCTGCGAGCAAGGCATGCTTCTGGCTGCCCAGCAGGAAGGCGGCCGCAATCAGGGTGCCGAAAACCGAACAGAACCCGATGACGGCTTTCTCGACCCGCGGAAAGCAAACCCGCAGATCGAGAAAGCGGATGGCGAAGACAATGCCGCTGGCGCCATACAGGAACATCAGGACCGGGTTGGACCATTGCTGCCAGACCAGCGAATCGGGCCATAGCCAGTTTCACCCCGGTGCCGGACATGGACTTCGCGCGGTCGAGCCAGACGGTTTCGATGGACAGCCTTTTTTGTGCCGGCACCATGCCCGGGTTGTCCACGGAAAAGTGAATCCACACCGGCTTCGCGCCAATGCCGAAATTGAGGACCGGGCTATCGCCGGGCTTGAACCTGCCCGCATGAAGCGCTGCCATCGCCTCCGGCAGGTCGAGCCGCTCCGTGCCTTCCTGCAGAAAGAACGCCGACTCGCCAATCGGGGAAGCGCCGTCGTTGCTTGTCGTCAACGGCGCCGCAACCGCCAGCGTGCCCCCAAAACAAAACAGCGCGCCGGCGAACCAGCCTGGCAGCCCGAAAACCGCGGCAGACACTTTAAGCCGACAAGGCGGGTGATCAGGCTTTGCGATAAATTTCCGCCCCTTGCTTCACGAATTCGATTGCCTTCTGTTCCATTCCCTTGGAGAGCGCCTCGTCCTCGCTCAAGCCTTCCTTCGCAGCATACTCGCGCACGTCCTGGGTGATCTTCATGGAGCAGAAGTGCGGCCCGCACATGGAGCAGAAGTGCGCAACCTTGGCGCCGTGCTGGGGCAGGGTCTCGTCATGGAATTCGCGCGCCTTGTCCGGATCGAGGCCGAGATTGAACTGGTCCTCCCAGCGGAACTCGAAGCGCGCCTTGCACAGCGCGTTGTCGCGGATCTGCGCGCCCG
>DCVO01000050.1:1613-33978 GCA_002327405.1 Thiobacillus sp. UBA2186 | reverse complement strand
CCATATTTCTGACTTATTAGTAAATGTCAGATTAACTCGAACTTAGACTCATTAATTTTTCCTTACTCGACCTTAAGCAGATATCCAAAGAAAAAGTTCTTGCCATATTTGTTTTCTTCGTCTGGTGGCTCATTTCCAGTGACATAGTAGTAGGTCTCATCCGGTTTAAAGCCCGACACAATGCTTTGCATCGTGTACAGATAACCTTCTTGGACTATATGAATAACGTCTGATGTGGTGCTGGCCGCTTTATATACTTGGTGCCCAATGTAGATATCTGGTGCTTCATATGGTTGCTCATGTCCTGGCCAGCGACGAGTTTTCTCATATTCCTTCTTTTTAAGAAGAATGGATATCACTGAATCAAGGCACTCATTGCAGTTTGATAATGTTGCTTCATTGGGAGGAAAGCGCAATTGGTATTCAATACACCATCCAGAATCCTTTTCCGCACGAAAAACCTCCGGGGTTAATCTACGGAGATTTTCAAGTTGGGCAGTGCTGGCTCCCCATTCCATAGCGTCAAGACGTAATCTCTCATGGTCAACCTGAATATAGTCCGTGGGTTTGTATACGTTTTTAGTTATCCATTGTTTGTTTTTTGTCCAATATGGGGCCTTTAATCCACCCCTACCAAATGACAATAACCCCAAAGCATTATCGTTTGCATCCGTGTCCCTCCATCCATAAATTACATATTCATGTTCGTACTCGACAAAGAATGCTTTCCTTATTTCAATCAGGCTTTCAAGAAACTTTCCTTCATCTCTATATGTAAGCGCTTGTGCAACATAAGACTTTGCTTCGCAATCTGGAAGCAAATCTGTCAGCAAGACTTCGTTTAATCCTTTGCCTATGACTTGCACCATCACGGAATCAATAAAAACGACTGCACTTTCGTAGTAATTCCTTACAGTTGCTGGCTCTGCCAACTGCCCATAGTGCTTAGTAATAACACGCTGTTTATTTAGCGCCTTAATAGTCCCTGATTTAGGTGTTTTTATACCTTTGTTCTTAACTTCACCAATCAGTTCATCGAAGCTTTTTGACTCGAGACTTTTCTTTTCGTCGACGCCAAGTTCACCAAGCAAAGCCAAAACAATTAGTTCCAAAGCATCTTGTAACAAAACAAGACCAGCCGAGCAGGTATGTGCATTCCCCGAGACGATTAGAGGTTTTGCTTCATTAAATAGAGCCTTTGCTGTGATTAATGAATGCAATGTTGATGGTTTCAATTTATCTGTACGCGAAACTAGGGTTAGCTCAGGTTCGATTTATTTTTCCGCATGCTAATTAAGGCACGAAAAATCCAACCGCAAGAATACAACTTTTGGCCTATTCCATGCGGCCAGCGAATGCCCCCCGTTTGATTCAGTGATTCGCCACGGCGCTGCGCGCCCCTTGCATTCATAATCCATTGGATTAGAATGAAAACGATGCTGACCATCGCCGAAGTGCCGGAATATATCCGCCGCGCCGAGAAGCTTCTGACCGAAGCGGAACGCCGCGAGATTGTGGACTATCTGGCTGCCCATCCCAAGGCGGGCGACATCATGGAAGGCACGGGCGGGGTGAGGAAGCTGCGCTGGGGTCGACAAGGCCGGGGCAAAAGCGGTGGGGTCAGGGTGATCTATTATGTTCATTCCGATCTGATGCCGCTGTACCTCTTGACCGTGTTCGCCAAGAACGAGCGGGCCAACCTCACCAAGGCAGAACGTAATGAACTGGCCGGGCTGGTGGATATGCTGGTTGCGGCATGGCTGGACAGGTGAATCAAATGAGCGCATTCCAAAGCATCAAACAGGGTCTGACCGAAGCGGTGGGCCACGCCAAGGGCAAACAGGCGGGGGTCAAGGAATACCAACCCTATGAGGTCAACGTGGCCGAGTTGCGGAAACGGCTGGGGCTAACCCAGGAACAATTCGCCGCCCGTTTCGGATTCTCGGTCGCCACCCTGCGCCATTGGGAACGCGGCGACAGAAAGCCGCAAGGCGCGGCACTGGTGCTGTTGAATCTGATCGACCGGGAACCCAAGGCGGTCATGCGGGCGCTGGCGGCTTAGGCTGACAGCCCCATCTTTAATCCTTGGCGATTTCCTGCATGCGGAATTTTTGAAGCCGGCTAAAGGGGGCGGTTCAACTTGACCCCTTTGACTCAATCCGCATCGCCAAGCAAACGTTTTTTCGCTTCTTCGTGCGGGACGGTGCGACCTTCTTCCGCGGCTTTCAATCCCGCTTCAATTTTCTGCCGCACATAAAGTTCGTACATCAGGTCGTCGAAGCTGGCCGTGTCGGGCAGACGATCAATCAATTCCCGGGCGATTTCCTTGGCTGTTTGCATGATTTGGCCTTTCAGGATGAGGGCTGCTGAGATTTTACACCCACAATTTTCGCGTCAACAATGGCGCTGTCTGGCGCCCAGTTGCAAATACTGTGAATCAAACGGGAGTTAAAACCTCCGCACCATTCAGATGAGTTGGTGTCTATTATCAGAACAAGTCTCATTGAATGCGGAGGTGAATCATGACTACGCACAAGATGCCTGTCTGGAGCCCGTCCGAACTGCACCACAAGCTGGATGAGGGCGAGCGCTTCGCCATCCTGGACGTACGCAACCGGGATGAATTCGATGTCTGGCGGATCGAGGGCAAGCGCCCGATCCCGACCGTGAACCTGCCTTATTTCGACTTGCTGGAGCTGGAGTCGGAGGACGAGGAAATCGCCGCGGCGGTTGCGCGCGCGGCACCGGAACAACTGAAGGGCAAGCTGCCAAAAAGCGGGACGATCCTGGCGGTGTGTGCCGAGGGCAACACGTCGACCCACGTGGCTGAGGGGCTGCGGCGGCTGGGCTTCGATGCCGTCAACCTGGAGGGCGGCATGGCGGCCTGGGGCGACCATTACGAAATGCGGGTGGTGGAAGAGAGCCCGCGCCTTACCATCCTGCAGATCAGCCGCCCGGCCAAGGGCTGCCTGAGCTACATGCTGGCCGGCGGCAACGAGGCCATGGTGGTCGATGCCGCGCGCCACTTCGACCTCTACACGCGCATTGCCGCCGAACGCGGCTGGCGCATCGCCCACGTGCTTGACACCCATCTGCAGGCCGACCACATCAGCGGCGGCGTGGCGCTGGCGAAGGCGGCGGGGGTGGATTACTGGCTGCATCCCTACGACAGCATCCATCCCGACGACCTGCTGCCGGCGACGTTTGCCTTCCGCTACCTGCAGGGCAACATGAGTTTCAAGCTGGGCGAGGCGAGCGTGCGCACGCTGCATCTGCCCGGCCACACCCTGGGCATGATCAACCTGGTGGCGGACGAGCGTCACGTGCTGACCGGCGACACCCTGTTCATCCACTCCATCGGCCGCCCCGACCTGGGCGGACATGCCGAGACCTGGGCGCCCCTGCTCTACCATTCGCTGCAAAGCCTGCTGAGACTACCCGACGGCACCGTGGTGCTGCCAGCCCACTTCGGCCACATGCAGGAGGCCGACGCGCAAGGCTGCTACCGCGCCGCCTTGGGCGCGCTGCGCAGGCAGCATGAAGGCTTGCGCATGCTGGACCGGGGCGTGCCGGCGTTCGTCTCGTATGTACTGGCCAACCTGCAGCCGCATCCGCCGAGCTACGACGACATCCGCCGGGTCAACACCGGGCTCATGCAGGTGGACGAGGTGAAGGCCAGCGAACTGGAACTCGGGCGCAACCGCTGTGCGCTGGCGCAGCATGAGGAGGCGCAGCGCGAGGCGGCTTAGCCTGACTGCGAAGTCGATGGGTTTTGCTGGGCCTTGTTGACTGGATTGCCGCGTCGCTTCGCTCCTCGCAATGACGGCGTAATGTCACTGCGAGAAGGCGGGGCCGACGTGGCAGTCCAGGGTTTTTGCTGGGCCTTGTTGACTGGATCGCCGCGCTTCGCTCGCGATGACGGCTTGGGGGGGTTCCCGGGAATATCCGGGCTGGCCGGATGCCACGCTCACTCGATGATGTGGTGCACCGGCAGCCTGTCCATCTGCCATTCGCCCGTCTTCGCATCGTACTGCGACGCGGTGAACACGTGCCAGCCGGCATCGTCAAGGCGGGGGAAATCGCCGCGGTAGTAGTAGCCGGGCCAGCGGGTTTCCTGCCGGTACAGGGTGTGCCGGAGCACCGCCTCCGAAGTCCAGACGCGGTGGCTGAGTTCCCAGGCCCGCTGCAACTGGTGCATATCCTCGGCGCCGATGTGGGCGAGGTCCTCCTTCAGCATGGCCATGAGTTCCAGGCCGCGTTGGAGCATGGGTTCGCTGGTCATGTAGAAGGTGCTGATGCCGCCGACGTATTCGTCCATGAGTTTTTCCAGCCGTTGCAGGCCCTGCAGCGGCGAGATGTAGCTCGGCGCCACGGTGCCGGCGACGATCTCGTTGCGACCGACTTCGTAATTTTCGCGCGGCTTGAAGATGGCCTGTTCGAGCTGCCTGACCTGCGCCTCGTCCAACTGCGGCGGGTTGGCTCCCATTTCCGTGACGTATTTGACCGCCGCCTTGCCGGCGATGCGGCCTTCGGTAAAGGAACCGGACGAGAACTTGTGCGCGGAGCCGCCGATGGTGTCGCCGGCGCCGAACAGGCCTTCCACCGTGGTCATGCGGTTGTAGCCCCACTGGTAGTCGGAAGGCGCCACGTCCTCCGGGCCGCTGGCCCAGGCGCCGGAACAGGTGGCGTGCGAGCCCATGACGTAGGGCTCGGAGGTGATGAGTTCGGACGGCTTCTCCCTGGGGTCGATGTTCTGCGAGGCCCAGACCACGGCCTGGCCCACCGTCATGTCGAGGAAATCCTCCCAGCCGATCTCTTCCTTCTCCCGGCTGTCGAGCACTTCCTGGGTGTGCATGTAGATGGGGCCGCGGCCGGCCTTGATCTCCTCGATCATGGCGTGGTTGCGCAGGCAGGTGGGCATGGGCACGGTCTCGGCGTACTTGCCGACCAGGGCCTTGATCTCTTCCAGGCGCGCGGCCTCGTATTTCTCGCCGTAGGCATTGGTGGCATAGGCCTTGAGCAGCAGGAACCAGGCGCCGACCGGNNGCCGTAGCCGTCCTTGAAGCGGGCGAGCACGATGCGGTTCTCCATCTGGATCATTTTGGCGCCCGCCTGCAGCACCAGGCCGTAGGCCGAGGCGCTGCTCCAGGGCGCGTACCAGGTGCGGCCGGTGCCTTCGCCGATGGAGCGCGGGCGGAAGATGTGCGAAGCGCCGCCGGCGGCGACGATGACCGCCTTGGCGCGGAACACGTAGCAGTGGCCGTCGCGCACGCTGAAGCCGATGGCGCCGGCGACGCGGTTGGGTTTCGCCCTGTCCATCAACAGATGCGTGACCATGATGCGGTTGTAGACCTCGCTGGCGGACTTGCGCGCGGCTTCGGCGATGATGGGCTTGTAGCTCTCGCCGTGGATCATGATCTGCCACTTGCCTTCGCGCTGGTAACGGCCGGTCTCGGGGTTGAGCATGATGGGCAGGCCCCACTCCTCGAACTTGTGCACGGTGGAATCGACGTGGCGCGCAATGTCGAAGACCAGGTCCTCGCGCACCAGGCCCATGAGATCGCCGCGCGCGTAGCGCACGAAGTCGTCGGGCTGGTTCTCGCCCCAGCGCATGCCCATGTAGCAGTTGATCGCCGACAGGCCGTGGGCCACGGCACCGCTGCGCTCGATGTTGGCCTTTTCGACCAGCACGATCTTGAGGTCGCGCCCCCAGAAGCGCGATTCGTAAGTCGCGCCGCAGCCGCCGAAGCCGCCGCCGATGACGAGGATGTCGGCATCGACGTATCTGGTTTTTCTGGAAGAGAACAGGCTCATGGGGTCAGCCTCGTGAAATTTTGAGAAGCGCCCTCATCCGGCGCTCCGCGCCACCTTCTCCCCGAGGGAGAAGGGAGTAAACCCCCCTCCCTCGGGGGCGAGACGGGGGTTTCGCGGAGCATGCTTCGCGCCCGTCGAGCGGTTCCCGGCATACCTGCCGGAACGCGCCCTGCAAGGGAGGGGTAGGGGTGAGGGTGCTGTATCAGACATTGGCAGTACTTTCAGTGTTGCGGTTCGACCGAAGGCAGCATGGGCAATTTCTCCACCATCAGCGCGTCGGGCTCGTGCGCGAGCAGGGGCGAGTTCAAATCATTCGCTTCGGGCGCCGCGTAATCCGACGGCGGCTTGATGGAGCCCCAGGGCGTGGTGCGGATCGGGAAGGTGAACTCCTTCATCCGGCCGTCGCGATACTTGATTTTCCAGGAGACGGTGCCCCTGGCCTCGTCGCGCAGCACCGTGACGCTGTGGCCCAGCGGCGCGAAATCGGCATAACCGCGCACGTCGATGGCGTGCTGCGGGCAGGCTTTCACGCACGAATAGCACTCCCAGCAGAAATTGGGCTCGATGTTGTAGGCGCGCCGCCAGGTGGGGTCGATGTGCATGATGTCGGACGGNNCCGCAGCCGTCGCAGCGCGTCATGTATGTGAAGGTGGGCATCTCTCCCCTCCGGGCGTCGCGGGCGTGGGCAGGCGGGACGAACCGTTGGCCTCCTCCACCCTTCTCTGGAAGGCCACGACGGGCTTGTAGAACATGTGGGCGAACTTGGACCACGGCACGGAAACGAACAGCAGCGTGGTGAAGAAGATATGGAGACCGAAGAAGATCCAGGCCGCCGCAAGATAAGGCGTCGTCTGCAAAAACGTCCAGACGAGCGCAAACGTCACGCTCGCCAGCAGCGTGACGATGAACAGGTCGGCGCGCACCAGGCGGAAAGGCGAATGGCCTTCATGCGCCACATCCACCCGCAGCAAAAAGAAAAACCAGTAGCCGCCGACCGCCACCATCAGCGCGCCGAGATGCCATAACAGCGGGAGAATCGACGGCGTGGGCGTGGCGGCGGTGGGATAGACGCAGACCATGACGACGGTGGTGAGCAGATAAATGACGAAGCCGTAGGACATCAGCAGATGTGACAGCCTGCGTGCCGGCTTGCAGAACTCGCCGGATGTCGCGACTTCTTTCAGGAGGGTTCTCGCCGCCAGCGAAGCCATCTCGCCGCCGCCGAGCCGACGCTTGGCGGCAGCCTGGGCGGCCTGCCGGTCCTGCACGAAGAATTTCGCGCTTTGCTTGTGCAGCATGTCGAACACCGTTCCCGCTGCCGCCGCGAGCGCCATCAGCACGAGATAGCCCTGCATGACCGCGGGGGAGATGAAATCTGCAAGCGGGACAAAGGGATTGGCGGTAAACATGATTGCCTCCATGCCAGCCGGCGCTCCCGGACGGGAAACGCGCTGCGGACGAAAGCCGCGATTGGCGATGGGATTTCGGTGCTGCGCCTGCCCGGGAAGTGAGTCCCTGCGCCTGGCATCGAAAAAAAACACACCGTTACGTTGACGTTAGCAGCTAAAGCGGCGGTGTCAATTTCCCCTTTCGGCAGCGCGGGAAATCGGCGCGGCGACCCGCTGCGCGCCTCTGTCCGCAGAGACATCACTTCGAGTGCGGTTGTTTTTCGCGTCTCAGCGGCTATAAAACATAGCTACCCGGAAGGAGGTGAGAATCATGGAACTCAGGACGCATCGAAACGGCGGCGACGCTTCGATCCAGGCAGTCGCCGAGGCCTGGCAGAAGGAAGAGCATCACTTTCACTGGAGCGAATCCGCGGAGGACCAGTGGGCAGTCAAGCTTGGGCACAAGCTGCACGACATGGAACTGAAAGAAGGGCCGGCCCATCCCGACCCGCGCAACGTTCACGAAGACTAGCCCCGCGCGCTCGGCAGATCCGCCAATAAAGCCGCCCGACCGGGCGGCTTTTCAATGGGCTGATCAGGCACGAATCAACCCGGGCGAGGCTCCCTCCCTCACCGTCAGCTCGAGGCCCGCAGGGTCGTGGCGATCCGGATCAACAATCCCTGCGAACAAAATACCGCCAATCCCTTACTTCAGAAGCGGTTGTTATTCGCGCCTATGCGCGTATAACAAGTACTCCCCCACAAAGAGGTAAGAATCATGCTGATCAGGACACACAGAAATGGTGGCGATGCGTCACTCCAGGAGGTGGCAGATGCCTGGAAAAAAGAGGAGCATGACTTCGCCTTGAGCGAATCCGATCTGGACACGCAGGCCGTTGCGCTTGTAAGACGGCTGCAAGCCGCGGAAAAGAAAGCCGGGCCTGCGGTCCCGAACCCGCTGAACATGCATTAAAACTGCCCGCCGCTGTTCCGCAGCAAGAAGCAAAAAAGCCGCCTCCGGGCGGCTTTCTGTTGCGGGCACTGGATCAGTAAATATCTATGCGAGCCATGCCCCTATAATCGCCCGGAAACCCATCACGCCACAGGAAAAACCCATGCCCCAGCCCACCCTCACCTCCGCCACCAGCGCCATCTGGAGCAAGCATGTCAGCGTGCCCGACGCGCCCTCAGGCTTTAGCGTGCGCACCACCTTCCCCGCCAACCCCGACGGCGTGGAAGTGATGCTGGAACAATGGGAAGCCGGCAGCGCCGAGCCGCCGCACTCCCACCCCGGTGACGACATGACCGTGGTCATCGAAGGAAAGATGGCGGTGCAGTTCTTCATCCGGACCGGGAACGGCCTGGTCGCCCACGGCGAGCCGCTGATCCTGAACAAGGGCGACACCGGCTATATCCAGGGCGGCCGCATCCACGATGCGAAATATATCGAGCCCTGCAAGCTGGTGTACGTGCACGACAAGGCCTTCGGCTTCGTGGCGGAATCCTGATCGCCGCCAATCGAATGGCTGGGCATAGTTTGCAGGGCCGTGGCGATCCAGCCCAATAAAAAAAAAGCCGCCCGTTTGGCGGCTTCCAGAATCCCCGCAAAGCTCACGCAGGGAATCCCCTCCCCCCTCGCGGGAGAGGGCCAGGGTGAGGGGGCTTCATTCAATACCGCGAATAAACCCGCGGCTTTCCATCCTTGCCCAGCAGAATCACGTCGTACACATCCTTGTGGCTGCCCTGCTCCATGCCCGGCGACCCGATCGGCATGCCCGGCACCGTCAGCCCGCGCGCCACGGGTTTTTCCTTCAACAGCCGCTTGATGTCCTTCGCCGGCACATGCCCCTCGATCACATAGCCGCCCACCTCCGCCGTGTGGCAGGAATCGTAGCCCTGCGGAATCCCCAGGCGAATCTTGTGCTGCACCACGTCGGGGGTGTCATGGCCGCGCACGGCGAAGCCGTTGGCCTTGAGATGGTCGATCCACTTGCTGCAGCAACCGCAGGTCGGGCTCTTGTACACGTCGATGACCGGCGCCGCCGGCCCGGCCCACACGGCGGGGGCGAGCAGGCCAATGAGCAAGGCCTGGGAAATCGTGCACTTCATGCTGGGCTCCTGTTGCAGTTTGCTGAGTGACAGCGCGGGCTTTTGGTTGGTTCCTTGAAGATAAAACGCAATAACAGTGCTCAGGCATTTTCCCTCGCCATCCCAACATAACCCGGGATACCCTCGAAATTCCCCAGCCAGCGCCGGACATTCGCATAGCCCGACAAGTCGAACCCGCCTTCGTGCGCCGCATGGGTGTAGGCATACAGGCTGATGTCGGCGATGGTGGGCCGGGTTTCCACGAAGAACCGGTTGCCGGCCAGGTGCCGGTCCATGACGGCCAGCGCCTTGTGTCCGCCGGCCTGTTTGGCGTGGTATTCGGCTTCGCGCGCTTTGGGCAGGCCCAGGTATTTGTTGATGTAGCGTGCGGGGCGATGTAGGGCTCGTGGCTGTACTGCTCGAAGAACTGCCATTGCAGCACCAGCGCCCTTTCATACCGGTCCTGCGGCAGGAAGGGCGTGCCCTCGGCGAAGTAGTTGAGGATGGCGTTGGATTCCCAGAGGGGGCGGCCGTCGTCGAGATCGACTGCCGGGATCTTTGCGTTGGGGTTCATTTTTTTGAACCAATCGCTGTGCGTTTCGCCGGCGAGGATGTCCACCGGTATCCATTCGTGCGGCACGCCGAGGAACTGCAGCAGCAGTTTGATCTTGTAGCAGTTGCCCGACAGGATGTCTCCATACACTTTGTGCATGTGCGTCCTTGTTGTTTGCTCAGCTGTTGTCGCGCCCGGGTTCGTAGCTTTCGTACTGCGGCAACTCGCCGCAGATGTCTTCCCAGTTGGCTTTGGAGGTGGCGAAGATGTGCGCCACGGGCCGCTCCGCGATGTCGGACTCGATGGTGCCGAGGCGCACTCGCACCTGCCCCGGCCTTCTTTCGTTCTTGCTCATGATAGGCGAGCCGCAGACCTTGCAGAAGTATTTCTTCTGGCCGGGCGAGGATTCATAAGCGGTGAGCGCATCCGCGCCGCAGAGGAGCGCGAACTCGTCAGCCGCCACGATGCCGTTGGCGGCGAATGCACTGCCCTGCGCCTTGCGGCAGCGCGAGCAGTGGCAATACACGATGTTGCGGATCGGTCCGCCTATTTCGAAGCGGACCGCACCGCACAGACAACCGCCTTGATACATGGCAAGTCTCCCCTCGCACCTGGATGCCTGCATGATACGGCCAGCGCTGCCACTGCCAAAATCCTGGCTGCCCCATGCGCACGGTTCCCCGGCGGCCCGTCCGGCCGCCCGGGAACCGTTCAATTCTCCTTCAGCCCTTGCGCACGACAAAGGTGAAGCAGTCGCTCTCCTGCATGGACATGACCAGCTCGTTGCCGGTCTGGCGGCAGAAGGCCTCCATGTCCTTGACCGAGCCGGGGTCGGTGGCGAGGACCTTGAGGGTTTCGCCGGCGGTCAATTCGGAAATTTTCTTCTTGGTGCGCAGGATGGGCAGCGGGCAATTGAGTCCGCGGGCGTCGAGTTCAGCGCTGATGTTCATTGGGTTTCCTTTCGATTGAAGCGTGTGGGTTGTTCAGGCAGCGAAGCCGTCCGGCGGCAGGCCGAAGGCTTCGGCGGTGCGGCCGAAGGCGCGATTGGAGTTGGCGTGCCAGACGGCATCGAAGATGTCGCGGTCGCTCCAGCCGTGCGCACGCGCGCCGTCGATCCTGTCGCGGGTGACGGATTCGGGCTGGTCCACCGCATCCACGGCCAGCTTGAGCAGGTATTTCTCGCGCTCGTCGAGCGGGGCGCGGCCGGGGTCTTCGCGCGTTGCCTTGATGCTGTCGAGGTCGAGGCCGGCGTTCATGAGGAAGGCCTCGTTCATGTCGATGCAGTAGTGGCAGTCGCCGCGCCAGGATACCAGGTAGCGGATGAAGGTCAGCAGCGGCTGGCTGATTTTTGCGTGCGACATGTAGTAGTGGATGGTGCTGGCGTAGTTTTCCAGCAGCGCCGGGCTGGTGCCCAGCATGCGCAGCCCGGTCGGCGCCTTGCCGAGCATGGCGGCGAACGGCTGCATGATCGCGTCGACATCGCTTTCTTCTCCCGGCGGCGGAGTGAGGTCGATGCGGATGGCGGTTTGAGTGGATGAATTCATGGTGCTCCTTTCAACTTTCGTGATGCCCTTGCGGGCGGGTTGTTCCGTCGAGGAAGCGCTCGATTCGCTCGACGGGAATGTGGTCGCCGATGTGCTTGCCGTAATGGGCGTCCGCGATGCAGAGGTCGGGGGCGATGAGGAAGTCGGCCGGCAGCATGGTCCAGTCTCCATCCATGTGCCCGGGCAGAAAGCCCTTGCGCACGACGGCATCGAAGACCATGGGCAGGTGCCGCGTCCAGGCGCGCAGGAAGCCGGCCCACGAGCCCTGCACGCCGTAGCCCCGGTACAGCCTTCTGTCGGGGTCGGGCACGATGGGAAACGGGGCGGCGTGGCGATCGAGGTAGCGGCGGATGTGCGCGGCCGGCGATTCGAACACCGCCACCATGCGCAAACCCCGCCTTTGCCAGCGCGGATAGCGGTGCAGCAGTTCGTGCATTCTCAGGTTGCACAGCGGGCAGGAGGCATAGCGATAGAAGGACAGCATCAGCCGTTCGCCCCGGTAATCGGCCAGGTGCAGCGGCGTACCAAAGCTGTCGCGCGTCCGGAACAGCGGCGCCGGCATGCCCGTAACCAGCCGCCCCATCATGCCTCCCCCGTGCGCAACGGCACAGGCAGGGGGCGCGCCATGCGCAGACCGCCGACCCGGTCGCGGCGCATCTCGGCGAGCTGGGCGCGGATCGCATCCCGCCAATGGACCTGAGGCTCGTAACCCAGCAGCTGGCTGGCTCTTTCGTTGCTGGGTGCGGTTTCCTCCAGCAACAGCACGATGCTGCGGGTAATGAAGGGATCCCAGGGCGTGAACTTCGACACCGTTCCCATCAGGCGGGCGAAAGTGTAGGCCACCGGAAACGACACCCCGAAGTGCGGCAGCGGATAGCCGTAGGCTTCATTCAGGAAGCGGAACACTTCGCGGCCGCTGGGCAGTTCCTTGCCGACGGCGTCTATCGTCGCAAATTCCCCCACGCGCCCGCTCACGGCCGCCAGCGCCATCGCCCGGCCGACATCGCGCCCGGCAATGAGCGGCAGGGTGGTCCTGCCCTTTGCCACCCAGGGAACGAGATGGGTGCGCAGGCGCGGAAGCAGCAGGGGCAACAGCCCCAGGCCATAGCGCTCGCCGACGAAATGGCCGAGCCGCATCGCCACCATGGAGGTGGAACCGGATGACAGCGTGCGCATGTGGTCCTCGATGCGGATGACATTGGCCATGTGTGGCCAAATGTCTTCGACATTCGCCTGGGGCGAAGTCGACTTCATCCTGCGCATGACGCCGGTGGTGACGCTGCTGGGATACACCACACGACTGATGCCTTTGCCGACGGCCGCCTCCAGCAGGGCCAGAGTGGGCTTCAGCAGATGTTTGTGCGACGCTTGCGCATGCCCCCAGGCGGAGGTCCAGGCCGAGGCGACGCACAGCGCATCCACGCCCTCTAATGCCTGCATTACGAAGGCGAGATCGCGGATGTCGCCCCGACGGATTTCGCCCTGGTATACCGCCGGCAGCTTTTTCGGATCGCGCACTGCTGCAATGGGTCGGATGCCTTCCATGCCCTGCAGGGCCAGCAGCGTATGGCTGCCGACGAAGCCGTTGGCGCCGGTGACGAGAACTGTCTTCATGGCCGGCCTTTCACAGGAAGATGGTCATGCGCGACTTCAGCGCTTCTTCCATGAAGGTGGCCACGCCGCCCAGTTCGATGCCATCGACGAACTCGGACGGCTCGACGCCCATGACGTCCATGGCCATGGTGCAGCCGATCATGCGCGTGCCCATTTCCTGCGCGATGCCGCGCAGTTCCTCCAGCGAGGCGACGTTCTTCTCCTTCATGATCGAGCGCATCATTTTTGGCCCCATGCCCAGCATGTTGAGTTTGGAAGTGCCCATCTCCTCGCTTTTGGCCGGCGTCATCAGCGCCAGCATGCGCTGCTTGAGCGCCTTGCCCTTGAGATTGGTGGTTTTCTTGATGGCTGTAAGGCCCCAGAAGGTGAAGCACATGGACACTTCCATGCCCATGGCGAGCGCCCCGTTGGCGATGACGAAGCCGGCCAGCACCTTGTCCATGTCGTCGGAAAACACCACGATGGCGACCTTGTCCTGCGGCAGCCGCGCTTCCAGCGCCTGGAAGCGCTTGTCAAAGGCGTCGCGCATGGCGTCCAGCTCCATGCCGATCAGTGCCTGGGTGTTCATGGGGGCGGCCGGGATGTCCCGGGCCGCGGAATCATTTGCTTGGTTCATGATCGTGCCTCCTATAAAACAGACTTGTCCGTATATTTTTGAGGTAAAAAAACTCACACTCCCAGATAGTCGGCTATGAACTTGACGGCATGCTGCACCTCCTTTTCGGTCTGGTTGGTCTTGTCCAGGAGCACCGCGCCTTCCATCAGGCCGAGAATCAGACCCGCGGTTTTTTGCGCGTTCAGGTCCTTGCGCACCTCGCCCTTGGCCTGGGCCTTCTCGATCAGGTCCTGGATCAGCATGCGCAGGCCGCCGAGAATCTCCTGGACCTTGTGGCGCACCGGCTCGCTGCCTGTCGAAAGCTCCAGGGCAAAATTGCCGAAGAAGCACCCGCGCACGTGGCAAGCTTCCTTGTCTCCGGTCATGCGGCTGGCCATGCCGCGCAGCAGGGCAAGCAGCGCCTTGGCAGGCGAGCGGCTGGCGAGAATCTTTTCCAGCCCGACTTCGGCAAAGGCCAGGTCGCGGTGCCAGTCGAGCACGGCGGTGGCCAGTTCTTCCTTGTTCCTGAAATGATAGAAAAAATTGCCCTTGGTCACGCCGGCCTCGGCAATGATGCGATCGACGCCCGTGGCGTTGAAGCCATGCTCGTAAAACAGGTCGTTGGCCGCCCGCAGAATCCTTTCCCGGGTGGCTTGGGCTTTGGCCGAATATTCTTTCATCTCGAAAACAGACCGTTCCGTCTATAAGTAAAATATAATGCTCTAAATCCCGCCCTGTCAACGTATTATTTCTTTATGTCTCAATAACCCGATAAAGATGCCATTCCTTTCAATACGGATGGCGGTCTGCAATAGCCAACGCCCGGATCTCTTGATAAGTTGGAGAACCAAACCATGCGTGCAGACATCCACCTGTCAATACAATCTTTTTATGCGCTTCCTTCTTGTCCTGCTGCTTCTCCCCGCCCTCGCCGGTGCAGAAAGCCGCCGCGGTACAGGTGTCGGCTGCGCCGGTGGCCGAGGCGGTGGTCTATCCCGGGCTGACGGCTCAGGCGCAGGTGACTTCTCGCAACATCAGCAGCATGGCGGCGCAGCTTTCGGCACGCGTCACGGCGCTGCCGGTTGAGGCGGGGCAAAAAATTGCAAAAGGCTCGGTGGCTGCGCGGCTCGACTGCCGCGACTATCAAATCGCGCTGAAGCAGGCGCAGGCCGGCCTGGAGTCGGCGGAGGCGCGGCTGAAGCTTTCCTCGCTGCAAATGAAGCGCAGCGAAGAGCCGGCAAGCAAGGGCTTCATTTCCGGCCACGCGCTGGACCGGAAGCGCACCGAGATCGACATCGCGCAGGCTGACCGTAACCTTGTCGCGAGCCATGTGGCCTCGGCGCAGAGCAACGTGGGCAAGTGCGTGATCAGTGCGCCGTTCGCCGCCATCGTCGAATCGGTGCCGGGCAACGTGGGTGAACTGGCCAGCCCCGGCACGCCGCTGGTGACGCTGTGGGACATACAGACGCTGGAGGTGTCGGCGCAGGTGCAGGCCAAGGATGCGGAGAGCCTGGCCGTGGCTGACGATATCGAGTTCCAGACCGTCTATGGCGCCTATCCACTGAAATTGAAGCGCGTATCGCCGGCGCTCTCCGGCACCAGCCGCACGCAGGAAGCGCGTCTCATCTTCACGAAGGAAACCCCAAACCGGGCTCCACCGGGCAAGTGCAATGGCAGAGCAAGACCCCGCACCTGCCGGCGGATTTGCTGGTGGCGCGCGACGGCAAGCTGGGCGTGTTCGTGCTCGAAGGCGAACGCGCACGCTTCGTGCCGATTGCCTAGGCGCAGGAGGGCCGCCCCGCGCCGGTGGGAATTGCGGACGGCATGATGGTGATCACCGAGGGCCGCTTGGCGCTGCAGGATGGACAGGCGGTCAGGCTTCAGCCCGTCAAATAAACCACCCAAGGAAAACATGAACAAGGAGGACAAGAGGACGGGAGTAAAACCTTCTTGTGTTTTTCCTCTTGTCCTCCTGTCCTCTTTGTAAAAGCCTTTAACCTGCCGAGCAATTCCGCATGAGCATGTTCGAACGCCTCATCCGCAACCATCCGCTGGCCAACATCGCCTTCGCGGTAGTGCTGTTCATGGGCTTTATGTCCTATCGCGACATGCCGCGCGAGCAGGACCCGGAAGTCAATTTCAACTGGGTGAACGTGACCACGCGCCTGCCCGGCGCCTCGGCCGAGGACGTGGAGAAGCGCGTGACGCGCCCGCTGGAGGATGCCATCGCGCGGGTAGCGGACATGAAGTTCATTTCCAGCAACAGCCGCGAGAACGTGTCCTCGATGCTGGTGCGCTTCCAGGACCTGGACACGCGCACTTTCGACAAGCGCATGAACGACCTCAGGCGCGAGGTGCAGAACCAGGCCGACTCGGAGCTGCCCGAAGAGGCCGGCGATCCGGTGGTGCTGGAGATCACCACCGCCAACGGTTCCCCCACCGCCATGGTGATGATCACTTCACCCGCCTTCGACGAGCGCCTGCGCGCGCTGGCACGCCAGGTTAAGGAAGACATCGAACGCACCAAGGGCGTGGACTCGGTATTCGCCACCGGCCTGCAGGACCCCGAACTGCATGTGCGCTTCGATCCCGCCGCTGCGGCCGCGCGCGGGATTTCCGGCGCCGACGTGGCGGATTCTGTGTCGCGCTGGTTCCGCGACATTTTCGCGGGGCAGGCGCGCGTGGGCGACAACGAATGGCTGGTGCGGGTAATCGGCCAGTCGAGCGACCCGGACACGCTGGCCGCGATCCAGGTCATTCCTTCGGTCGCACAGCAAAGCCGCGTGCCGCTGGACAGCCTGGCGGAAATTGCGCGCGCGCGCGAAAAGCCCGGGCAGTTGGTGAGCAAGGACGGCCAGCCGGCCGTGCTGCTGGCGGTGAACAAGCGCACCGGCGCCAACACGCTGGAACTGGTGGACAGGATCAACGACTACCTGGCCACGAAAAACAAAACCCTCGTCAACAGCGGGCTGCATGTTCTGCTGCTGGACGACCAGACCATTCCCACGCGACAGGCCATCGACGTCATGGAGACCAACGCGTTGTTCGGCCTGATACTGGTGCTCGCGATCACCTGGCTGTTCCTCGGTTCGCGCATCGCCATCCTCGTCGGCCTGGGTATTCCGTTCTCGCTGGCCGCGGCCTTCTGGGCGCTGTCGGTGATGGGTTCACGCTCAACATTTCGGTGCTGCTCGGCATCGTCATCGTGCTGGGCATGCTGGTTGACGATGCCGTGGTTATCGTCGAAGCCATCCACTACCGGGTGGTGCGCGGCCAGCCCATCCTGCAGGCAGCGCTGGACGGCGTGCGCGAGGTCGGGCATCCGGTGTTTTCTTCCGTGCTCACCACGCTGGCTGCCTTCATGCCGCTGACGCTGCTGCCCGGCATCGTCGGCAAGCTCATGTTCGTGATCCCGGCGGTGGTGTCGATCGCCCCCTGCTCGCCTCGCTGCTGGAAGCCTACTGGATGCTGCCCACCCACGTGGTCGCGCTGAAGCTGGGCACGGGCAAGCCCAGCCGCGTGCAGAAGAAGCGGGAAATATTCACCCACTGGGTACGAGTGAAGTACGCGCGCTTTCTCATCAAGACCATGCGCCATCCGTGGCTGAGCCTGGCCGGGCTGGGCTTGTTGATCGCGCTCGCGCTGGGCTCGCTGGCAGGCGGCCTGGTGAAGATCCAGTTCTTCGCCTTCGATCCCTTGCGCATCTTCTACGTGAACGTCGACATGCCGCCTTCTTCCAGCATCGATGCCACGCTGGAAGAAGTGCAGCGCGTGGAGCGCGCGGTGCGCACCAAGCTGGAGCCGAACGAGGCGCGCGGCGTCTCGGCCAACGCCGGGCTCAAATTCACCGACACCGAGCCCTTGTACGGCCCGGCCTACGGCCAGGTCGTGGTGTCGCTGAATCCGCGCAGTGGCGACATGCGCACCACCGACGAAGTGGTGGCGGACATGCGCGCGGAAATCGAGGCGCTCTCCGGCAAAGCGCGCATTTCGTTTTTGGAGGTCTCGGGCGGCCCGCCGGCATCGAAGCCGATCAAGGTGCGCGCGCGGCGACGACTACATGGAACTGCGAGCGGCGGCGGACGCCATCGAGGCCATCGTCAAGAAAATCCCCGGCAGCAAGGACATTGCCGATGACGAGGTGGCCGGGCGGCAACAATTGATATTGCGCCTGGACGCCAATGCAGTGCGCAACGCCGGGCTCGATCCGGCCGTGGTCTCGCGCCTGGCGCGCCTGCACACTGACGGCGAGATCGTAGCGGAAATGCGCGAGGGCGGCGACAAGATCGAGGTGCGCGTGCTGGCCGACCGCGAACCCATGGCCGACATCGCCGAACTTCTCAACGACCCGGTGCCGCTGCCCGGCGGCGGCACCACCACGCTGGGCGCGCTGACCGAAGTGGAGACCGGCACCAGCCAGGGCGTGATCAAGCGCTACAACCTGCGCCGCGCCATCACCGTGGAAGCCAACCTGGACAAGGCGCGCGAGGACGCGCCGGACACGATCAGCGCCAACAAGATCATCAATGGAACAAGATCGCCGCGCGCTATCCCGGCGTGACCCTGGATTTCTCGGGCGAGCTGGAAGACGTGCAGGAAAGCCTTGACGCCATGCCCGGGCTGTTTTTATTGGGGGTAGGACTGATTTATCTGATCCTCGCCGCGCAGTTCAGGAGCTACTGGCAGCCGCTGATGATCCTGGTGACGGTGCCGCTCGCCTTCACCGGAGTGACGCTGGGGCTGGTCATCACCCAGAACCCGCTGTCGCTCTATACCATGTACGGCATCATCGCGCTGACCGGCATTGCGGTGAACTCGGCCATCGTGCTGATCGACGCGGCGAACGAGCGGCTGAAGTCGGGCATGGGCCTGCTGCACGCATCCATTTATGCCGCGCGCCGCCGCGTGATCCCCATCATCATCACCACCAGCACGACCATCGGCGGCCTGTTCTCGCTGGCCGCAGGCCTGGGCGGAAAATCGCTGATCTGGGGACCGATGGCCTCCAGCCTGGTGCGCTCCCACTTGCTCAAGCCCCAACACTAAGCCGGCTACTTCCCCGGCTGCCAGCCGTCGGTCAGCGTCTTCATGAAGGCGACGATGTCGGCAACTTCGCGCGGCGTAAGCTTGAGGTCGCCGAGCTCGTCCTTGTTCACGTTGCTGATGACTTCGGACGCGGGCCAGCATTTGCTCTTCAGCGCCTCGGCCTCGCTCACCTTATTGCTGTCGCACTGCGGACGCACGTCGCGGTCGTTGTAGAACGCCACCACGCCTTCCAGGGTCCTGAAGTAGCCGTTGTGCATGTAGGGGCCGGTGATGGCGATGTTGCGCAACGTGGGCACTTTGAACTTGCCGTCTTCGGATGCCTTCTTCAGCGCGCCGCCGAGGCCGCGGTCGACGAACAGTTCGCCCGCGGGATTGTGTTTTGTCGACAGCTTGTAGAAGGGATTGTCCGGGTTGCGCGGCACGCCCAGGTTGTCATAACTGAAGTCGGTGAACAGCGGCGGCTCGCCCTTGGGCCCGGGCTGGCTGGGGTGGCAGGCGGCGCAGTTGCCCTTGTCCTCGCGCTCGAACAGGCGCAGGCCGCGCATTTCCTGTTTGCTCAGTTTGGCCTTGCCGGCAAGGTAGGCGTCATACTTGGAAGAGAACGGCGCGAATTGCGGCGTGCGCTGGAATTCGGCGAGCGCTTCGGCGATGCGGTCGTAGGCCTGGTCGTCATTTTTCAGCGCGTCCTTGCCGAACACCTGCTCGAATTGGGGCGCGTAGGCGGCACGGCGCACTTTTTCCACCACGTTCCTGCTGTGGGGGTTGGCCATTTCCAGCGGATTCACGAACGGGCCCTTGGCCTGTTCTTCCAGGGTGGCGGCACGGCCGTCCCAGAACTGGCCGCCCAGATACAGTTCTTCCTTCTCGTCCCAGTGAAACCTGGGGCTGAAGGCCATGTACATGGAAGTCGGCGTGTTGCGGCTGCCGATCAGCGGCGGGATCACGCCCTTGGAGGTGACTGCATTCTTGTCCGGATCGACGAAGGCGCGGCCGGAATCATGGCAGGAAGCGCAGGACTGGCCGGCGGGCTCGGAAAGCCCGCTGTCGAAAAACAGCACGCGGCCGAGTTGGGCCTTGGGCGACAGCGCTTCGGCTTCGGTCTTGGCTGCGCTGGCGGTACCGACCAGGACGGGTACCGCGAATGCCGCGGCAATGGCGGCGACGAGTGAGATTTTCCGCTTCATTTTCATGCGTGTTCCGTCAATAGCTTACCGTGGCGCGCAGGCCGACAACAGCGATGTCCGATCTCGATGAGTCCCCGCCCGGGTTGCGTATCCACTGGAAATCGGGCGACAGTTCCAGATAGTCGTTAGCCTTCCAGTCGTAATAAATCTCGTACTGCTGTTCCGCGCCGTCCGGAGCATAACCGAAATCCGCTACACCATCGCTGTCGGCATCGAGCACGGGCGCCGCCGCGCGGAAAGACTGGGTGGTATCGGCCCAGCCCGCAGCCAGGCCGATGCGATCCTCCTCGCGTCCCCAGTACGCGCCGCCGATTTCCGCACCCATGGTCAGCGCCTTGTCGAAGCGCATCTTGCTACTGTGTGAATGTCCGTAGCGGCCGAATACTGTGACATGCTCGGCCACCTGCTGGTTCGCGCTCACGCCCCAGCCGCTGTGGCGGGCGGTGGTGCTGTCGAACTCGTTGGCGAATGGCGTGGCGCGGCCACGCTCCCAGGCGTACAGGCGGTACGCGCCTTCCCTGCCAAAGAGCG
The DNA here is from genome assembly GCA_002327405.1 of Thiobacillus sp. UBA2186. Classification (GTDB taxonomy): domain Bacteria; phylum Pseudomonadota; class Gammaproteobacteria; order Burkholderiales; family Thiobacillaceae; genus UBA6918. The sequence continues at coordinate 13,621 of DCVO01000050.1, read as the reverse complement.
CATCGCTGCCGGCCTCGACCTGGCCGATGATGAAGGGACGCGATAGGTCGCTGTCCCAGGAACCGCCCTGGCCTGAACTGAACAGGCCCACGCTGGCCTTCCAGTAGTCCGGGCTCTGGCTGTTGTCGCGCCAGGACAGGATCAGGCCCGGCGCGAAGCCGTAGGCATCGACGTCGATGTCGCCGCCCGAATCGAGCAGCGGGTTGTGCACGAAGACATTGTTGAGGAAGGCGGCGGATTCGTCGTCGGCGATGTCGTTCTGGTCGAAATGTCCGAAGGGATCGATCTTGCCGACATAGAGTTCCACTTCGGATTCGCCCACCGGCATTTCCAGTTCGTACCAGGCCTGCGCCAGCATCACCGCGGTTTCGTCGCCATTGGATAGCGCGAAGGCAGTGGAGTTGGTGGTGCTGGTGAGCGTGGGCGGCATGAAGCCGAGGCCGTTGCCCTGGCCCATGCGGAAGTGGGCGAAGAGTTCGCCCCGGGCGTCGCCGATGCTGCCGGCGGGCAGTTCTATTTCCGCATCGGCGCGGTAGTTGACGCGGCTCTCGTCCTTGCCTCCGACCGTGCCGCTCAATGCCGTCTGCCCCACCATGACCAGGGATGCGCTGGCGGACACGCCTTCGACGGCGTCGAGCAGGCGGGTTTTCTTGTCCTGGCTGGTGACTTGTCTTTCCACGTCTTCCAGGCGGCTGACGATTTCCTTCTCTCTTGCGCCGGGCTTCCTGGCGGCGAGTTCGTCCTTGAGCCGCCGGTTGTCGGCCTCCAGTTGCGCCATGCGTTCGCTCAAGCGGCGAAGCTCTTGCAATACCTGTTCGGTGCCGGTTTCGGCCCGGGCCGGCAGGCTGATGATCAAACTGCTTAGCAGCGCCGCGACGGGCGCCAGGTGTTTGGCTGGTCGAGCCATAGGGTTCCCCTTAACTTTAAAAAGAAACCTGGCTGGCTCGCGTTTGCTGGCTGGCTGGGTAACGTTGGCTGGCTGGATTTATTTGGTCAGGATCAGCTTGTCGTTGCGGGTGAGGCTGAGCTGGTAGACCTGGCCGTTATGCATGATGCGGATGGCCGCCTGCCCGCCCAGCAGGCGCTCGGCCGGCACCGGCTTGCTGAGATCGAAAACCTGGTATTTCAGGGTGTCCTGAGAAGCGTATTGTCTTTCCATGGCACGTAATTGATAACGAGAATGGTTCTCATTATATTGACGCCAAAGCAGCTGTCAACACTTTTTTCGCCGGATTTGATCGAGGCCGCGCAAAGCTGGCAAACTCGCCACATGCCACTTCAACGCAATTTTCTGCTCTCGGCCTTCCATGCGGCATTGGCCGCAGCCGACCCCCGGAATCTGCTGCCCGCGCACCTGCCCTCCCCGCCCAAAGGCCGCACCCTCGTAGTGGGCGGCGGCAAGGCGGCCGCGTCCATGGCCAGGGCGGTCGAGGAACTGTGGCCGCCCAATGCTCCTTTGTCGGGGCTGGTGGTGACCCGCTACCAGCACGGCCTGCCGCTGACGCGCATCGAGGTCATCGAAGCCAGCCATCCCCTGCCCGACGGCTGCGGTGCCGAGGCGGCCTCGCGCATGCTGGAAGAAATCGCCAGACTGACGCCCGACGACCTGCTGCTGGTGCTCATCTCCGGCGGCGGCTCCAGCCTCCTGGCCTTGCCGGTCGAGGGCGTCACGCTGAAGGAATTGCGCGCGGCGACCAAATCGCTGCTGGCCTGTGGTGCCTCGATCCGGGAGATCAACACCGTGCGCAAACATCTGACCCGCTTTTCCGGCGGACAGGTCGCCGCACTCAGCAAAGCGCCGGTTCGCGCACTGATCCTGTCCGACGTGGTGGGCGACGACCCGACCTATATCGCTTCCGGCCCTTGCGCGCCCGATCCGGACACGTTTTCCGATGCGCTGGCATTGTTGCAGCGTCATGCCATCATGCCGCCCGCGGCGGTGAACGACCATCTACAGCGCGGCCTGCGCGGCGAGATCGCCGACACGCCCAAGCCCGGCGATCCGCGCTTTGCCAAGGTGGAGAACCGCATCATCGGCAGCGCGCGCGCATCGCTGACCGCGGTGCAGACCTGGCTGCAGCAGCAAGGCGTGCGCGTGATCAATCTGGGCGAAGTGGAAGGCGAGTCGCGCAGCGTGGCAAACGCACATGCCGAACGTATCCGGCAGGAAGCCAAGCATGGCGGCCTCCCGATCGCCCTGCTCTCCGGCGGCGAGACCACGGTCACCGTACGCAATGCGAACGGCCGCGGCGGCCGCAATACGGAATATCTGCTGGCCCTGGGGCTGGCGCTCAGGGACCTCGACAGGATCTGCGCAATTGCCTGCGACACCGACGGCATCGACGGCACCGAGAACAATGCCGGCGCCGTCTGGACGCCGGACACCCTGGCAAGAGCCGAGTCGGCCGGGCTGGATGCCGCGGCGCTTCTTGAGGCGAACGACGCTTACGGACTCTTCAGCGTGCTGAACGATCTGGTCATCACCGGGCCGACGCGCACCAACGTCAACGATTTCCGGATGGCCCTCGTTTATTAGTTGGGTTTGAACACCTGGATGGTGTCGCCCACCTTGAGGTCCAGCTTGACGGCGGCACTGCCGCGATTGACGGCAAGCTCGATCAAGCCGACGCTGTTGCCGAACCAAAAGCCCTCGCCCTTGCCCACCGCGCCGAAGGTTTGGGCATGACGGAATTCCGCTCTGCCGGCGACGATGCGTGTACCTTGCGGAATGCCTGCGGCTCGCTGGCCGGTCCAGGCATTGCCGTAATGATCGATATAGATGATGCGCGTCAGGTCGCCAGCATCGAATTCGACGTGCAGCCCGGGCTTGGCTTCGAGCCTGTCATTCGGAAATTCGCCCTTGGCGATGAGCGCGGCAATGACCGCAAAAATGTCGCGCCCGTGAAATGTGGACGAGGCATTCTCGGGCTTCCAGCTGATGCGCCACACCTTGGCATCGGCGCCGCGCGCTGCCGCGAGGGAAAGCAGTCCGTTGTCCGGCCCTACGAACCAGCGTCCGCCCGCCGTCACCACCACGCCGTCGCGTTCGGTGCCGACGCCGGGATCGACCACGCACATGAACACCGTACCGGGCGGGAAGTTGGGGGCGAAGGCCGCGATCAGGTGTGCGCCGGCGTGGGCATTGAAGTCAGGCGCCTCGTGCAGCAGATCCACCACCTGCTGGGTTGGCGCCAGTTCATGAATGCGCGCCTTGACCTGTCCCACATAGGGGTCGCGCGTGCCGAAGTCCGTGAATAGGACAATCATGCCTTCTCCATATTTTTGTTGAGTGACTATGCGGAAGGCTTCACGCTTTGACAAGCGCCCATAAAGCTAAACTGGTTTTGCCCCCCCTTTACACCTAGTGTCTCAACCCATAAGTTTGCGTACATGCCGAGACGCGCATCCGCGCGCCAAGTGCGCGAAGCGAACCGCAGCCATAGCCGTAGCTATGGCGAGGATGAGCGACAAAGCAATCGGCGATGCGGGGCGCGTCGAACATAGCGAAACTTATGGGTTGAGACACTAGGTAACAGAGTGATCAGAGGAAAACTATCTTATATCTGCCTTTCTCTGCTAACTCCGTTACCTCTGTGTCGATGTTTCCCGGTTTACTGCCGGGCGCACCAACGAAAAAAAGCCGGGCGAGCCCGGCTTTTTTCGTTCACTGCGACTGAAGCTTACTCGGCCTCGATGGCTTCGGCAGCTTCGCCTTCCGGACGGTCCAGCAATTCGACCAGCGCCATGGGGGCGTTGTCGCCGACACGGTAGCCGAACTTGAGGATGCGGGTGTAGCCGCCGGGGCGGGCCTTGTAGCGCGGGCCGAGTTCATTGAACAGCTTCATGACCATCTCGCGATCACGCAGGCGGCCGAATGCCAGGCGATGGTTGGCCACGCTGGGCTCCTTGCCCAAGGTGATCAGCGGCTCAATGAAGCGACGCAGTTCCTTGGCCTTGGGCAGGGTGGTCTTGATGGCTTCATGCTGAATCAGCGAATTGCACATGTTGCGGAACATGGCCAGCCTGTGGCTGGTGGTGCGATTCAGTTTACGGTTGGATTGACGATGACGCATGGCTGATTCCTTTCAAAAAGCTTTTTTTCTTTGGCCAGGGCAAGTTGCCACACCGCCCCGCACTTTATTGTTTACGGTTGGTTGTTTTAAACCCGATCAGGGTTTTTCGAGCCCGGCCGGCGGCCAGTTCTCGAGTTTCATGCCCAGGGACAGGCCCTTGGAGGCGAGCACTTCCTTGATTTCGTTCAAGGACTTGCGGCCCAGGTTGGGGGTCTTGAGCAATTCGGTTTCGGTGCGCTGGATCAGATCACCGATGTAGTAGATGTTCTCGGCCTTGAGGCAGTTGGCTGAGCGCACCGTCAGCTCGAGGTCGTCGACCGGGCGCAGCAGGATCGGATCGACCTGCGGCGCACGGGCGGCTTCGCCGGCGGCGGCTTCGGTGCCCTTGAGGTCGGCGAACACGGACAGCTGTTCGACCAGGATGCGGGCTGCCGTGCGCACGGCTTCCTCGGGATCGACGATGCCGTTGGTCTCGATATCGATGACCAGGCGGTCGAGGTCGGTACGCTGTTCGACGCGGGCGTTTTCAACCGCGTAGGCGACGCGGCGCACGGGGCTGAAGGAGGCATCCACGAGAATGGAGCCGACGCCGCGCGTTTCCGGATCGATCTTGCGAGCAGGCACGGGCTGGTAGCCGCGGCCGGCTTCGACCTTGATTTCCATCTCGATCTTGCCGCCCTTGGTCAGGTGGGCAATGACATGGTCGGGATTGACGATTTCAACGTCATGCCCGGCTTCGATATCGGCCGCCGTGACCACGCCTTCGCCGCTCTTGGCGAGACGCAGCAGGGCTTCGCCCTTGCCGTGCAGCTTGAACGCGATGCCCTTGAGGTTGAGCAGGATGTCGACGACGTCTTCCTGCACGCCTTCGAGGGTGGAGTACTCGTGCACCACGCCGGTGATTTTGACTTCGGTCGGCGCATAACCCACCATCGAAGACAACAGGATGCGACGCAGGGCGTTGCCCAGGGTATGGCCGTAGCCGCGTTCGAACGGCTCCATGACAACCTTGGCGTGAAGCGGGGTCACACGATCGACTTCAACAATACTGGGTTTGAGAAATTCCGCTGCAGCTTGCATTTAGGCAGTGTCCTTTAAACGCTGTGACCAGAAACGGTGACCTGAGTCCCGTTAATTACTTGGAATACAGTTCGACCACCAGGGATTCGTTGATGGTGGGCGGCAGGTCCGCGCGCTGCGGCATGGACTTGTAGGTGCCCTTGAGGCCCTTGATGTCCACTTCCACCCACTCGGGGAATCCGCGCGACTCGGCCGCCTCGGTGGCGCCCTTGATGCGCAGGTGGTTCTTGGCGCGCTCGGCCACTTCGATGACGTCGCCGGCCTTGACCTGGTAGGAAGGAATGTTGACGCGCTTGCCGTTCACCATGATGCCGTTGTGGCGCACTACCTGGCGCGCTTCGGTGCGGGAAGCGCCGAAACCCATGCGGAAGCAGACGGTGTCGAGGCGGCTTTCCAGCAGCGCCAGCAGGTTCTCGCCGGTCACGCCCCTGCGGGCTTCGGCCTTCTTGTACACCAGGCGGAACTGGCGCTCGAGCACGCCGTAGATGCGGCGGATTTTCTGCTTTTCACGCAGTTGCGTGCCATAGCCGGACAGGCGCTGGCCGCTCTTCTGGCCGTGCTGGCCGGGGGCATAGCTGCGGCGCTCGATCGCGCACTTTTCGGTGTAGCACTTCTCGCCTTTGAGGAAGAGTTTCTCACCCTCGCGGCGGCACTGACGACATTTAGCATCCAGGTTACGGGCCATATAAAACCTCTCAAATGCGACGTTTTTTCGACGGACGGCAGCCGTTGTGCGGCACGGGGGTCACGTCGGAAATCGCGGTAATCTTGAAACCGAGGGCGTTCAGGGCGCGCACGGAGGATTCGCGGCCGGGGCCGGGACCCTTGATGCGAACTTCCAGGTTCTTCACGCCATATTCCTGCGCAGCTTTGCCGGCGTTCTCGGCGGCAACCTGTGCGGCGAACGGGGTGGATTTGCGCGAGCCCTTGAAGCCGGCGCCGCCCGCGGTCGCCCACGACAGGGCGTTGCCCTGACGGTCGGTAATGGTAATGATCGTGTTGTTGAAGGAGGCGTGTACGTGGGCGATGCCTTCGGCAACGCTCTTCTTGACCTTCTTGCGAGCACGGGTAGCAGTGGTTTTGGTCGCCATCTGGCTTTCCTTATTTCTTGATAGCCTTGCGCGGGCCCTTGCGGGTGCGCGCATTGGTACGGGTCCGCTGGCCACGGACGGGCAGGCCCTTGCGATGGCGCAGACCGCGGTAGCAGCCCAAGTCCATCAGGCGCTTGATGTTCATGGTGACTTCGCGGCGCAGGTCGCCCTCGACCGTGAACTGGGCCACGCCCTCACGCAGCTTTTCCATCTCTGCGTCAGTGAGATCCTTCATTTTGGCGCTGGTCAGCACGCCAGCCGCTTCGCAAATCTTGCGGGCCGTGGTGCGGCCGATGCCATAAATGGCGGTCAGCGCGATTTCCGCGTGTTGGTGGTTGGGTATGTTTACCCCTGCAATACGGGCCATTCGGCGTTACTCCGTACAGAAAACTAAAAATTATACCACGTCAAACTGGCCGGCCGGAAGGCCGGTCCATCCGACACTTATCCCTGGCGCTGCTTGTGGCGCGGATCCTCGCAGATCACGCGAACCACGCCCTTGCGGCGCACAATCTTGCACTTACGGCAGATCTTCTTTACTGAAGCCTGAACTCTCATGTTCGCTCTCCTATCAACCGGGTTTCCCGGTTCAACTCACTTCGCCCTGAAAACGATCCGGCCCTTGGTCAGATCGTAAGGCGTCAATTCCACAGTCACCTTGTCGCCCGGCAGGATGCGGATATAGTGCATGCGCATCTTGCCGGAAATGTGTCCCAGCACGACATGGCCGTTTTCAAGCTTTACCCGGAAGGTCGCATTGGGCAGGTTTTCCAACACCTCGCCCTGCATCTGGATGACGTCTTCCTTCGACATCAGCGACCAGCCAGACCGCCCTTGAAGTTGGCTTTCTTCAACAGGCTCTCATACTGGTGGGACATGACATAGGCCTGAACCTGGGCCATGAAGTCCATCACCACCACAACCACAATCAGCAGCGAGGTGCCGCCGAAATAAAACGGCACGTTCCACTTCGCAATCAGCACTTCCGGCAACAGGCAGACCAGCGTGACGTAAATCGCACCGACCAGGGTCAGCCGGGTCATGACCTTGTCGATATAGCGCGCAGTCTGGTCGCCTGGGCGGATACCGGGCACGAACGCACCGCTCTTCTTCAGGTTGTCTGCCGTCTCCTTGGGGTTGAACACCAAGGCGGTGTAGAAAAAGCAGAAGAAGATGATCGCGGTCGCATACAGCAGCATGTATACCGGCTGGCCGGGAGACAGCACGGCGCTGATGTCGCGCAGCCAGTACATGCTCGGGTCGGAGCCGAACCAGCCTGTCAGCGTCGCGGGAAACAACACGATGCTGGAGGCGAAAATCGGCGGAATCACGCCCGAAATATTCAGTTTCAGGGGCAGGTGCGAACTCTGTCCGCCCATCACCATCTTGCCGACCTGGCGCTTGGCGTAATTCACCAGGATCTTGCGCTGGCCGCGTTCGACGAAGACCACAAAAGCCACCACCATGATCGCGCCGACGAACAACAGCAGCACCAGCGGGATGGAGAACGCACCGGTACGCGTCAGTTCCAGGGTGCCGGACACCGCGCTCGGGAAGCCCGCTGCGATACCCGCAAAAATGATCAGCGAAATGCCGTTGCCGATGCCGCGCTCGGTGATCTGCTCGCCCAACCACATCAGGAACATGGTGCCGGCCGTGAGCGTGGTAATCGCAATAATGCGGAAGCCCAAGCCCGGGTCGATCACCACGCCCTGGCTTTCCAGCGCGATGGAAATGCCCAGCGACTGGAACAGCGCCAGAAACACCGTGCCGTAGCGGGTGTACTGGGTAATCTTGCGGCGGCCGGCCTCGCCTTCCTTTTTAAGAGCTTCCAGTTGCGGCGAAACCGCAGCCATCATCTGGACGATGATCGACGCCGAGATGTACGGCATGATGCCCAGGGCAAACACCGAAGCGCGCGACAGCGCACCGCCCGAAAACATGTCGAACATGCCCAGAATGCCGCCGGACTGGGAGTCGAACAGCTGCCTCAGTTGCTCCGGGTCGATTCCGGGAACCGGAATGTACGAGCCGATGCGGTACACAACCAGCGCGCCCAGCAGGAACCACAGCCGGCGCTTGAGATCGCCGAACTTGCTGCCTGCCGACATTGATGCCGCTGTTGCCAAAGCGTTTCCTTAAACTTATTCGCTGATCGAACCGCCGGCAGCCTCGATGGCCGCACGCGCACCCTTGGTGGCGGCAATGCCCTTGAGCTTGACGGCTTTCTCGAGCTTGCCGGACAGAATCACCTTGGCGGTCTTCGCCATGCCGGAAACCATGCCTGCCTGCTTCAGCACCAGCAGGTCGATTTCGTCAACCGCGATCCTGGCCAGGTCGGACAAGCGCACTTCGGCAGTGTCCTCGGCGGAGAGGGAGACGAAGCCGCGCTTGGGCAGACGGCGATGCAGTGGCATCTGGCCGCCTTCGAAGCCGATTTTCTTGTAGCCGCCGGAGCGGGAATGCTGGCCCTTGTGGCCGCGACCGGCAGTCTTGCCCAGGCCGGAGCCGATGCCGCGGCCAACGCGCTTCTTGGCGTGCTTGGCGCCGGCACCGGGTTTGAGATTATTCAGTTCCATTCAGCAGCCCTCGCATTTGACGAGAAAATTGACCTTGTTGATCATGCCGCGGTTGGCGGGGGTGTCCAGCACTTCCACGGTGTGGTGCATGCGACGCAGGCCCAGACCGCGCACGCAGGCCTTGTGGTCCTTCTTGGCGCCGATGGTGCTCTTGACCAGCGTCACTTTCAGTTTCTTGTCGCTCATGGCTTACCCCAGGATCTCTTCCACGGACTTGCCGCGCTTGGCCGCAATTTCCGAGGGCGTGGACATCTGCATCAGGCCGTTGATGGTGGCGCGCACCACATTGTAGGGATTGGTGGACCCCAGGCACTTGGCCAGCACGTTCTGCACGCCCATCACCTCGAACACGGCACGCATGGCACCGCCGGCAATAATCCCGGTACCTTCGGAGGCCGGCTGGATCAGCACCACGGAAGCGCCGTGCCTGCCTACCACTGCGTGATGGAAGGAACCGCTCTTCAGGTTGACCTTGTTCAGATTGCGGCGGGCTTCTTCCATGGCCTTCTGCACGGCCACCGGAACTTCCTTGGCCTTGCCCTTGCCCATGCCGATGCCGCCATCGCCGTCACCGACCACGGTCAGCGCTGCAAAGCCCAGCACGCGGCCGCCCTTGACCGTCTTGGACACGCGGTTGACCGCGATCATTTTTTCGCGCAGGCCGTCGCCGCGCTCTTCAGTGTTTTCGTTACGAGCCATTGTCTGTCAGCCTCGTTAAAAGACCAGACCGTTTTCACGCGCGGCATCCGCCAGCGCCTTCACACGGCCATGAAATTTGAAACCGGAACGGTCGAATGCAACCTTGTCGACGCCGGCCGCCTTGGCCTTTTCGGCCAGGCGCTTGCCGACCAGCGCAGCGGCAGCAGTATTGCCACCGTTGGCCACCTGGGCGCGCACTTCCTTTTCCAGAGTGGAGGCGGAAGCCAGCACCTTGCCGCCGTCAGCGGAGATGATCTGCGCATAGATATGGCTGTTGGTGCGATGCACCGACAAACGGGTTGCCTTGACGGCCGCGATTTTGGCGCGGGTTTTGCGCGCGCGGCGGACTCGTGCTTCTTGGGTATTCATCGTCTGCGTTCCTTAGCGGCTATTACTTCTTCTTGGTCTCTTTCAAGACCACGACTTCATCGGCATAACGCACGCCCTTGCCCTTGTAGGGCTCCGGCGGCCGGTAACCGCGGACGTCGGCGGCCACCTGGCCAACCTTCTGGCGGTCGATGCCTTTAATGACAATTTCAGTCTGCGTCGGGGTTTCCACCTTGATGCCGGCGGGCATCTTGTGCACAACGGGGTGGGAGAAGCCGAGCGACAGGTTGAGGCTGTCGCCCTGGGCCTGGGCGCGGTAACCCACGCCGACCAGGTTCAGCTTCTTCTCGAAACCTTTCGACACGCCAGCCACCATGTTGTTGAGCAGCGCACGCAGCGTGCCTGACATGGCGTTGGCCTGGATGCTTTCATCCAGCGGCACCAGGGTGACGACATCGTTTTCCAGGTTCACTTTCACATTCGCCGGGGCCTTCTGGCTCAACGAGCCGAGGGGGCCTTTCACGGTGATGGTTTCACCCAGGGAAACTTCGACGCCCTTGGGCAACTGGATGGGGTTCTTGGCTACACGTGACATCTTGTTCCCCCTCTTAAGCGACCAGGCACAGCACTTCGCCGCCAACACCCTGGGCGCGCGCCTTGTGGTCGGTCATCACGCCACGGGAGGTGGAAACGATCGCCACGCCCAGGCCGTTCATGACCCTGGGCAGCTCCTGGGAGCCTTTGTAGACGCGCAGGCCGGGGGTGCTGACGCGCTCGATCTTTTCAATGACCGGGCGGCCGGCGTAATACTTCAACTGGATCTGCAGCTCCGGCCTGGATTCGCCCTTGACTGCAAAGTCTTCGATATAGCCTTCGTCTTTCAACACCTTGGCAATGGATACCTTCACCTTGGAGGAAGGCATGCTGACAGTCGCCTTTTCCATGGCCTGGGCATTGCGGATGCGGGTCAGCATATCGGCAATGGGATCACTCATGCTCATTTTTCAGTCTCTCCCTTACCAGCTGGCCTTGACGATGCCAGGAATTTCGCCGCGCATGGCGAACTCGCGCAGCTTGCCGCGCGCCAGGCCGAATTTGCTGAACACGCCGCGCGGCCGGCCGGTAATCTGGCAACGATTGCGCTGGCGGCAGGGGCTGGAATTGCGCGGCAGTTTCTGCAATGCAAGACGAGCTTCCATGCGCTCTTCGTCGGACAGCTTGGCGTTGTCGATGATCGCTTTCAGTTCGGCGCGCTTGGCGGCGTATTTCTTGACCAGCTTGGCGCGCTTGGCTTCACGATTGATCAGAGATAATTTGGCCATCTCTACCTCAGTTCTTGAACGGGAATTTGAAAGCGGAAAGCAGGGCCTTGGCCTCGTCGTCCGTTTTCGCGGTGGTGGTGATGGTGATGTTCATGCCCCGCAATGCATCGATCTTGTCGTACTCGATCTCGGGGAAAATGATCTGCTCACGCACACCCATGTTGTAGTTGCCGCGACCGTCGAAGGAACGGCCGTTGATGCCGCGGAAGTCGCGCACGCGCGGCAGCGCAACGCTGACCAGGCGGTCGAGGAACTCATACATGCGAGCCTTGCGCAGCGTGACTTTGCAACCGATGGGGTAACCCTCGCGAATCTTGAAGCCGGCGATGGACTTGCGCGATTTGGTCACCACGGGCTTCTGGCCGGCGATTTTTTGCATGTCGCCGACGGCGAATTCCATCACCTTCTTGTCAGCCACCGCCTCGCCCACCCCCATGTTGAGGGTGATCTTCTCGATGCGCGGCACTTCCATGACGGATTTGTAGCCGAACTTCTTCATCAGGTCCGGCACCACGGTTTCACGATAATAAGTTTGCAGACGTGCCATATCAGTCCCTTATGCGTCCACCATTTCGCCATTGGACCTGAAGACGCGCACCTTGCGGCCGTCCTCAAGCACCTTGAAACCGACGCGGTCGGCTTTCTGGGTGGCGGGGTTGAACAAGCCGACGTTGGAAACATGAATCGGCATTTCCTTTTCCACGATGCCGCCGGTGCGGCCGAGGTAGGGGTTCGGCTTCTGGTGCTTTTTCACGCGGTTGACACCCTCGACCACCACGTGGCCGGCGTCGGCGATGCTCAGCACCTGGCCGCGCTTGCCCTTGTCCTTGCCGGTGA
>DCVO01000050.1:0-1605 GCA_002327405.1 Thiobacillus sp. UBA2186 | reverse complement strand
TCATGAACTTCTCGGTACGAAGCTCGCGGGTCACAGGGCCAAAAATACGGGTGCCTATCGGCTCCAACTTGTTGTTGAGCAGCACGGCGGCATTGCCGTCGAATTTCACCAGCGAGCCGTCGGGGCGGCGCACGCCCTTGGCGGTACGCACCACCACGGCGTTGTATACGTCGCCCTTCTTCACGCGGCCGCGCGGAGCAGCATCCTTGATGCTGACCTTGATGATGTCGCCGATCCCGGCGTAACGGCGGTGACTGCCACCCAGCACCTTGATGCACATGACGGTGCGTGCGCCGGTGTTGTCAGCCACATCCAGCATGGACTGCATTTGAATCATTTTTACTCTCCAACTTAACCCGCCAGCGACAAGGCTGGCAGCCAGTTTTGGATCCGTTTTCAGGAAAGACCGAACCGCAACGATGCCGGCTCGGGGAAACGCGGGATTCTACCGAACCCCGCCAGTTTAAGCAAGCCCCTTTAATTATCAGGTGCTTGCGCGCTCGACCAGCCTGGCCACGTGCCAGGACTTGGTCTTGGACACGGGACGGCCTTCGGCGATTTCGACGATGTCGCCTTCCTGGCACTCGTTCTTCTCGTCGTGGGCGTGATACTTCTTGGACAGGCGGATCACCTTGCCGATGACCGGGTGCTTGACCCGACGCTCGACCAGAACGGTCACCGTCTTGTCCATCTTGTCGCTGACCACGCGCCCCGTCAGGGTGCGGACAACCTTGCTCGCTTCAGTCATGTTCAGGCCTTTTCACGCATAACCGTCTTCACGCGGGCGATATCACGCTTGAGCTTGCCCAGATCGGCGGTCTTGTTGGATTGCTGGGTCGCCACCTGCATGCGCAGCGCAAAATGGGCGCGCAGCAGCGATTCCAGTTCCTTGTTCAGTTCTTCGGCGGACTTGCCGCGCAGTTCATTAGCTTTCATGTTCAGCTCCCGATCATGCGGGTGACGAAAGTGGTCTGAATCGGCAGCTTGGCAGCGGCCAGCTTGAAGGCTTCGCGCGCCAGCGCCTCGTCCACGCCGTCCATCTCGTACAGCACCTTGCCGGGCTGGATCTCGGCAACCCAGTATTCCGGGCTGCCCTTGCCGTTACCCATGCGCACTTCGGCGGGCTTCTTGGAAATCGGCTTGTCCGGGAAGATGCGGATCCACACGCGGCCGCCGCGCTTGATGTGGCGGGTCATGGCACGACGGGCGGCTTCGATCTGGCGGGCAGTCAGGCGGCCGCGGCCGATGGCCTTGAGGCCATATTCGCCGAAACTCACCTTGGCGCCGCGGGTTGCGAGGCCGGTGTTGCGGCCTTTCTGCTCCTTGCGGTATTTTCTTCTAGCTGGCTGCAGCATGTTTCACTCCTGATTTCTTGCCGCGCTTTTCCGGCTCGGCAGCCGCGGGCTGCTCGCTGCGAGCCAGGTAGTCGCCTTTGTAAACCCAGACCTTGATGCCGATGATGCCGTAGGTGGTGCGGGCTTCGGCAAAGCCGTAGTCGATGTCGGCGCGCAGGGTGTGCAGGGGCACGCGGCCTTCGCGGTACCACTCGGTACGGGCGATCTCGATGCCGTTCAGGCGGCCCGAGCTCATGATCTTGATGCCCTG
>DCVO01000129.1:20592-35106 GCA_002327405.1 Thiobacillus sp. UBA2186 | reverse complement strand
GGGGCGATGTCGGTGGTCAGCGGGCCAAGGGTGTAGAACGGCGCCTCGTCGCAGCATTCCAGCTGCTTGTCCATGTTCTCCTTGATCATGTGCATCGGCACGTGACCCGGGCCTTCGATCATGCACTGCACATCGTGTTTCCAGGCGATCTTGGTCAGCTCACCGAGGGTTTCCAGCTCACCGAACTGTGCAGCGTCGTTGGCGTCAGCGATCGAGCCCGGACGCAGGCCATCACCCAGCGAGAAGCTGACGTCATAGGCCTTCATGATTTCGCAGATTTCCTCGAAGTTGGTGTAGAGGAAATTCTCCTTGTGATGCGCCAGGCACCACTTGGCCATGATCGAGCCGCCACGGGAAACAATCCCGGTCATGCGGTTGGCGGTCAGCGGAACGTAGCGCAGCAGCACCCCGGCGTGGATGGTGAAGTAGTCCACGCCCTGTTCGGCCTGCTCGATCAGGGTGTCGCGGAAGATCTCCCAGGTGAGTTCCTCGGCCTTGCCGTCGACCTTCTCCAGCGCCTGATAGATCGGCACCGTGCCGATCGGCACCGGGCTGTTGCGGATGATCCACTCGCGGGTTTCGTGGATGTGCTTGCCGGTGGAGAGGTCCATCACGGTGTCGCCGCCCCAGCGGATGGACCAGGTCATTTTTTCCACTTCCTCGCCGATGCCCGAGGACACCGCGGAATTGCCGATGTTGGCGTTCACCTTGACTAAAAAATTGCGGCCGATGATCATCGGCTCCGATTCCGGGTGGTTGATGTTGGCCGGGATGATGGCGCGGCCGCGCGCCACTTCAGCGCGCACGAATTCCGGGGTGATGGTTTCGGGAATGGCGGCGCCGAAGCTCTGCCCCGGATGCTGGCGCGTGAGCAGCTCGGCCATGCGGCTTCCGGTCGGACCGGCGGCGCGCAGGGATTCCAGATATTCCTGGCGGCGCAGGTTCTCGCGGATGGCGACGAATTCCATTTCCGGCGTGATGATGCCGCGGCGCGCGTAGTGCATCTGGCTCGCGTTCATGCCGGCGCGGGCTCTGCGCGGCTTGCGCTTCAGGTTGAAGCGCAGTTCGGCGAGCCTGGAGTCGTTCAGGCGCTCGCGGCCGTATTCGGAAGTGGGGCCGGCAAGTTCTTCCGTGTCATCGCGTTCCTCGATCCACTTGGCGCGCAGCGGGGAAAGGCCGCTGCGAATGTCGATCTTCACGTTCGGATCCGTGTACGGGCCGGAACAGTCATAGACGAAAATCGGCGGATTCTTCTCCGCGCCGAAGGAGGCTGGCGTGTCGGACTGGGAAATCTCCCGCATCGGCACCTGGATGTCCGGGCGCGAGCCCTCGACGTAGATCTTGCGCGAGTTGGGCAGGGGCTGAATGGCGGCTTCGTCCACCGTGGCGGTGGCCGCGAGGAATTGGGGGTTGGCGTTCATGGTGCGCTCCAAGTTAAGGCGAGGAGCGGCGGCAGGGCCGGCGCTTCGCCAGAATATACGGGAAGCGCCCAAGCACGCGCTTCGCCGGAAATACGCGGGAAGCGCCTTGCGCTTCCCTACGGCGGTATTAACCGCATCAGGTTCAAAGGGTCTGTCTCACCCCGTCGGAAGACTGGTTGCTTCCTACCGGGGACCCCTAGCGATGGCCCGAAATTAGCCCAAATATGGAATAATTGCAAGGCAGGCCTCCGAATAACCCTTTGAAAATAAAGCCAATGGATATCGAACAAGCGCGTTTCAACATGGTAGAGCAGCAAATCCGCCCTTGGGACGTATTGGACCAGACCGTGCTGGACCTGTTGTTCAAGGTCAGGCGCGAAGAATTCGTCCCGGCCCCCTACCGTTCGCTGGCTTTCGTGGACATGGAAATTCCGATTGGCCATGGCGAGACGATGTGGTCGCCCAAGCTCGAAGCGCGCTGCGTGCAGAGCCTGCAGCTCAAGAAAACCGACCGGGTGCTGGAAATCGGCACCGGCAGCGGCTATCTCACCGCCCTGCTCGCCAGCCTGGCAGGCAAGGTCCACAGCGTGGAAATCCACGCCGACTTCATCAAGGATGCCGAGGCGCGCCTGAAGGCGCATGGCTTCGACAATGCGACCCTGGAAGCCGGCGATGCCAGCCGCGGCTGGGAGAATCATGCGCCTTACGACGTCATCGTGGTCACCGGCTCGTTGCCCGTCATGCCGGATGCGCTGCCCACCCAGCTTGCCCCCGGCGGCCGCCTGTTCGCTGTAGTCGGCGATGATCCGGCCATGAGTGCGCAATTGGTCACTTGCGTTTCGCGCGGCGTCTATCGCAGCGAGACCTTGTTCGAAACCAGCCTGAAGCCGCTGGTCAACGCCCTGCAGCCCGAGCGTTTCGCCTTTTGATGCACCACCTCACTGCGCGCCAGCTCAAGGAAAGGCTCGAGCAGGGCGAGCCGCCGGTGCTGCTGGACGTGCGCGAGGCGTGGGAAATGGCGCGCTGCCAGCTGCCCGGCACCATCTGGATTCCCATGGGCCAGATCATGGCGCGCATGAACGAACTGGACAAAAAAAGGGAAACCATCGTGGTCTGCCACCATGGCATCCGTTCCTGGCAGGTCGCCAAGTATCTGGAACACGAAGGCTTCGAAAACGTGATCAACCTGACCGGCGGCATCGACGCCTGGGCCAAGGAAGTAGACCCGGCCATGCCCCTGTACTAGAAAGAACAATGATGAAACCGAAACTCCTGAGTTTTTTCCTGATGGCCGCATTCGGCCTTCCCGCCGCTGCGGACAATCTGTCCGAGGTCTATCGCGCCGCACTGGCTTACGACGCGAGCTATGCCGCCGCCCAGGCCGCCTACCGTGCCGCCCAGGAAAAAACGCCGCAGGCGCGTGCCGGCCTGCTGCCCAATGCTTCCTTGAACGCGAACACCCGCCGCAACGATGTGGACACCCCCCTCGGCGACAGCGAATTCAACTCCCGGGGCTGGAGCGTGAACGCCGCGCAGCCCATCTATCGCGGCCAGAACTGGGTCGCCTACGACCAGGCCAAGGTGTCCGTGCAACTGGCCGAAACCCAGTTCAAGGCAGCCGGGCAGGACCTCATCCTGCGGGCGGCGCGCACCTACTTCGATGTGCTGCTGGCGCAGGACAGCCTGGAATTCATCCGCGCGCAGAAAGCCGCCATCACCGAGCAGCTGGCCGCGGCCAAGCGCAACTTCGAGGTCGGCACCGCCACCATCACCGATACGCACGAAGCCCAGGCCCGCTTCGATCTGGCTACCGCCCAGGAAATCGCCGCGTTGAACGACCTGGAAATCAAGCGCCGCGCGCTGCACACCCTGACCGGCAAGAACGTCAACACGCTCGCCGCCCTCCTGCCCAAACCGGCGCTCGCCGCGCCGGCGCCCGCCAGCATGGATGACTGGGTAAGCCGTTCGCAAAGCGACAATCTGCAGGTGCGCATCAGCCAGTTGGCCAGGCAGATCGCCGACCGGGAAATCGAGCGCACGCGCCGCGGCCATCATCCCACGCTCGACCTGACGGCGAGCTACAGCGACAACAAGAACCAGAACGTCGGCATCGGGACGATCGACAGCGAGGCCACCGTGGTCGGGCTGGAATTCGCGTTGCCTCTTTACCAGGGCGGGCTGGTTTCCTCGCAAGTGCGCGAGGCCGTCGCCAACCAGGACAAGGCACGCCAGGAGCTGGAAGACGCCCTGCGCAACGCGGCGCTGCAAACCCGCCAGGCATATCTCAACGTGACCAGCACCGAAGCGCAAGTGAAAGCGCTGGAAGCCGCACTCGCATCCAGCCAGAAGTCGCTGGAATCGACGCAGCTCGGCCTGGAGGTCGGCGTGCGCACCAATGTCGACGTGCTCAACGCGCAGCAGCAGCTCACCTCAGCGCAGCGCGACCTTGCCGCTGCGCGCTACAACTTCCTGCTGTCGGTGTTGAACCTCAAGGCGGCCGCCGGCTTGCTGACCGCTGCCGATCTGGAAGAAATCGACCGCCTGCTGGTCGCGTCGAAATAACAGCCCCGCAAAATCCGTTAACCAGGGGGGACACGGGGAGCACGGGGAAAATCAGTTTTTCTTCTCGTCCTTCACGGACAACAAGCAATTCAGATATTTACGGCGCAATCAACCGGAATACCCGCTCCGCCGCGCCCTTGTGGGCGGCGGCAAAGCGCTTGCCGGCTTCACCCATGCGCTGTCGCGCATCATCTGAGAGCGCGGCGGCCTTTGACACCCACTCCGCCGCATCTGCCACCCGCAGGGCAGCGCCTTGCGCCACAGCCTCTTCCGCGACCTGCTTGAAATTCTCCGTGTGCGGTCCCACCAGCACCGGACAGCCAACCGCGCAGGCCTCGATCAGGTTCTGCCCGCCGTAGGACAGCAGGCTGCCGCCAATCAGCGCGCAGTCGGCCGCTGCGTAGTAAGCGAACATTTCGCCCAGGCTGTCGCCCATCCACACGCGAGTTGAATCCTTAACCGGCGCGTTCTCGCTGCGCCGCTGTACTTCCAGTCCCAAGTTTCGCGCAAGCGTGACGACTTCTTCGAAGCGCTGCGGATGGCGCGGCACCAGCGCCAGCAATGCATTCTGCGGAGCCGCTTTTTGGAAAGCCTGCAGAATCAGCTTCTCCTCTCCATCGCGCGTGCTGGCAGCAAGCCACACCGGGCGATTACCAATCAGTTCGCGAAAACGCCGGCCCAGTTGGAGTTGATCTGCCGGCGGCCCGATGTCGAATTTGAGGTTGCTCGTGACGGTGACATTCGATGCGCCCAGATCACGCAGCCGCCCCGCATCCGCTTCCGTTTGCGCGGCCACGGCCGTGAAGTCCTGCAGGACGGAATGCGTCAAGGCAGAGAATTTGCGGTAACCAGCAGCAGACTTCTCCGACAGCCTGGCGTTGACCAAATACAGCGGCACGCCGGCACGTTTCGCTTCACGCACGAGATTGGGCCACAGTTCGGTTTCCATGATGATGCCGCGCTCAGGCTGGACACGACGCAGAAAATGTCGCACCGCCCAGGCGTAGTCGTAGGGCAGGTAATGCACCGAGATCCGCCCACCGAACAACTGCTCGGCTGTGCCGCGGCCTGCCGGCGTCATGCAGGTAATCAGCACCACCTTGCCTTGCGCGAGGAAGCGCTCCACCAGCGGGGCACTGGCGCGCACCTCGCCCACCGACACTGCATGGATCCACACCGGGCGATCGACTTGCGCGGCAATCGAACCGAAGCGCTCGGGAATATTGTGCCAGTAGCCATGCTCCTTGAAACCACGCACTAACAGCCGCAGCGGAATAAGAGGCAGCGCCAGCCACAGCAGCAGTCGATAGAGCAAGGTTTGCAGGAAAAGCATGGCCGCCATTTTACGGGGGATACCCCTGCCCTGTTAAAATTTGGCCATTAAATCGGAGATTCCATGAAAATCCTGCTCACCGGCGCCGCCGGGTTTATCGGCATGCATGTCGCGCAAATCCTGCTCGCGCGCGGCGACGAGGTGGTCGGCATCGACAACCTCAACGACTACTACGACCCCAATTTGAAGCTGGCGCGTCTGGAGCAGCTTACGCCGCACGCCAACTTCCGCTTCATCAAGGGCGACATCTCCGACCGCATGGGCATGGAGGACCTGTTCGAGGCCGAGCGCTTCAACCGCGTCATCAACCTCGCCGCCCAGCCAGGCGTGCGCTATTCGCTGAAGAACCCGCACGCCTACATCCAGAGCAACGTGGTCGGTTTCGCCAACCTGCTGGAAGGCTGCCGCCATAACGGCGTCGAGCACTTCGTCTACGCGAGTTCCTCCAGCGTGTACGGCGCCAACACCAAGCTGCCGTTCTCGGTGGACGACAACGTCGACCATCCCTTGTCGCTCTATGCCGCCACCAAGAAATCCAACGAGCTGATGGCGCACACCTACTCGCACCTCTACGGCCTGCCCGCCACCGGGCTGCGCTACTTCACCGTGTACGGCCCCTGGGGCCGCCCCGACATGTCGCCCTGGCTGTTTACTTCCGCCATCCTGGAAGACCGTCCTATCGACGTGTTCAACCATGGCAGGATGCGCCGCGACTTCACCTACGTCGAGGACATCGCCGAAGGCACGGTGCGCGTCATGGACCGCATCCCCCAGCCCAACCCCGGCTACGATCACGCGCACGGCAGCCCGGCGGAGAGCCACGCCCCCTACCGCGTGTACAACATCGGCAACCACCGGCCGGTGGAACTCATGAGCTTCATCGGCACCATCGAAAAGGCCCTGGGCAAGGAGGCGAAGAAGAACTACCTGCCCATGCAGCCCGGCGATGTCGAAGCGACCTACGCCGACATCGAAGCGCTGAAGCAGGCGGTCGGATTCGAGCCGAAGACGCCGCTGGAATATGGCATCGGCAAGTGGGTCGGGTGGTACCGGCAATATACGGGTTTATAAGGCTAAACTGTCCGTTGTTCGGCTGGCGCAGGTTTCCTTCAGGCGAGGCACGCCGCCGTAACAAAATCGTCACATACAGGTTCCGGCCAAATGATATCGTTGCCGGCTCATTTTTTGGTGCGAGCGAAGTGTCGGAAACTGGACAGCAATCTGGCGTGGCCCGGGCTGAATTCATTCCCTGGAGCCGGCGCTGGCTCAACCTGCGCGCCGGCATCTTTACCGCGCTTGGCCTGTTCGCCACGGACATCGGTTACGGCTATCTGTCCTACGCGCCGCTCGGACATTCTTTCGCCAGCACCGGCATCGTCGCGGCTTTTCTGGCATCCGTCCTCGGCAGCCTGGTGCCGGCACTGATTGGGGGTTCAGGCCCCATGTATGGTGGGCCAAGGCCCGCGCAAACCCTGATCTTTGCCGCGCTGTTGCATGGCCTGGTCACTTCCTCGGGCGGCTTTGACCTCGATCGCATCATCATCGTCGGCATTCTCTGCGTAAGCCTTGCCGGCATCCTGCAAATGATTTTCGGTTATCTGGGCCTGGGCCGGATCATCCGTTTCACGCCATTGCCCGTGCTGGCTGGCTTTACCAACGGCGTAGCGCTGTCCATGATGCTGTCAGCCGGGCTGATCATATTTGGCCAGAATGACGCCCACTCGCTCGGCGGAGCCGACACCACATCCATGCTCTTGCGCACAGGTGTCGTCGCCCTTGTCCTGTTCCTGATGCTGCGCCTGCACAAGATGCTGCCAAGGCTACACTGGTCACTGGCCGGCCTGCTATCAGGCACGCTGATTTTCGCCCTGGCCAGCCAGGTCGTACCCCAACTGTCTCTGGGCGGGACGCTGCCGGCAGTCACTTCCCTGCACGCGTCCAGCGGCATCGCCGCCATCGGCTTCAGCCTGCCGTCCTACTACGACTGGGAAAGGGATCTGAGACTGGTTCTGGCACCCGCGCTCTCGCTGGCAACGCTCAATTCGCTCGAGTCGCTGATCATTGCAAGCCAGCAGGATCTGGCCGAAGGCACCCGTCACGACAGTCGGCGCGTGCTGATCGGACAGGGGCTGGGCAACTTGATTTGCGGGCTGTTCGGCGCGCTGCCCTCGGCGCCTTCGAATTCCCGCCAGCTGGTTTCGCGGCAGATTGGCGGCCGGACCTGGCTGGCCAGCGTTGCCTTCGGAATTTCCATGCTGATGCTGCTGTTCCTGACTCCCTTGTTCGCCAGCAGGATTCCGCAGACCGCAGTGGCAGCGATACTGCTGTACATGGCCTACAGCATTTTCGATCCCTGGTCGAGGAACCAGCTTCGCGCATGGTTGCGCAACGAGGGCAGGGGCGAATTCAAGTCTCAGCTTCGCGGCAACCTCTGGATCATGCTGGTGGTGATGATGGTAACCGTGGCCGTCAATCTCGTTGCGGCCCTGGCTGCAGGCGTGCTGCTTTCCATGCTGCTGTTCGTGCACCACAGCAGCAAGTCCAACGTGGCGCGCGTGTTTCCCGGCAACAAGCGGCATTCCGCCGTCATGCGCCCGCTGGCGCATATTGAATTGCTCAAGACACGGGGACAGGAAATCGCGCTGGTCGAGCTGTCTGGTCCCCTGTTCTTTGGCAGCGGCGAGCTGCTGATGGATGAAATCGAAGGCCTTGCCCGGAACGCGAGCCACATCATCCTGGACTTCCGCCAGGTCAGCACCATCGACGCCTCCGGGGCAGGCGCGATCCAGCGAATCGCCCGGCACCTTAAGCAGCGCAATGTTCGCCTGAGCCTGTCATCGATTACGCCTAAGGACGCCAGGGGCCGTCCCATCATCGAGTCGAGCCAGCAGAATGCCCTGCCGGCTGATTGCTGGTACGACGACCCCGACCTCGCCCTGGAAGCGGCAGAGGACGCCCTGCTCGAATCCATCAGCCCGCCCGAGGCAGCGACACCCCACCGCATCCTCGACCTGGACGGCCTTAAGGGACTGAGCGAGGACGAGATCGCAATCCTGCTCAATCACATGCAGGAACATACCTACGCCAGCGGCGAGTGCCTGTTCAAGCGCGGCGACCCCGGCGACACTCTCTACATGCTCCTCTCCGGGCGCATCGAAATCCGCGTACCCGTAAGTCAGGACGGGTTGTATAAACGCCTGGTCGCCCTGCGACCGGGTGCCATCTTCGGGGAGATGGCCATTCTGCGGGGAGCGCCGCGCTCCGCCGACGCCGTCGCGACCGAAGACGCAACCGAAGTACTGAGTCTGCACAGCAGCGCGCTTGACCAGCTCCGTCTCGATCACCCCGGAATCGCGCTCACCCTCATACGCAACATCGGCGTCCACCTCGCAGTGCGCCTCGCTTCCAGCACCGAAGAGCTGCGTCACGCACTGTTGACCGGCGCGCAGGAAAACGCCAGCTGAGCCTATCAACCACCAACAACATCATGACGCCAGACCCGGCATACAGAGGAGAACATAATGAAACTCGAAGACAGCACACTCGAAAACGGCATCAAGCTCATCCGTCTGACAGGCAGACTGGACATGAAAAGCGTCCTCCTGATCGATAGCCGATTCACCGCACTGAGCGCGACACAGTCAGGGCCTGTCCTGGTTGATCTTTCCGGGGTCGATTTCATCGCCTCAATCGGCATACGCCTTTTGATCTCCAACGCCAAAGCGGTCGCCGGCCGCGGCGGCCAGATGGTGCTGGCTTGCGCTCAACCGCTGGTCGAGAAAACCCTTGAGATTTTGGGTGTGAACAAACTGATACATATGTACGGCAGTCGAGAAGATGCGATAGCGGCTCTTGTCGGCCGAAAAGCGCATCACCCAAACCAACCCTACGACCACGAACACGGCAACCCCGCGGAGAGCCACGCCCCCTACCGCGTGTACAACATCGGCAACCACCAGCCGGTGGAACTCATGAGCTTCATCGGCACCATCGAAAAGGCCCTGGGCAAGGAGGCGAAGAAGAACTACCTGCCCATGCAGCCCGGCGATGTCGAAGCGACCTACGCCGACATCGAAGCCTTGACGCAGGCGGTCGGATTCGAGCCGAAGACGCCGCTGGAATACGGCATCGGCAAGTGGGTGGAGTGGTACCGGACCTACACGGGCAGCTGATTTTTCAGCCTGGCGGCGGACTAGTGTCTCAACCCATAAGTTTGCGTACATGCCGAGACGCGCATCCGCGCGCCAAGTGCGCGAAGCGAACCGCAGCCATAGCCGTAGCTATGGCGAGGATGAGCGACAAAGCAATCGGCGATGCGGGGCGCGTCGAACATAGCGAAACTTATGGGTTGAGACACTAGCCGCCGAGCAGGGCGATGATTTCCGCATGCTGTTTCTGCCAGGCGATACTGGCAGGCGTGGCACCGCCGGCATGGCGCGCATGGGGATCGGCTCCGGCGTTGACCAACAACTCGACCATGCCCGCATAGCCGTTGGCAACCGCCTTGTGCAGCGGCGTCCAGCCATCGTTGTCGGATTCGTTGACGCTTGCACCATGTCCAAGCAATTCCCTGGCCACCCCTGTGTGCCCCATGGCCGCTGCCTGCAAGAGCGGCGTCAATCCGGCATTGCTTTTCAGGTCGGCGGGAACACCCCCCTCGAGCAGACGCCGGGTTACGCTCTGGAACCCGCGGTAGGCCGCCCAGTGCAAGGGGCCGTAGCCGCGCGCATCCTGCACGTCGGTCTTCGCCCCCGCATCGATCAGCATGTTCGCCGCACTTTCGCTGCTGGTGAATATCGCCACCATCAGCGGCGTCCAGCCCGCCTTGTTCTGCAGGTTGATGTCCACGCCGGCCTTCAGAAAAAGCTCGATGGCTTTCTCGTTTCCCAGTTCTACCGCGCGGAAGAAGCCCTCTCTCGAATACTCGATCCCCTGCTCTTCGAGTCCGCGCCGGGTCGTTTCGTTTGACCACACGTCGCCGGGCGAAGCCTTGGCCTGCATGGCCTCCGTGTGAAGATCATGCAGAAAGTTGATTTCTCGCAGAACATCAAGCGGGAAGCCTTGCCGGTCAGGCCGGTCGGTGAGAAACAGCCCGGTGAAATACTGCTCCAGCTCTTCTTTTCCCCAGAGTGCCATCACCTCGTTGAAGATGCGCGAGAACTTCTGCTCCAGCAGGTGTGGATATCGGTCTTCGCGACCTTTCAGCAAAGCTGCCAAGGTGGGATGCATCTGTCCTCCACAGGCCCCATGCACCAGGAAACGGCCTGGAAGCCCCGTAGCCGCCATATACGGATTGTCACAAACATCAACGGCATTTTCAGGGCCCATCTTCAATCGCCGGCCGCAGGACGGCAGCCGGCTTGCGCATCACGCGTCGTCAGCCGGCGACACGCATGACACGCCGCATGCGCTTGATTTGCCGGGAGTTTGCTCATCTCATGCGGATTTTGTGTCGCTGACCGGCGACGATTGATCGAATTTCCACGCCCCGGCCATGCGCCCGGATGGCCTATCCGGCTGTTTGCAAAAAAATTTTTCGTGCTGGCGCGCCAATTGCTGATGCTAGCGTGCCGCGAACGGGATCGTGCGCGGTCGCCTTGCGGCGTTTTGCAGAACCAGCCTCCAAAGGGAACCCCGTATGCTCAAAAATCTGATGCACTCCAGCAATTCCGGAACCGATACGAACAGGCACAGTCATTCGCCATATGCATCCGCCAGGACATCCGAATCCGCGAAGCCCCTCGATCCCGCCAAGGCGGAAAGCCCGGCCCCCGCGCCCAAACCCGCCAACGCCAACGACGAAGGCAGCAAGCTCATCGTCGGTCCCAACATCAAGCTGAAGGGTTCCGAAATCACCGATTGCGAGATTCTGGTGGTGGAAGGCCGCGTTGAAGCCTCGATGAAAAGCCGCGACATCCGCATCGCCGAAGGCGGCGTGTTCTCGGGCAAGGCCGAAATCGACGTGGCGGAAGTGCGCGGCAACTTCGAGGGCGAACTTACTGCGCGCAAGCGCCTGACCATCCACGCCACCGGCAAGGTCACCGGCACCATCCGCTATGGCGCGATGATGGTCGAAGAAGGCGGCTCCATTTCCGGCGACGTGGCAACGCTCTCAGCCGGGGCCGAAGCAGTCAAGACAGCGGAGGCACCCTCACAAGCCGCGGCGCCGGAACCGTCGCAGGACAAGACATCCGCACAGGAACCGGTACCTGCCGGTTCCACTTATTTCCGCAACCAGGCGGGCAGGCGCTAACACCGGTCCAAGCCTTTACGAGACGCGCTGTCGTCGATATGCGACGGCGCTGCTACAGCTTTGCGCTCCTGCCTCCGTCCACCGCCAGGATCTGCCCTGACACGAAGGGCGCGTCCTCGATGAAGAAGCGCACGGCATGGGCGATGTCTGACGGCGTACCGGAACGCTTCAGCATGGTGTGCGAAACAATGCGCTGGCGCGAGACCTCGTCGAAATCGGGATTGTCCTCCGGCCACATGATGGGCCCGGGGGCGACGCCGTTGACGCGCACGTTGGGTGCAAGCTCGCGCGCCAGCGACTTGGTCAGCCCTGCCAGACCGGCCTTGGCGACCGAATAAACGAGGTAGTTCTTCATCGGCCGGTCGGCATGGATATCGGTGATATTGACGATGCAGCCGTGATTTTTTTTCAGTTCGTGGGCCGCGGCCTGCGACAGGAACATCGGTGCCTTGAGGTTGGAGCCCATCAGATTCACCCAGTCCTTTTCGCCGATGCTGCCGACCGGGGTCGGATAAAAGCTCGATGCATTGTTGACCAGCACGTCGAGCTTGCCGAAAATGGCCACGGTTTGCGACACCAGGCTGGGCAGCACGGGCGTGTCCAGAAGATCTGCCTGGATCAGCGCCACGGAATTCTCGCGCACGGCGTTGAGTTCGTCCTGCAGTGCGCGCGCCTCTTTCGCCGAACTGCGGTAATGGATCATGAGATTGGCGCCGGTGGCATGCATGAGGCGCGCGATCTCCGCGCCCACGCGCTTGGAGCCTCCGGTGATGAGGATGGTTTTGGCAGTCGTTTTGCCGGGCATCGCCGCTGTCCTGTTATAGTTTTCGACAGCCCATTATCACCCAAGCCCTTTAACGCGTCATGTCCCTGCCCGCTCCCGCGCCCGAGCAGATCGAAACCACCCAAGAACTGACACGGCGCATCCATTCCGAAATCGATGCCAACGGCGGCTGGCTGCCTTTCGCACGCTACATGGAGCTGGCGCTGTACACACCGGGACTGGGCTATTACAGCGGCGGCTCGGCGAAGTTCGGCGCCGGCGGCGATTTCGTCACCGCACCGCAGATTTCGCCGCTGTTCGGGCGCGTGCTGGCGCGGCAGTTCGCCGAAGTGCTGAAGCAGACCGGCGGCGGCATCCTGGAACTGGGTGCGGGGAACGGGCT
Source organism: Thiobacillus sp. UBA2186 (assembly GCA_002327405.1). Taxonomy (GTDB): domain Bacteria; phylum Pseudomonadota; class Gammaproteobacteria; order Burkholderiales; family Thiobacillaceae; genus UBA6918. The sequence continues at coordinate 22,371 of DCVO01000129.1, read as the reverse complement.
GCTGGCCGCGCAAGTCCTCGGCGAATTCGATGCTCTGGGCCTGGACGTGCCCTATTCGATCCTGGAAGTGAGCGGCGACCTGCGCGCACGCCAGCAGGAATCCTTGCGGCCCTTCGCCGGCGGGGTACGCTGGCTGGACAACATCCCCGAGCACTTCTTTGGCGTGATATTCGGTAACGAAGTGCTGGATGCCTTGCCGGTGCACCTTGTCCACTGGACCGAAAGCGGGCCGCTGGAGCGTGGGGTGCGGTGGGAGCCGGCAACTGCGCCCTCACCCCTGGCCCCTCTCCCCGAGGGAGAGGGGAAGTTTGTCTGGCAGGACCGTCCTATTGCCGACCCCGCGCTGCTGGACCAGGCCCGTGCCCTCGACCTGCCTGGCGGCTATGTCAGCGAGATCAACCTCGCCGCCCCGGCCCTGGTGAAAAGCCTGGCCGAGTCCCTGCAATGCGGCCTGCTGCTGTTCATCGACTACGGTTTCGGACGCAGCGAGTACTACCACGCGCAGCGGCACATGGGCACCTTGCGCGCGCACTACCGTCATCACGCACTGGACGACCCCTTTTATTTGCCGGGCTTGTGCGACCTCACCGCGCACGTCGATTTCACGGCAGTGGCCGATGCCGGGCTCGAAGCCGGGCTGGACGTATGCGGCTACGGCACGCAGGCGAATTTCCTGCTGGCCGGCGGCATCACCACGCTGCTTGGCGAAACCCCGGCGGACTCGGCCGCCAACTATCTGCCGCTTGCTTCCGGCGTGCAGAAGCTGCTGTCGCCGGCCGAGATGGGGGAACTGTTCAAAATCATCGGCTTGACAAAAGCAAACGCGCCCTGTCCGAGCGCGTTTTCATTGGGCGACCAGCGCCACCGGCTTTAAATAATGCTTGAACAAAGAGGACATGAGTAAAGCTCTTTCTTCTTCCTCTTGTCCTCCTGTCCTCTTTGTGAGGATTATTTTTTGCCAGTAAATCAGCTCAGTTTGCCGTGGCAGTGCTTGTACTTCTTGCCGCTGCCGCAGGGACAGGGGTCGTTGCGCCCGACCTTGGGCGTGTCGCGCGTGACCGGGCGGGCGGGCACGGCTTCTTCCGCCAGCGGCTCGTCCTTGCCGGCCAACGCCTCGTCGTAATCCGCGTGATGGTATTGCACGTTGGACACTTCCTCGTGCTGCTGCTCCACCACCTCCACATCCTGCTCGGTACGGATCTGCACGGTGGTGGTGATGCGGGTGACTTCCATCTTGACTGCGTCCAGCATGTTGGAGAACAGCTGGAAGGCCTCGCGTTTGTACTCCTGCTTGGGATCCTTCTGGGCGTAGCTGCGCAGGTGGATGCCCTGGCGCAGCTGGTCGAGCGCGGCAAGATGCTCGCGCCAGTGCGAATCCAGGCTTTGCAGCATGACGGCGCGCTCGAAATGGCGCAGCACCTCTGAACCGACGATCGCTTCCTTGGCGGCATACACTTCGTCGGCCGCCTCGACGGCCTTCTCGCGCAGGCCTTTTTCGTCGAGCTTCTCGTCTTCCTTGAGCCAGCGGGCAAGCGGAATCTGCAGCGCGAATTCGGATTCCAGCATCTTTTCCGCACCCTCCGCGTCCCACTGCTCCTCCATGGAACCGGGCGGGATGTGCTGGTTGATCACCGTGTTGATGACGTCCGTGCGCATCGAACGGATGGTGTCGGCGACATCCTCCGCCGCCAGCAATTCATTGCGCTCCTGGTAAATAACTTTGCGCTGGTCGTTGGCGACGTCATCGTATTCCAGCAGCTGCTTGCGGATGTCGAAGTT
>DCVO01000129.1:18963-20569 GCA_002327405.1 Thiobacillus sp. UBA2186 | reverse complement strand
TGCGCAGCAGCGGGTCTTCCAGCGACAGATAGAAACGCGAGGAACCGGGATCGCCCTGGCGGCCGGAGCGGCCGCGCAGCTGATTGTCGACGCGCCGCGATTCGTGGCGCTCGGTGCCGATGATATGCAGGCCGCCGGCGGCCAGCACCTGCTCGTGCACCTGCTGCCACTCCGACTTGAGACGCTCCTTGCGCGTGCCTTTTTCGGCGGCGGACAGCGACTCGTCGGCATCGATGGCGTCGAGCTGCTTCTGGATGCTGCCGCCCAGCACGATGTCGGTACCGCGGCCCGCCATGTTGGTGGCGATGGTGATCGCTCCGGGGCGGCCGGCTTCCGCCACCACATCGGCTTCGCGCGCGTGCTGCTTGGCGTTCAGCACTTCGTGTTTCAAGCCTTCCTTTTGCAGCAAGCCGGAGAGGTACTCGTTGATCTCGATGGAAGTGGTGCCGACCAGCACCGGCTGGCCGCGCTCCTGGCAGTCGCGGATGTCCTTGATCACCGCCGCATATTTTTCCTTGGTGGTCATGAACACCTGGTCGTGCAGGTCCTTGCGGATCATGGGGCGGTGCGTCGGCACCACCACGGTTTCCAGGCTGTAGATCTGCTGGAATTCGTAGGCCTCGGTGTCCGCCGTGCCGGTCATGCCGGAGAGCTTGGCGTACATGCGGAAATAGTTCTGGAAGGTGATCGAGGCCAGGGTCTGGTTCTCCTTCTGGATCGCCACGCCTTCCTTGGCTTCGACCGCCTGATGCAAGCCTTCGGACCAGCGCCGGCCCGCCATGAGGCGGCCGGTGAATTCGTCGACGATCACCACCTCGCCGCTTTGCACCACATAATGCTGGTCGCGGTGATACACCGCATGCGCACGCAGCGCGGCATTGACGTGGTGCATGAGGCGGATGTTGCTGGCGTCATACAGGCTGCTGCCCTCGGGCAACAAGCCCATTTCGATCAGCAGGGCTTCGATCTTCTCGTGGCCGGTTTCCGAGATCAGCACGCTATGCGCTTTTTCGTCCACCCAGTAGTCGCCCGGTCCGTTTTCCTCGGCCTGTTTTTCCAGGTGGCCGGGGATGGCGTTGATCGCCAGATACAGATCGGTGTTGTCCTCGGCCTGGCCGGAGATGATAAGCGGGGTTCGCGCCTCGTCGATCAGGATGGAGTCCACTTCATCGACGATCGCGAAGTTGAGGCCGCGCTGCACTTTCTCGGACAGCTGGAACACCATGTTGTCGCGCAGGTAGTCGAAACCGTATTCGTTGTTGGTGCCGTAGGTGATGTCGGCGGCATAGGCCGCCTGCTTCTGCTCGTGCGGCATCTGCGAAAGGTTGACGCCTACGGTAAGCCCCAGGAAGCCGTAAAGGCGTCCCATCCAGCCGGCGTCGCGGCTGGCGAGGTAATCGTTCACCGTAATCACATGCACGCCCTTGCCGGCCAGCGCGTTGAGGTAGGCCGGCAGCGTCGCCATCAGGGTCTTGCCCTCGCCGGTGCGCATTTCCGAAATCTTGCCGTCATGCAGCACCATGCCGCCCACCAGCTGTACGTCGAAGTGGCGCATGCCCAGCGCGCGCCTGCCGCCCTCTCGCACCACGGCGAAGGCCTCGGGCAG
>DCVO01000129.1:315-18955 GCA_002327405.1 Thiobacillus sp. UBA2186 | reverse complement strand
TCTGCATGTATTGTTTGATCAGCCGTTCGTTGCGGCTGCCGAAGATTTTCTTGAAGACGTTTTGCAGCATGGGAAGCGAAATGCCCCGTAAGGTGCCAGTAAATCAGCCGATTTTAACACAGCGGACATTGCCGCCCGGTGAAGGAGGAACCCCATGGCCGAACGCCTGAGCAAGCTTCTGGCCAACCTGCCCGCCGTGCGGCAGGCCCTGGTCCTGTCTTCCCTGCAACGACAGCTCGACGCCGCACTGCCCGCCAGGTTCCGCGGCGAAGCGCAGGTCGTGGCGCTGGAAAACGGCGAATTAAGGGTGCTGTGCCGCAACGGCGCGATTGCCAGCCGCCTGCGCCTGGAATCGCAGAACCTGGCCGACGCCCTGCAAAAACGCGGCCTCGACGTGCGCCGTGTAAACCTGAAAGTGCAGCCGGCCAATTCGAGGAAGCCTGCCCCGCCGCACAACAAGCCGCCCCTGCCCGATGCAGCCAGGCAGGCCTTTGCCTCAGCCAGCGAACAGATGGAGGAAGGCGAGGTAAAAGCCGCGCTGCAAAGGCTGCTCAAGCGCCACAGCTAGGGGTTAGGGGTTAGGGGCAGGGAATTTGCTTCGCGCTTTGAAAAAAAGCGCGGCCTTCGGCCGCACAACCCCCAATCCCTGGCTCCCGGTCCCTGAATCCTCATCTAGCGCCCGCCGCGTTCCTCCCATCTGCGCACATTCTGTCCTTGTCCGCGGTAGGTCTGATTGGCCGGCTTGCCCGGCAACGGCTGCGCCTTGCCTTCCTGCCTCGATTCGATGCGCGCTGGCGGCTTCTGGGCAGGAGCACGCTGCGTGCCGGACGGCTGGCCCGCAGGCGCCGGCCGGGTCGGGGCCGTCGCCTGCGGCTTCTGTGGAACCGCGGTTGCAGCCGGCTCCCTGCGCTCAGCCGGCTTGGGCGCCGAGGCGGCTGGCATGCGGCCTGTCGGGGCCGGTGTGGCCACTTCCTTCAGGCGCGGCGGCGGCGGTGCAGGGGTGCGCTCGGGACCGGCCGCGGCGCCGAATGGCGGCCGATCCGGCTCCGGTCTCCCCGCTTCGCGGCGCGGCGGCGGCTCCACGTAACCGGCCGCCGGCACCGCCGACGGCTGGAGGCGCGGTTTTTCCTGCTGCCAGGGCAAGGATTTCTCGCGCGGCGGGCGCGTGGCCACCACCGGCCGCGCCGCGGCTTCGCGCGGCGGCCGGGCGGCCTTGGGCGCGCCGCCGAGAAGACTTTCGCGCACCGGTTTGACCGGCATTTCGTTGCGCACGGGCACGAACGCTTCCGGGCGATAGCGCGTTTCCGCCGTTGCACGGATGGGCGCGCGACCGAACCTGTCGGTCGGCGCGGTCAGTATTGCGCGCGGCAGGCGGGCATTGTGGTAATGGATTTCGTTGANNTTGTTGACGATGCGCGGCCCGCCCCAGCCCGCCCAGCGCGGATGCCAGCGATGCCGGTGATGCCCCCACCAGGGCAGCACCGGTTCGCCCCAGCTCAAGGCTACCCACCACAGGCCGGGCAGGCCGATGCTGACGCGCACCGAGACGTCGTGGTCGCGAATCAGAAAGGCCACCAGGGCCGGCGCGTACACCGAGCGCCTGACAACCGGGCCTGGCGCCCAGGCCCAATAGCCTCCTATGTAAACCCAGCGCCCGTAATGGAAAGGCGCCCAGCCCCAGGGCGCATCATCGATCCAGGTCCATTCGTAATAAGGGTCCCATGCCCAGATGCCGGTACTGTATGGCGCCCAGCCCGGTGCCACGCTGCGCGGTATCCAGACCGCGCCATATTCCGGCACCACGCGCCAGTGGCCGTAGTGATCCAGGTCCTCCGCGCCGTATACGTCCGGCGGCAGGTAGCGCGCACTGACCGATTCGCCAATGCGGTCGCTGCGTGCGTCATTCCAGCGATCCCAGGCGTCTGCGGGGGGAGCGGCGTAAGTGGCCACTTGTACCGGATCGCCTGCGGTGACGACGATTTCTTCTGACGGATAGATGCTCAGCGTGCGCCCGTCTGCCGTGGTCAAGGTGGCCCGGCCGCCGCGGCGGGTAATGAAACGGGTTTCGCGGCTATTCACCTCAACCCGGTAGTAGCCTGGCTGTTCGATGGTGAATGCGCCGTCCGGGGTGTCCACTTCCACGCTATCGCCCACCGCCATGCTGCGGATGTCGAAGGAAACCAGGCCCTGCGTCACTTTGAACTGGATATAGCGCGCCTCCTGGTTCAGCACCGACAGCTCCGTGTTCTCGTCCGCACGCGCAAAGCTGCGGCTGTCGAATTGAAGCTCGAAGTTGGAATTCGCCCCGGCATAGAGCGCGTCCCCCGCAGCCAGGGGCAGGTTGCGGCGGGCATCGACCCAGTCGTCCGCGCCCTCCCGCCAATAGGACACCTGGCCATCGATGAAGCTCAGTCGGGGCGGCGTGGGCGCCCGGAAATCCTCCTCGTCGTCCCACGCCAGTGCTGCAGGGCTGGCCAAGGCGAGCAGGATCAGAAACGGGACAAACAGGAAGCGGCGCAGTTCGTTCATGGGCACCCCGGAAATCAGGCCAAATAATTTCAACTCGGCGGGATACGGCACGTCCGGACCCGCCCCATCAAATCAATATAGACCCAGGCGTTGCGGCTGGCAGAATCGGGAATGGTTGCGATCCAAGGACAGGCAGGGCTTGCCCAGCGAGAGAGGCCTGTCCCGGCTAGCGCAGCACCAGGCGCTCGGCCACGAAGACCAGCGCCATCACCACGCCCAGCACAACCAGAAAACGCACGATGCGGCCGGCGATGCGGAGGTATTTCTTGTCCTTGGTGAACATCCAGGCCAATGCCAGCCCGGCAAGGACGATGAGAGCAAGAACCAGAATCAGCCGAAAAACCATCAGGCGGCTTGCGGATAAAAGTGCGTCACGGCATCGGGCGCATCGTCGGTGTTTTCGAAAGTCACCAGTTCCCAGGCCGACTGCCTTTCCATCAGCGCGCGCAGCAGTTGGTTATTGAGCGCATGGCCGGACTTGTGCGCTTCCAGTCTGCCGATGATGGGCTTGCCGATCATGTAGAAGTCGCCGATGGCATCGAGCACCTTGTGCTTGACGAATTCGTCGTCGTATCGGAGGCCGTCGGCATTGAGCACGCGGTACTCGTCCATGACGATGGCATTATCGAGCGAGCCGCCGAGCGCGAGGTTGTTGCTGCGCAGCATCTCGACCTCGTGCATGAAGCCGAAAGTGCGCGCCCGCGCGACTTCGCGGATGTAAGACGTGTTGTCGAAGTCCACGCTCACCACCTGACCGGACCCCTCGAACACCGGATGGTCGAATTCGATGGTGAAGTCGATGCGAAAGCCGTCGTAAGGAGACAGCCGCACCCATTTGTCGCCCTCCCTGACCTCGATCGGCTCCAGGATGCGGATAAACTGCTTGGGCGCATTCAACTCTTCGATGCCGGCTGATTGCAGCAGGAACACGAAGGGGGCGGCGGAACCGTCGAGGATGGGCACTTCCGGCCCGGTCAGATCGATCACGATATTGTCGATGCCCAGCCCCGCCAGCGCCGACATCAGGTGTTCGACGGTGGCGACCTTGGCATTGTCCACGGTCAACGCCGAACACAGGCGCGTGTCGGTGACCTTGTACGGATCCACCGGAATGTCCACCGGCGGATCCAAATCCACTCGGCGAAACAGGATGCCGGTGCCGGCCGCGGCCGGGCGCAAGGCCATTTCGACCTTGACGCCGGAATGCAGGCCCACGCCGGTGGTCTTGACCCGGGTTTTAAGCGTGCGCTGTTTGATCATGCCCTCGATGGCCCAACTTGTTGTTTGAGAATGGATTTTAACCGCAATCGGCCGTTGTAGGAGGCCCGCCCTCGGGCCGATATCGCGGCGAGGGCGCCGCTCCTACCCTTTCACGCATACCTTCGGCCGCAAAAACGCCACCCGCTTCGCCAGCCCCGCCTTTTCCGTCGCCTCGGCCACCCGGTCCACATCCTTGTAGGCGCCGGGCGCCTCTTCGGCCGCGCCGCGCATGGAGCGGGTGCGGATCAGTATGCCCCGACCCGCCAGTTCGTCGATGAGTTCCCGCCCGCGCCAGCGTTTCAGCGCCGCATTGCGGCTCATGGAACGGCCCGCGCCGTGGCTGGCGGACGCGTAGGCGGGATTGCCCGGCAGGCCTGCCAGCACATAGGAGCCGGTACCCATGCTGCCGCCGATGATGACCGGCTGGCCCGCATGCCGATAGCGTTCCGGCAACTGCGGGTGCTCCGGCGCGAAAGCGCGGGTCGCGCCCTTGCGGTGCACATAAAGCCAGCGCTTCTTGCCGCCGACTTCATGGCTCTCCAGCTTGCAGGTGTTGTGCGAGACATCGAACAGCGTTTCCAGTCGGGCCTCGGGCAGGATGCGGGCAAAAACTTCGCGCGTCAGATGGGTGAGAATCTGGCGATTGGCCAGTGCGCAGTTGATGGCGGCATTCATGGCGCCGAGATAGGCCTGGCCTTCGGGGCTGTTGATCGGGGCGCAGGCGAGCTCGCGATCGGGCAGGTCGATGCCCAGCCTGCCTGCCGCCTTGGCCAGGCTGACCAGATAGTCGGTGCCGATCTGATGGCCGAGCCCGCGCGAGCCGCAATGGATGGACACCACGATCTGGCCTTCGTGCAATCCGAAGGCCTCGGCGCAGGCAGGATCGAAAATCTTTTCCACCACCTGCACCTCCAGGTAGTGGTTGCCCGAGCCCAGCGTGCCCATTTCGCCGCGCTGGCGTTTCTTGGCCAGATCGGAAACCTGGCCGGGGTCGGCGCCCTTCACGCAGCCGCGCTCCTCGATGTATTGCAGGTCTTCGTCCACGCCGTAGCCTCTGGCCAGCGCCCAGTCGGCCCCTTGCAGCATGATGTCGTCAATCTGGGAGGTGCTGAGCTTGATCTCGCCTTCCTGGCCCACGCCGGCCGGGATGTTGCGATACAGGGAATCGGCCAGTTGCACGGCCTTGGACGCGAGGTCGATCGCGTTCAGGTTGGTGCGCAGGCAGCGGATGCCGCAGGAAATATCGAAGCCGACGCCGCCCGCGGAAATGATGCCGCCCTGGTCCGCATCGAAGGCCGCCACCCCGCCGATGGGGAAACCGTAGCCCCAATGCGCGTCCGGCATGGCCATGGCGGGGCCGACGATGCCCGGCAGCCTGGCCACGTTGAGTATCTGCTCGGCCACCTTGTCGTCCATCTCGGCCAAGAGCTCGCGGTCGGCATAAAGCTGCACTTCCGCGCGCGTTTCGCCCTGGACCTTGGGAAGAGTCCAGCAGGTTTCGTTCAGGGCTTTGAAACGAGTGATATCCATGATTCGTCCCAAAAAAACATTTGAACCACGGGGGACACGGAGAGCACGGGGAGAATTAACTCAAAAGGCAAAAACAAGATGAAAACCTTAGCGCTTGGCTGCCTTGCTTTTAACTTCTTGGTTTATCCCCGTATTCCCCGTGCCCCCCGTGGTTAACGGTCTTTCCAAAATTCACACATCCACGATGCAGCGCGCCTCCCAACCCTTTTCGTCCTGCTTCACCGACAGCGCGGTCAGGGTCGCGCCCTTGACTTCGGTGCCGCGGGCTATCGACGCGTTCCATTTGCAGCCGAACGCCCGCCCCCGGTAATGCGCACCGTCGCGCGCCAGTTCGAAGCGGCTGAACACCGCGCCCTGCAGGCGCGCTTCGGCCAGCAAACGGTTGAGCCAGGCAACCAGGGCGAATTCCACATCGGCCTCCTCGAATTCAAGTGCAACGCTCAGCGACTCGTCTACCTCGCCCGGCTCGGCCATGATGGCGAACATGGCGCGCGCCGCCTCGACAAATGCCGTCTCCACGGTGGCGCCTCGGCCGATCACGCCGATGTCGGCGCCGTGCTCGAAATAGGCGGTTTCATCATTCATGTACGGATTCCCGTTCCTTTTCACTGTAGTCCGTGATGGGCAGCCTTGCCGGAAAGGATTCGGGCGCCTAACTTGAAAGCAGCCAGTCATGGAGGAATGGTCATGATATTCGCTGATCGCCGGGATGCAGGCCGCCAGTTGGCCCAGGCCCTGTCAACCTACAAGGGCCGGCACCCCTTGATCCTCGCCATCCCCCGCGGGGCGGTGCCCATGGGCAAGACCATTGCCGACCTGCTGGAGGGCGAGCTCGACGTGGTGCTGGTGCGCAAGCTGACTTCGCCCTACAGCAGCGAGTTCGCGCTGGGCGCGATCGACGAGTCGGGCTGGGCCTATATCGCCGACTATGCCGTCTCCGCCGGCGGCACGCCGGAATACATGGAACGCGAAAAACAGCGGCAAATGGTGACGCTGAGGGAACGACGCGCGCAATACACGCCGCTGCATCCGCCCATCGACCCGGCTGGGCGCATCGTCATCATCATCGATGACGGCCTCGCCACCGGCAGCACCATGATCGCCGCCCTGCATGCCACGCGCGCCAAGAACCCGGCCAAACTCATCTGCGCGGTGCCGGTTTCCCCGCCCGATACCCTGGAAAAAGTCCGCCCGCTGTGTGACGAGCTGGTCTGCCTGCACACGCCCTGGGACTTCCGCGCCGTGGGGCAGTTTTATGCGGATTTCAACCAGGTGTCGGACGACGAGGTCGTCGAAATCCTCAGGCAGTCACCTCGTAGCTGAGTGACGGTCGACAATGTCCTGAATCGTCGCCATCTCGAACGCCACGTCCCAGCACCATGCTCCGAACCCGCCCTTGGCGTTAACCCCCTTCACCCATGCATCCAACGCCTGACGCTTGGCTTTGTTTTGCGGGCTGTCCTCGCCCTTGATTTCGAGGATCAGGGTCTTGCCGTTTGCCAGCCGCACGAGGAAATCCGGCACGAAGCGGCGGCGCGCCCCATTCCACAGGTAATGCACCTGGAAGCCGAGGTGGTCGTTCTTGGCATAGGCCAGCACCTGCTCGCTCTGCTCCAGCACGTTGGCGGTGTGCGCCTCCCAAGCCGAATCCGCGACGACATGGCTTATCTGCGACTTTTGTGCAGGCTGGCAGGGCTTGGTGGTGTACCAGCTGCGCATCATCCGTGTCGAGCCGATAGGGAATTCCTCGTCGAAGACGGGCTCGATCCGCTCCAGGTTCTGCTCGGTCAGCCCCTGCACCAGGTGCCCGACCACCCCATCCATGTTGAGAGCGATCAGGATGCGTTTGCGCAACGGGTCTTGATGGAACAGGGAAGGGATTTCCAGCTTGTCGGACGCCAGGAATTCCTCGATCAGCCTGATCAGCTGCAAGGCAAGGTAATCACGGTTGCCGGTGAATCGCCCCTGCATGTTGTCAAATGCCTTGCGCGCCGCCTTGAAAATGAGCCGCTGCTGCCTGAATTCGTCGGGCAGCTTCTCCAGGTCGATGCTCTGTATCTGATCCCAGGCCGTCGCTCCGCCGATGGCGGGCGCAATGTCGGCAACCAGGGGCGTGTGTGCAGGTTCGAGGCGCAGCGGCTCGACCGCATCCCAATCCAGCGCCAGCACCGGCTGGACCACCGTATCAACCCGCAACACATTCGGCCAGCGGATTTCCAGATGATTGCGCTCGGGCAACGACTCGATCTGGGTACTCGGCTTTGGAGGTGGTGGCGGCTCGCCGCCCTCGCCCACGTCCTGAAAGATCGACAGCGGCACGCCGAACACATTCACGTATTCCGGCTTGAAAAGCTGCCGCTCCACCCCATCCGGCCCGACCACCGCCTCGGTGTCGTAATCCACGCGGCGCAAACCCCGGCCAATAACCTGCTCGCACAGCAACTGGCTGGTGAACGCGCGCAGGCCCATGATGTGCGTCACGTTTTTCGCGTCCCACCCCTCCGACAGCATCGCCACCGAGATGACGCTCTGCAAATCCTGGCCCGCCTGCCCGCGTTTGCCGACGTTGTCCACGATTTCCCGCAGCAACTCTTCCTTCTTCAGACCAAGCAATCGCTGCTTGCGGTCATCAGGGATCGCCGCCGCCTCGACAATCGCCCGCAGCCGCGCATCGTAGTCTTTGTCCGTGCCGGAGGACTCGCCGATTTCCGCCTTCTCCAGCACTTTGGAATCCACGCGCAGGGTCTTGTCGGGGGCGTGCATTTCCGGCCAGTGCGCATCGCCGCTGTCGAAATAGCGCTCGATGCGGGCGGCGGTTTCCGTGCGGTTGCATACCGTCAGCATGACCGGCGGCGAAGTATGACCAGCCGATTGCCAGTCTTCCAAAGCCTTGCGCCAATCCGCGCCCAGCAGGGTGTATGCCTGCTGCACCAGTTGCGGCAGCGGCTCATGCGGCTCGGCGCCGCGTCGGTTCAGGTCTTCGGACACCTCTTTTTCGCGGTACAGGTGGTACAGCTTGGGACGCAGTGTTTGCGAGTCGGGAATCGCTCCATCGCGCACCACCACGCGCGGGGTTTTGACCAATCCCGCCTCGATGGCGTCGTTAAGCCCGAAATCCGACACGATCCAGCCGAACAGCCCCTGCTCGGTATTGGTCTTGCCGGTGGGTGCAAAAGGCGTGGCGGAAAGATCGAAGCAGCGGTTTATCCGCAACTCCTTGTGAATGCGGTCCAGCCCCTCGATCCAGCGCGTGGATTCCTCCAGGTCGATGCCCTGCTCCTCCGCCTGCTTCTTGCTGATCTTGATGTCGGCCGGTATGCGATAGGCGTGGTGCGCCTCGTCGTTGATGACCGCAATGTCTCGGTATCCGGCCAGCTTGCCCAAGACCCGCTTCACGAATGCCTTGTCGCTTTCCGCGCCCTTTTTCACCACCGAGCGCTCCGGCACCGATAGCGGCATCAGGCTGTGCCAGTTCTCCACCAGCAGTTCCGCCTGGTTCAGTTTCTGGCGCAGCGCCTCGGACGGACACAGGCCGAACTCGTCGTAATAATTCGCGGGGTTGCCGGGGTAGAGCACCTGCAGGCGCTCCTTCACCGTCAGGCCGGGGGCCACGATGAAAATCGCACGACTGAATTCCTTGTTGCGCCTGGGGTAGGTCAAGGCATTCAGTACCTGCCAAGCAACGATCATCGCCATCAGCGCGGTCTTGCCCGTTCCCGTCGCCATCTTGTTGCACACCCGCTCCCATGCGCCGCCGTCGCCGGGGACGAAAATGCCCTGCTTGAAATCGGGCGCGGCCTCCACATGCCAGATCAGGGTCTCGATGGCTTCGAGCTGGCAGAAGTAGAACGGGTGTTGGCGGGCGCTCTGATCGTGCCAGTGCGCCAAGAGGCTGCGGGTAATGCTGGTGACGCCGGGGTAGTCCGCCGCCCGCCACGCATCGACCCGCTCGCGAATACGATTGACCAGTTCCAGCGGTTCGGTGCGGCGGGTGTTGTTGCGGGTGTCGAAAATCTCGTAGCCGGCGGGACGACGACCGTGCGCAAGGGTGAGATTGCCCCGGTCTTCCCGCCAGTGGAAGTGGGGCACTTCATATGGCGAGTTGAGGATGAGGGATTTCGGCGCAGTCATGAATCGGCGATTTTCAGTTCATCGATACGACGCACGGCACGCTCCAGACTTGGAGACCTTTGAACAGCCTCCTGTAATCGCCAGTTGGTAGCCACATAACTGCGCAAGTGCGTGTTATAACCCGTCCCGGGTTTGCTGGGATCAAAGGTTGAGACAACCTCCTCGCGCAGGATTCGCCGCCTTGAGCGACGGGCCAAACCAAGCATCGTCCGTTTGGCATTCGGCTCATCATCTGGATTTCTCGGGACTACCGAGTCCGCCACGCCGAAAAACTCAGCCAGCGCCTTATGGTCGGCCATCAACCAGCTTTCGATCATTGGCACGGCCAGTCGCAGGAGAAACCGTTCTGGCGTATGCGCCGGCAGCCACCGGTTACGCAGATCTTTGGCACAACCTCGATCCGTGTCGGCTATGCAAAGCACGGCATGCGCACGCGCCAGCCCGATATGACGCTGCATGTCCTTGACTAGGTTTGTCACCCCTCTTTTGTTGATAACAGGCTGGGCCAACGGCCATCCCAGGATATCCCTCGCGAGCCGCTCCCCTATTGCGCAGCACAAGACATCCTCCCCGATCACATAGATCTGATTCATCAGAACATGCCCATCTGCTCGATACCCTCCGGTCGAGTTTTAGGCAGGAGGATTTCTGCAGGATTCAGCCCGCTCTCCATGGCAAGCCGCTCTTCCTGGTCGGGGAGCCGGACAGAGGTTCCGTTTTCCCCGGGCTCCAGCAACAGCACAGACGACGGGTCGGAGACGGCGCCGATCAGATTGTCACTGTGGGTGCTGACAATGACCTGCCGAACACCTTTTTTCCGGCTGCGCAGAACGCGGTCGATCATCAGCGGAATGTACTCAACTATGGCGTCGTTGAGCGACAGCTCGGGTTCTTCGAGCAGAAGCAGACCATCCCCATCCTGCAAGGCCCACAGAAGGCCGATCAGCCTCAATGTGCCATCGGAAAACTGTTCCTCGCGCTGCCACGCGCCGTGTTCCCGCCAATGCCTGAAACGCGCTTCCAGATGGGGGGTGCCTGTTATCTCATCTTTCACGAACTGCAGTTCCGAGAACTGAGGCACAGCCACTTTCAACGCCTCGCCTATGCGCTTGAGACGAGCGGATTGCGTCTTTTTAGGGGTTCTAGCTATACGCTGGAGCAAACCTTGTCCAAATGGATCCTGGTCAATGATGCGGCCGCTGATTTCATCGCCGAATTTGAGTAGTTGCGGCACCAGGTGCAGATAAGTCGTCCCCGACAGAAACTCCGCGATCTCTCTAAAGTCGGCATTGTTGTTGATCTGCTCCATATACGTCTGGGTCAGCCGCGCAACGTCCTCCTGATCCTCCGGGCGCGGACGCATGAGAATTTCCTTGCCATTCTTGACAACCCGCTCTCGCGTAATCAAAACGCGCTGCGCCCCCTTGCCTTCGGATTTGAAGGCAAGCTCGTATACCCAGCGATTCGCGCCCACGTCCAACGATTCGCTGAATTCCGCCTCGATACCGACCTCCGGGTCTTTGCGTGCGTGCAGGCTGCGCAGTTTCCCAAGGCCCCCGCGCTCCTTGATCGCCTTCTGCAATCCCCCGCCCTCCATTTGGGCCACCGTCCTCAGAAAACGGAAAACATCGAGCAGATTCGATTTGCCGGAGGCATTGGCCCCAATCAAATAGGCGCGTGGCGACAGTGGGGTATCCACCGCGCGGAAGTTGCGCCAATTCTTCAATTTCAGGCGTGTGATCAACATGGCTCACTCCAATCCAATCACCTTCAACGACTCTATCCCCCGGTCGTCGATGATCTTCACCGCGATCTTGCGGTTGTCGCCGGCAGCGAAGGGCAGGCTGACGGTGCCGTGGAATTGTTCCAGCAGGTCTTCGTTCAGCTCGGCCTTGATGTCCTTCTTCAGCTTCTGCCAGCCTTCGCCCTTGCCGGCCATGGGAAAAAACACCTGGCGCGGGAACAGGCTGCGCTCGTCGTAGTCGGTGTCCAAAAGCCACATGGCGATCCTGCCCTTGCCGCCGGAGACCAGTTCGCCCTTGGCGGTGTCGAAGTAGTCGAAGCCGTGCACTTCCACCTGATACAACTGCCCCTCACCCCCGGCCCCTCTCCCGCTTGCGGGCGAGGGGAGGATTTTGCGCACTTCCACGTCCGGCTGGCCCATGAGCCAGAAGCTCTGATTCGACGCGCGCGCCTTTTTCAGGTCGTCGGTCAGGAGATCGGTGTTCATCTGCGCCTTGAGCGCGGTAATACCCTTGGTCTGGTCGATGTCCTTGGCGGCCTCCGGGTCGAAGGTGAAGGCGCAGAACACGATCATCTTCGGGCGCGGGAACAGCTCGCCCGCCTCGCGCATGGCCATTTCCACCTGGCGCTGCTCCAGCGCGGCATACTCGGGGCCGAAGCTCACCACCACCCGCATTGACTCCCCTCTCTCCCCGGGAGAGGGGCCGGGGGTGAGGGAGGTTTCCGGCTCGACCAGCGTGCCCGCGCAATGCAGATATTTCGTTCCCGGCAGGGTTTCCAGCTCGGCGAATTTCAGCACCTGTCCGCCCTTGCCGCGTATGCCGGTTTTCAGCAACTCATCGCGCCAACTGTGCTGACGCGCCGACTCGCCGCTGCGGGCAATGCTGACATCCGCCTCCCATTGATACCCCCTCTCCCCCGGGGAGAGGGGCAGGGGTGAGGGCACCGTTTCGTCCAGCGACTTGACCGAGGGAAACGGCACCGCCTCCACCGAGAACGGGCCGGTTATGCGCAGCTTGTTCTTGTCCGGCTGCGGCTGGTCGTAGAGGATTTCCTGGTCGGCGTGCGCGGCAATGCTCAAGTCCATCTGCCTCTGCATCGCTTGCCGCGCTGCATGGTAAGTATCGAAGGGTTCCTTCGCAGCTTGAGGCCAGTCAGCAGGGAAGTCGAACGGCACCTCCCACTCCTTGAGCCCCTCGCCCTCGGGGAGAGGGGTTGGGGAGAGGGCGCGGTTCAGCTCCGCCAGCGCCGCCTCGATGGCCGGGTGCATGCGTTCATAAATTTCGTCGATCTCGGGATTGTTGGCGATGGACTTCAGCGTCACGTGCGGCACGGTCTTGTAGATGAAGCCACCCTTCAGGCCCTCGTGTGGATAGCGCAGTGCGTAGTAGTCGTAGCTTGCTGTCATCAGCCGCTGCTTGGCCAGCGTCACCGCCACACGCGAGGTGTCGCAGGTGATCCAGCGCCGGCCCCACTTCTCGGCGACGAAGGCCGTGGTGCCGGAACCGCAGGTCGGGTCCAGCACCAGGTCGCCGGGGTCGGTGGTCATGAGGAGGCAGCGTTCGATGATCTTGGTAGCTGTTTGCACGACATACTGCTTATCAGAAGCGCCTTGTGTATCGTCCCAAAGCGACATGAGGGATTGCACCGGATAATCATCAAAGAACAGCTTGTATTCGGGACTTTCACCGAACCTCAGAAGGCGTCCTGCTTTGTTGAGCCGTGTCATTCCAGTCGGATTCGTTTTCCAGCTACGCCCACGCTGTGGCTCACAAACTTTTCCCTGAAAATCGAACGCGAACACGCAAGATTCAGTTCGACCGGAGGAATGAAGGTCCAGGGTTCGCAGTAGACGACCGAGATTGAGCGCCTCTTCTGGATTCTCACGTTCACTCGCTTTAAGGCGCCTCAGTTCACCAAGCGGCGTCTGAATGATCTGATATGGTGTTTCATCATCGCTTTCTAATCCTGCGCGTTCTTTGTACAGTTGCCGATACTTTAGGCTGTGAATGTCTTTCGCATACCAGCAAATGATGTCGCAAACCGTACCCAAGTATTTTTGGCCCAAAGCCATTTTCTTCGTCTTGAAGACGATTTGCGAGACAAAATTCTCAGCACCAAACAACTCATCCAATAACTCCCGCACATGGTGCAGATTCTCATCCGAAATCTGCACAAACACGCTGCCCGACTCGTGCAGCAATTCCTTCGCCAGCAGCAGCCGGTCGCGCAGGTAGGTCAGGTAAGAGTGGATGCCCAGCTCCCAGGTGTCGCGGAAGGCCTTGATCATTTCCGGCTCCTGGGTCAGGTCTTCGTCCTTGCGGTCCTTGACGTCGCGCTTGTTGGTGAAGGGCTGGAAGTTGGAGCCGTACTTGATGCCGTAGGGCGGGTCGAGGTAGATCATCTGCACCTGGCCGGCCATGCTTTCCTTTTGCAGCAGGGAGTTCATCACCAGCAGGCTGTCGCCGGAGATCAGACGGTTGCTCCAGCCTTTTTCGTGCTTGTAGAAATCGACGGCGTCGCGGAGCGGCAGGTTTTCGAAGGGGGCTTCGAAGAGGCCGGGCTGGTAGCCGCTTGCCCTCACCCCTGCCCCTCTCCCCGGGGGAGATGGGTGAGATTGGGATGCCCCTCTCCCTGAGGGAGAGGGGTTCTTGAGTTCCTTGCGCAGCGCCGACAGGATGCTCATGGGGTCGATGCGCTCGTGCACGTGCAGCGAAACCGTGTCCACCTCGAAGCTGGTGCGTTCGGCCTTGCCGGTCCAGTTGAGGTAGGGGGCGGACTGGCGCTTGAGCTGTTCGAGCGCGGCGCGCATGACCGCTTCGTCGCCGCTGCCCAGCGCGTCGTCGATGAGCTTTTCGATCTGCGCCCGCCCGCTGTCGAATTGCAGGGCGGGGTCGATGTGGGGGTCGTAGGCCCAGACGGTCTTGGGCTGTTCGGGGTCGGTTTCGGGCGTGACCACGCCCACGTCGGGGTTGTTCTTGCGCTTCTGGTCGTGGCGGTAGGACAGGATGGCCGCTTGGTCAGTCTGCGCGGCAGCCTTGCCCTTGCCTCGTGCGGCGGTCTTCTTTGCGGCCTTGCTCTTGCCGAGCGGCAGTTCACCCGGCTGCTGCTGGGGCTTCAACGCGAAATCATCGTCCAGATCGCTCTTGTCCGGCATGGCCGGTGGCCTCCCTTGTGCTTGTTGTCAGGCCAATAATCGCACAATCAGGCGGGGCGTTGAATATCGCTTTGGTAACGGGAAAGGAATTGCAGGCAAAGCCGGTTGGCCGGTTCGTTATTTGAAGTGCTTTTCAAACCAGTCCGCCGCCTTTTCCGCCACTTCTTCCAGGGTGCCGGGTTCCTCGAACAGATGGGTGGCGCCGGGCACGATGATGAGCTGTTTTTCGCAGACGAGATCGGCAAAAGCCTGTTCGTTCAGTTCGATGACGCCGAAATCCTGCCCGCCCACCAGAAACAGCGTGGGCGCTTTGACTTTTCTCAGTTCGGCCGGCGGGGCGAGATCGGGGCGGCCGCCGCGCGAAACCACAGCTGCGATGGATTCCTCGTGGGCGGCTGCGCGCAGCGCCGCGGCAGCACCGGTGCTCGCACCAAAATAGCCAACCGGCAAGGCGGCTGTAGCGGCATTTTGCTTCACCCAGTGCGCAGCCGCGCGCAGGCGCTCGACCAGAAGATCGATATCGAAGCGGCGCGAATAGTCGCGATCCTCTTCGGGCGTGAGCAGATCCATCAGCAGGGTGCCGATGCCATGCTCGCGCAGGACGCGCGCCACGTAGTTGTTGCGCGGACTGTGGCGGCTGGAGCCGCTCCCGTGTGCAAACAGCACCAGACCGATGGGCTGGTCCGGCAGTTCCAGCGCGCCTTCGATGTGCGCGCCGTCGACGGGGATTCTGACGACTTCGTTTTTCATGCCGAATTCCTCAAAGCCATGCCACAGAGACACCGGGTTTGTAGGAGCGGCGGCCTCGCCGCGATACGCCAACCAATCGGCCCGGGGGCGGGCCTCCTACCTCAACTACCCCCCATGTTGAGCCGGACGGGAATGCGCCGCTGCCCAAAGGCGCCTTCGAACCTGCCGAAGCGGCCGGCGATCGGTGTCCGGCAATGCGGGCAATGCCCGTCTTCGGTGACTTCGTATTGGAGGATGCGATGCCAGTCGCGCACGATGAGCGGCCTCTTGCAACCCGGGCAATGCGTGGTGCCGCCATCCGGGTCGCGCACGTTTCCAGTGTAGACGTAATTGAGGCCTTCGCCTTGTGCGATCCGGCGCGCCTCGAACAGCGTCTCGGGCGGAGTGGCGGGGGCGTCGAGCAGCTTGAAGTCGGGATGGAAGGCGGAAAAGTGCAGCGGCACGTCGCGGCCGAGTTCCTTCACCAGCCATTTGCACATGGCCTCGATCTCGTGGCTGGAATCGTTGTAACCGGGAATCAGCAGGGTGGTGATTTCCGTCCACACGCTGGTTTCATGTATGAGATACGCCAGCGACTCCAGCACCGGCTGCAGGTGCGAGCCGGTGAGCTTGAAGTAGAACTCGTCGGTAAAGGCCTTCAGGTCGACGTTGGCCGCATCCATGTGCATGAAGAACTCGCGCCGCGGCTCGGCATGGATGTAGGCCGCCGTCACCGCCACGGTCTGGATGCCGCGCGCGTGGCAGGCGCGGGCGGCGTCCAATGCATACTCGGTGAAGATCACCGGGTCGTTGTAGGTGAAGGCCACGCTCTTGCAGCCCGAGGTCTCGGCGGCGATGGCGATCTGTTCCGGCGCGGCCTGGTCCATGAGCCGGTCCATGGTTTTGGACTTGCTGATGTCCCAGTTCTGGCAGAACTTGCAGGCGAGGTTGCAGCCGGCGGTGCCGAAGGACAGCACCGAAGAGCCGGGATAGAAATGGTTGAGCGGCTTTTTCTCGATGGGGTCGATGCAGAAGCCTGACGAGCGCCCGTAGGTCGTCAGCACCATCGTGTCGCCGATGCGCTGGCGCACGAAGCAGGCGCCGCGCTGGCCTTCGTGCAATTTGCAGTCGCGCGGGCACAGGTCGCACTGGATGCGGCCGTCGGGCAGCTTGTGCCACCAGCGCGCGGGATAGAGTTCGGTTTCGGTCTCAGCCATGCGACCTCTCCTTCCACTTGCTCACGCCATAGCGCGACAGGCGGATGTCCCCATGCCAGAAATCCGCAGGCAACCCGGCCTTGCGCTTGAGTTGGGACAAGAACTGCTCGGGCCCGGGCAGGCTCTCCCACACTTGCGGCAAAAACGTGCTGCGGTGGCGGCCGTATTCCAGGATCAGGCCGTCCTCGTGCGGGCGCAGCAGACTCAAGGCGTGAGATTCGCTTTCGAATTCCAGCGGCTCGGCCGCGCTCAACTCGGAAACTTCGACACGCACCTGCGCGAACTCATGATTGCTCAAGGGCAAGAAGCGCGGATCGCGGAAAGCCGCGGCAATGGCGTTATTTCGCACATCTTCCAGCAGAGGCCGATGCGCCTCCAGGCTGCCGATGCAGCCGCGCAGGTCGCCATCCAGCGTCAGTGTCACAAAGCTTGCGCCCGGCGCCAGCATCCAGGGTTTCTCGTCCAAGGGCAGCGGTCCCGCACCGAAACGCTCGCCGATGGCGCCGCGCGCGGCCGCGAGCAGGGTCTCTCCGCGCTCGTCCCGGCTGGGCTGCGGCAGCGGCGTTTCATGGAAGGCAAGCGCCGCATAGCCCACCACGCGCGACTTGTCTCCGGCCGTGTCACCCGAGTTGCGCAGGTCCAGCAACTCCGCACGCAGGCCGCGGCGAGCGGCGAAAGCCAGCAGCCCATTCACCGGCGTGGCGCCGCAGGCCTGTTCATGATCGAGCGCCGCCTCCAGCCGCAGCATGCGTGCCACCGAGTCCGCATCGGTTCGCCGCGCCTCGTCGTAGGGCAGGTAGTGGGAAAGATCGGAACTGATCACGACCAGGGTTTCCGGCCCGCCCCAGACACGCTCCAGCACAGCCGCCACTTCCTGCGGCGTGGCCCCGCCAACCACCAGCGGCAGCAGCTGAAAATCGCCCAGCACCGTCTGCAAGAACGGCAGATGCACTTCCAGGGAGTGCTCCAGCGCATGCGCAGCCTCGCTGGCGAGTACTTGCGGCAGGTCGGCAATGGCCTCGATCGCCTGTCGATCCAGCGCCAATTCGCCCAAGGGCGTGACGAAGCGTTCCGCCTCCGGCAGGGCCAGCCCGCGCACGGCCACGCGATGCGCGGGCCCCAGCAGAACGACGCGGCGGATTTTGCCCGCTGCGGACACGAGACGTGCGTAGGCGGTGGCCGCAATGGGGCCGGAATAGATGTAGCCGGCGTGCGGCACGATCAGGGCCTTGGGTGCGGAAGCATCCGGGGTTTCCGGGACGGCGGCCAGCATTTGGCCAAGCTCGTTGCGGAGCAGGACAGGATCGGCCGGGTAGAAGTAGCCTGCCATGGCAGGCTTGCGTACAGCGTTCATTACCTCATCTTAGATGAGGCTTGGGGCAGAAAAATCCAGAGGAAACGAAAGGGGGCAGAAGCCCGCTTCCGTCGATTCGACGGAAGTTTCCCCCTCCCCCGGAGAGCGTGGGGGAAAGAGAAGCTTGAAGCCCCGAATCAGCGGGTGAGCGGCCGCTTAATCTGCCTGCTTGCGCA
Organism: Thiobacillus sp. UBA2186; assembly: GCA_002327405.1. Taxonomy (GTDB): domain Bacteria; phylum Pseudomonadota; class Gammaproteobacteria; order Burkholderiales; family Thiobacillaceae; genus UBA6918. The sequence continues at coordinate 1,129 of DCVO01000129.1, read as the reverse complement.
GAAAAGCCGGGATGTCGAGCGAATCCACGCCGGACTCTTCCCAGGCCTTGACGGTGCGCTGGCTGCGGCCGCGCATGACATTGGGCATGTCATCGCCTTCCGCCGCCACCGGCACGTCGTAAGTGCCGGTGCGGATCACCTGCATGGGCTTGGGCTGGCTCCGCGCCACGGGGTTGCCGAGGCCGGTCGCCACCATGGTCACGCGCAGGCTGTCCTCCATGGCGTCGTCCACCACGCTGCCGACGATGACGGTGGCTTCCTCGGCGGTGAAGGCCTTGATGGTGTCCATCACCTCGTGGATTTCCCGCATCTTGATGGAAGTGGAGGCGGTGATGTTGACCAGCACGCCGCGGGCGCCGGCCAGGTTCACGTCCTCCAGCAAGGGCGAGGCCACGGCCTGCTCGGCGGCGCGGCGGGCGCGGCTTTCGCCGTCAGCCACGGCGGAGCCCATCATGGCCATGCCCATCTCGGACATCACCGTGCGCACGTCGGCAAAGTCGACGTTGACCAGGCCCGGGCAGTTGATGACTTCGGCGATGCCGCCGACCGCACCGTGCAGCACGTTGTTGGCCGCCTTGAAGGCTTCCAGCATGGACACATCCTCGCCCAGCACCTGCATGAGCTTGTCGTTGGGGATGATGATGAGCGAATCGACGTGGCGCGCCAGCGCCTCGATGCCGGCGTTGGCGGCGCGCACGCGCTTGCCCTCGAACATGAAGGGCTTGGTCACCACGGCCACGGTCAGGATGCCGAGTTCCTTGGCGACCTCCGCCACCACGGGTGCTGCCCCGGTGCCGGTGCCGCCGCCCATGCC
>DCVO01000129.1:0-169 GCA_002327405.1 Thiobacillus sp. UBA2186 | reverse complement strand
CAAACATCATTCGCTCTCCTCAAAACAAATAAACAAACTCACTGCATTTGCCCGCGGCTCACCCGCGGGACAAACTCCCATTTCCCTCTCCCCGAAGAAGAGGGAAAAAATTCCTCACGCGTCACGCCTCACGCCTCACCTCAAAAGTTGCCCTTGAACCAGGACTTCA
>DCVO01000152.1 GCA_002327405.1 Thiobacillus sp. UBA2186 | reverse complement strand
TCCTGCACGTGCATGAAGCGGTTCTCGAAAATGGTCTCGGTCACGCTGGCGGCGCCCTCGGCGATGCAGTTCATGGCCATGAACTGGGCCTGCATGTCGGTGGGGAAGGCGGGATGCGGCGCGGTGCGCACGTCGACCGCCTTTAGCCTGCCCTGGCGGCACACTTCTATCCAGTCCGGTCCGGTTTCCACCTTGGCGCCGGCCTCAGTCAGCTTGGCGATCACGGAGTCGAGCGCGTCGGGCCGGGTGTGCGTGGCCTTCACGCAGCCGCCGGCCATGGTGCCGGCCACCAGGAAAGTGCCGGTCTCGATGCGGTCGGGCATGACGGCGTAGTCCGCGCCGTGCAGGGCCGGCACGCCTTCGATGGTGACGACGTCGGTGCCGGCGCCCTGGATTTTCGCGCCCATGGCAATCAGGCAACGCGCGAGATCGACCACCTCGGGCTCGCGCGCGGCGTTTTCCAGCACCGTGGTGCCATCGGCCAGACAGGCCGCCATCATCAGGTTTTCGGTGCCGGTGACAGTGACGGCGTCCATGACGAAGCGCGCGCCCTTGAGCTTTTTCGCGGTGGCGTGGATGTAGCCGTGCTCGATGTGGATTTCCGCGCCCATGGCCTGCAGGCCCTTGATGTGCTGGTCGACCGGGCGCGAGCCGATGGCGCAGCCGCCTGGCAGGCTGACCCGGGCCTCGCCGAAACGCGACAGCGTGGGCCCCAGCGCCAGGATGGAAGCGCGCATGGTCTTCACCATGTCGTAGGGGGCTTCCAGCACGGGGATGTCCATTGCATCGAGTTCTACCCTGTCTTCGTCGCGCGTGACGCGCACGCCCATGTGCGCCAGCAGGGCCAGCAGCGTGCCGATGTCCTTGAGATTGGGCACGTTGGAAAGCCGCAGCGGTTCTGCGGAAAGCAGCGCCGCGGTCAGTATCGGCAAGGCGGCGTTCTTGGCGCCTGATATGCGCACCTCGCCGTTGAGCGTGGCGCCGCCGTGTATCGACAGTTTGTCCATTGTTTAGGCGACGTTCAGCGGCTGGCCCAGTCTTCCGGGGTGTAGGTTTTCATGGACAGCGCATGGATTTCCTCGCGCATGCGGTCGCCCAGCGCCTTGTAGACCAGTTGGTGCTGTTGCACCATGTTCTTGCCGCGGAATTCCCCGCTCACGATCACCGCCTCGAAGTGGTGGCCGTCGCCCTTGACTTCGAGTTTTTCACAGGGCAGCGCCGCCGCAATCCATTGTTCGATATCCTGTGGACTAACCATTTCAATGCCTCAATTTGTAGCCGCGCTTGAGCAGCAGCAGGGTAAACCCGGATATTGCCACAAAGCAGGCGGCCACGACCAGCAGGCTTAGACCCGGCGCCACGTCCGCATGGCCGAAGAAGCCCCAGCGGAAGCCGTCGATCATGTAGAACACCGGGTTCCAGTGCGAGGTCGCCTGCCAGAAAGGCGGCAGCGAATGGATCGAATAGAACACCCCGGAAAGGAAGGTAAGCGGCATGATGAGAAAGTTCTGGAAGGCGGCGAGCTGGTCGAACTTGTCCGCCCACATGCCGGCGATGATGCCGAGCGCGGCGAGGATGCCGGTGGACAGTATCGTCAGCGCCAGCAGCCAGAGCGGGTGCATCAGGGGCAGATCGGTGAACCACACCGTCGCCACTCCCACGCCAATCCCCACCACCACGCCGCGGATGACGGCCGCCATCAGATAAGCCGAGAAGAATTCGAGATAGGACAGCGGCGCCACCAGCACGAACACGATGTTGCCGGTGATCTTGGACTGGATCAGGCTCGACGAGCTGTTTGCGAAGGCGTTCTGCAGCATGGACATCATGACGAGCCCCGGCACCAGGAAAGTGGTGTAGCTGATGCCCGGGTAGACCTGCACGCGCTCTTCCAGTACATGGGAGAAGATCAGCAGGTAGAGCATGGCCGTGACGATCGGCGCCAGGATGGTCTGGAACGCCACTTTCCAGAAGCGCAGCAATTCCTTGTAGAGCAGGGTCGAGAATCCGGTCATGCGCTCTGGATGATCTCGGTGAACACGTCTTCGAGGTCGGGCTCGAGCAGTTGCATCTCGAACACCTTGACCCCGGCGGTTCGCAGCCCTGCCAGCAGGGTTTCCAGTTCGGCATATTCCTGAAAGCCGAACAGCCAGCAGCCGCCCTGCCCATGCCTCAGTCCCAGTGAAACCGGCGGCTCGCCATCGAGCTTCAACTGCGCCTGGTGCTCATGGCGGCGCGACAGCAGGTTGCGCGTGCTGTCCAGCGCCACGAGGCGGCCCTGTTTCAGCATGGCGATGCGCTCGCACAGGGTTTCCGCCTCTTCCAGATAGTGCGTGGTCAGCACCACGGTATGGCCCTCCTGGTTGAGGCTGCGGATGAACTGCCACAGGGTCTGGCGCAAGTCGACGTCGACGCCGGCGGTCGGCTCGTCGAGCACGATCACCGGCGGCTTGTGCACCAGCGCCTGCGCCACCAGCACGCGGCGCTTCATGCCTCCGGAAAGCGTGCGCATGTTCTTGTCCGCGTGCGGCGTCAGGCCCAGGTTGTGCAGCACATGCTCGATCCAGTCGTCGTTCCTGCGTATGCCGAAATAGCCCGACTGCACGCGCAGCACCTCGCGCGCGGTGAAAAAGGGATCGTAGACCAGTTCCTGCGGCACCACGCCGAGCGCGCGGCGCGATTGCGCATAATCGCGCACGACATCGAAACCCATGACCTCGGCCGAGCCCTCGGTCGCCTGAGCAAGGCCTGCCAGGATATTGATCAGCGTGGTCTTGCCGGCGCCGTTGGGCCCCAGCAGGCCGAAGAACTCGCCCTGATTGACTTCGAGATCGACGCCGTCCAATGCGCGCGCCTGCCGGTACTGCTTGACCAGGCCGGCGACCTTGAGCGCAGCGGTCATAAGTGTTCGGCTACGCCGTAAAGCGATGCCAGACTGAGGAGACTTTGCGGCAGGCCGGTGACTTTGAGGCTCTTTTGACTTGCAAGCGCCTCGCGCTTGCAGGCCAGGATCAGGCCAAGCGCGGAGGAATCGACATTTTTGACGGCCGTGCAATCAAGCGCGTCGACGCCGGATTGCACCAACGGCCTGATTTTTTCCAGCAAGCCGGGAACGGTATCGAGCGTGACGTCGCCGCCCAGCCGGCACAGATTGGCCTCCCGCTCGATCATGCCTGCGGAACCGCTAACGCAAAGGGGGCAAGGAAAACCGAAGGTTTGAGTTTGGCGGGAGCGGCCTTGCTGCCATTGCCGGGCTTGGAGCCGGCCTTCTCCAGGCTGCGGGACTTTGCTTCCAGCATGGAAATCAGCCCGTCTATGCCCGACTGGCGGATGGTGTTGGCGAAGGAAGACCGGTAATTGATCACCAGGCTCACGCCGTCTATGGAAACATCGTAGACCTTCCAGCCGAATGCGGTCTTGTACATGTCGTAATTGATGGGGATAGGCTTGCCGCCCGGCTGTTTAACCTCGGTCTGCACGGTCACCTCGGCGGCCCCCGGTTGCATGGTGAACGGCTTGAACTCGATGGTCTGGTTGCTGAAGGTGGTCAGCGATGTGGCATAGGTGCGCACCAGCAGGGAACGGAATTCCTTGACCAGAGACTGTTTCTGCTGCGCGCTGGCGGCATTCCAGTGCTTGCCGACGGCCAGCTGGGTCATGCGGTTGAAATCGAAATGCGGCAGCACCTTGGCCTCGACCAAGTCGTATACTTTCTGGACATTGCCGCCCTGGATGTCCTTGTCGGCCCTGAGGATGGCCAACACCTCCTGGGTGGTGTTCTTCGCCAGCAAATCGGGCGGCGGATCAGCCGCCCAGCTTGCCAAGGACAAAAAGCAGGCCGCGAGGCCTAAAATGACGCGCAACATGGTTTTCTCGCAATCTATCGTTCTGGTCCAGACCACAGGAAACTATTTCTGTTCCCCGATCAGCTTGCTGATCTGCGCCACATTCACGTTGTAGTCGTTCACGGTGCGCAGGTATTCGGTCTGCGCCAGCACATAGCTTTTGATCGCTTCTGCCAGCTTGTCGCCTTTTTCCAGGCCGGCGGAAAAGTCCGCCATCGAGGCGATCACCCAGCGCCGTGCCGAAGTCGCGCCTTCCGACAGATCCTTCTGCGCATCGTAGTTCGCCCTGGCATTGGCGTAGGCTTCGCTGACCTCGAACGGAATCCCCATCAGCGCAAACTGTTTTTTCTGGTTGAGCGCCTCGAGTTCGGCCTGGGCCTGCGTCACGCGCGCCGATCCCACTTCGAAAGCCGCATCCCATTTGATGCCGACGACCGGCGTCAGACCGCCGCCGTTGAAGGGGTCGTACACGTGCGGGTTGTCCAACTGGTCACGCCGGGATGCATAGCTGTAGGAGCCCACCACCCCCGTGTAGACATCCGGCATGATGTCGGCTTTCTTGGCTGCCACCAGCGCGCGCTTGGCCTTGAGGCCGGCCTCCAGTTGCTGCATTTCGGGCCGGTCGGTCAGCGCCCTGCCCTGCAGGTCGGCCAGTTCGGCGGACGGGAAAGGAACGGGTTGCAGGCTTTCATCCGCAACGGTCAGCGGCGCCTTGAGGCCGAGGCCGGTCAAGACCCTGAGTCCGTCCAGGCTGATGTTTTCCACCGCACGGGCCTGGTGCACGTATTTGCTGATCACGCCCTTGGTGGCCTGCAGGGAAAAGAGCTCGGCCAGGGTCACTTCGCCGGTCTCTTCCTTGAGCTCGCGCTCGGCGCGGCTGATCGAACCGTCCAGGCGGCTTTGTATGTCTTCCAGGAACAGGCGGATGTCGCGCGCCGTCAGGTAGCCATAGTAGGCGCGCTTGGTGTCGAAGACGGTCTCGGCCTGGGTCTGGCGCACATCGCCGCGCTTGATGTCGATATTGCCCTCGGCGGCCTTGCTGTAAGCCTCGATCTTGCCGAAGGTGTAAAGCGGCTTGATCAGGGCAAACTCGACATGCGTCCAGTCGGACAGCCCGTTCCAGTCGTCGCCGTCGCGGCGCGGGTTGGTGCCTTTGTATGCGCCGCCCTGGTAGAAACCGCCGTCCACCGCCGGCGCCAGGCCGATGAAGGCATTCGCACTGATGCGCCAGCCTGCGTTGCCCTTCACTTCCGCAAGCAGGCCGCGTGCGGCCTCGACCAGATGTTCCCGCTCCTTGATGCGCGGATCGGCGGTGAGACTCATTTCCACGGCCTGTTGCAGGTTGATGGTCTGCGCGCCGGCATAGCCGGAAAGCAGCATGCCGGCAGCCAGCAGTGCCAGTGCGAGTTTATTATTCTGCGGTTTCATTGGGCGCCCCCTCTTGAGCCTTGCTGAATAGAAACTGTCCGATCAGGTTTTCCAGCACCACAGCCGACTGCGTCAGTTTCACCCGATCCCCATTGGTCAATTTTACGCTATCGCCGCCGGCTTCCAAACCGATATATTGTTCGCCCAGCAGGCCGGAAGTCAGGATTGCGGCCGAGGTGTCCTTGGGAAAGGCATAGCGCTTGTCCAGGCTGAGGACGACCTCGGCTTCGTAGGTCTTGTCGTCGAAACTGATCGCCGACACCCTGCCCACCACCACGCCTGCGCTTTTCACCGGCGCCCGCACCTTGAGGCCGCCGATATTGTCGAAATGCGCCGACACCTGATAGCTCTCAGCCATATTTACGGAGCTCATGCTGCCCACCTTGAGCGCCAGAAACAGCAAGGCACCGATGCCTGCCACCACGAACAACCCGACCCACAGGTCCAGCCAAGCCTTGCCCATTCACACCCCCCGAAACATGAATGACGTCAACACGAAATCCAGCGCCAGAATCACCAGGCTGGAAGTGACCACCGTACGGGTGGTCGCACGCGAAACACCTTCCGCGGTCGGCAACGCGTCATAGCCCTCGAATACTGCAATGGCGGTGACGGCCACGCCGAACACCGCGCTCTTGATCACGCCGTTGAGGATGTCCTCCTCGAAATCCACCGCGTCCTGCATCTGCGACCAGAAGGTGCCCTCGTCCACGCCGATCAGCACCACACCCACCAGATAGCCGCCGAAAATGCCTACGGCCGAGAACAGCGCCGCCAGCAGGGGCATGGAAATCACCCCGCCCCAGAAGCGCGGCGCCACCACCCGCGCCACCGGATCCACCGCCATCATTTCCATGGCCGCCAGCTGCTCGGTCGCCTTCATCAGGCCGATTTCGGCGGTGATCGCCGAGCCGGCGCGGCTGGCGAACAACAGCGCCGCCACCACCGGCCCCAGTTCGCGCACCAGCGCCAGCGCCACCACCACCCCCAGCGCAGACTCGGAACCATAGGTCACCAGGGTTTCGTAGCCCTGCAAGCCCAGCACCATGCCGACGAACAGGCCCGACACCATGATGATGACGAGCGACAGCACCCCGGCGAAATAGATTTCGCGAATGGTCAGGCTGAAACGCCTGAACGAAACCCCCGAACGCATCAGCGTGGCCAGGAAAAAACGCGCGGCAATCCCCATGCGCGTCACCGCATCCAGGGTGCGTCTGCCGAGCTTCGCGATCTGGCGCAAGGGGGCGATCACGAGTGCAGCCTCAGGTCTTCGGCATACGGGCGCGCCGGATAATGGAAGGGCACCGGCCCGTCCGGTTCGCCGTGCACGAATTGATGCACGAAAGGCGC
>DCVO01000173.1 GCA_002327405.1 Thiobacillus sp. UBA2186 | reverse complement strand
TGCACTTGCCGCAGCGCAGGCAGTCGGCAATGGAATCGGCGATGGCCCCGATTTCCGACTGCTCCATGATGAGCGATTCCGTCTCCAGCAGCGAGAAGGATGGGGTGTAGGCGTTGCGCAGGTCGGCGCCTTCGAGCAGCTTGCCGCGGTTGAAGCGGCCTTCCGGGTCGATCTGGCGCTTGTAGGCGGCGAAGGTCTCGATGGCGTCTTTCGAGAGGAACTCCAGCTTGGTGAGGCCGATGCCATGCTCGCCCGAAATCACGCCGCCCAGGTCCTCGGCGAGCCGCATGATGCGCGCCACCGCGGCGTTGGCTGCCTGCAGCATGGCGTAGTCGTCGGAGTTGACCGGGATGTTGGTGTGCACGTTGCCGTCGCCGGCATGCATGTGCAGGGCCACGAATACGCGCGACTTCAATACCTCGCGGTGAATCTTGTCGCACTCGGTGAGCATGTTCTGGTACTCGCGGCCGACGAAGATTTCCTGCAGCGGCTTTCGCACCTCGCGCTTCCAGGAAACGCGCAGGGTGTGATCCTGCAATGCGTGGAATACGCTGGCGTGGGCGCTGGCGGAAACCAGGTCGGTGCTGGCGATGGCCAGTTCCGCGCTCGAGGGGGGGGCGTCGAGATTGTCGAGCAGCCACTGCCAGCGCGCCCTGACCTTGTCGAGCAGCTTGAAGGCGCGGTTGCGCCGTTCTTCGGTCATGGCGGCGTCGGCCACCGTGTCCTCGTCTTCGAACAGCGGCAGGCTGCCCTGGAAGAATTCGTTCAGGCGGTCGAGCAGGGCGAGCTTGTTCCTGATCGACAGCTCGATGTTGATGCGCTCNNACCACGTCCTCGTTGATCTTGAAGGCGTTGGTGTGTGCGGCGATGGCGGCCGTGCGCGCGCGGTCGAGCCAGAATTTCTTGCGGGTTTCCGGCGTCACCGCGATGAAGCCCTCGCCCTGGCGCGCGTTGGCCAGGCGCACGATGTGCGAGGCGGCTTCCATCGCCGCGTTCTCGTCGTCGGAAACGATGTCGGCCAGGAGCACCATGGTCGGGCGCCGGTTGCGGCTGGCCTTGGTGGCATAGCCCACGGCCTTCACGTAGCGCGCGTCGAGGTGTTCGAGGCCGGCCAGGATGGCGGCCGGGTGCGCGTCGAGATAATCCTTGATCTCGACGATGGCGGGCACCGCCTCACGCACCTGGCCGAAGAATTCCAGGCACACGGTGCGGGTGTGCGCCGGCAGGCGGTGCAGGATGAAGCGCGCCGAGGNNCGAGGAACTTGTCGGTGACGTCCTTGCCCAGGCCCACTTTCCTGAAATGCTCGCCAGGGATTTCCAGGATCTGTTGGGTGCCGATCTCGCGCCCGCTCTCACGGCTGTAGCGGCGAATTTCGAAGCGTGCCATCGCCGTGTCGTGGATCTTGCCGAGGTTGTGGTCCAGCCGTGTGACTTCCAGCCAGTTGGCGTCCGGCGTCACCATTTTCCACGACACCAGATTGTCGAGCGCGGTGCCCCACAGCACGGCCTTCTTGCCGCCCGCGTTCATGGCGACGTTGCCGCCGATGGTGGAGGCGTCGGCCGATGTCGGGTCGACGGCGAAAGCGAGTCCGGCATTCTCCGCCGCGTCCATCACGCGGCGCGTGACCACACCGGCGCCGCAATGGACGGTGGCGACTTCCTTCGCCACGCCGGGCAGGCGCAGCATTTCGATGCCGGACAAGTGTTCCAGCTTTTCGGTATTGATCACCGCGGCGTGCGGGGTAAGAGGAATGGCGCCACCGGTGTAGCCGGTGCCGCCGCCGCGCGGGATCACGGTCAGGCCCAGCTCGATGCAGCCCGCGACGAGGTCGGCGATTTCCGCCTCGGTGTCGGGAGTCAGCACCACGAAGGGGTACTCGACGCGCCAGTCGGTGGCGTCGGTGACGTGTGATACGCGCGAAAGCCCGTCGAAGCGGATGTTGTCCTTGCGGGTGACGCGCGACAGCGCGCGCAGGGCATCGCGGCGCAGGTCGGCGATGTGCTCGAACTGGCTGGAGAATTTGGCGACCGCCTTGTGCGCGGCCGCCAGCAGTTTCGCTACCTGCTCGTTGCCCTGGCGGCGGTTCTCGATTTCACGCAGCCTGTGGTTAAGCGCCTCGATCAGCGCCGTGCGCCTGCGCGGATTGTCGAGCAGGTCGTCCTGCAAATACGGGTTGCGCTCGACCACCCAGATGTCGCCCAGCACCTCGAACAGCATGCGCGCCGAGCGCCCGGTCTTGCGCTCGCCCCTGAGGGTGTTGAGCGTGGCCCATGCCTCTTCGCCCAACAGGCGGATGACGATTTCGCGGTCGGAAAACGAAGTGTAGTTGTAGGGGATTTCCCTTAGGCGCTGCATGGGTAAGAAGGCTTGCAAAACCGTATTTTACGCGATCTTCGGGCGGTTTTAGACGCCTCGGACATCCGCCGGGAAAAACTGCTGGCGCGCCAGCAGGTAGGCGAAGTAGAGCAGGATCAAGGCGATGGCCTCGATGCGGTTCAGGCGCAGGCGGCGGAAAACGAAAACATAGATGAGCGCCGCGGTGGCGATTTTTACCGGCAGATCGTAAAGCACAACCACCGACGGCACGCTGTAGGTGGAAAGCCAGCTGCCTAGGCCGAGGCCGAGCAGGGGGTTGGTGATGTTGCTGCCGATCAGTACGCCCGTGGAAATTCCCCTTTCTCCCTTGAGGATGGAAAGCATTGCCGTCGTGAGTTCCGGCAGCGCGGTGGCGATACCCAGCACCACGATGCCGAAGAAGGAAGCGCTGACCGGCAGCCGGCTGACCAGGCGTTCGGCGGCGGCCACCACTTCGATGGTGGCGATGGCCATGACGGCAAAACTTGCGCCCAGTACCGCCAGGGCAATTACCACATGGCGCCAAGGCGTGTGCGGGCGCTGGCGGGCACGGGACGGACGTTCGGCGCGTGCCAGCAAAACGAGATAGGCAAGGTAGCTAAACGCCAGCACAGCCCCTTCCCAGCGGGCGAGCAGGCCGTCGAGGGTAAACAACCAGAGCAGGCTGGAAGCGGCAATGAGCCCGGCCAGTTCCTCCTCGCGGCGCCGGCGCGCGACCGTGACACCGCCGATCAGGGCGACCAGCGGCAGCACGAAATTCTGCTGGAAGATGTCTGAGCCGATATTGCTCCCCAGCATCAGGCCGGACACGGTTTCGAACAGGGCTGGCTCGCGCAGGATGGTTAGGCTACCGGCGATCTGGGTCATGATCTCCGGCAGACTGGTGCCGACGGACAGGATGCTCAGGCCGACGAAGGCGCCGGACCAGCCGAATCGCTTTGCCAGCGCCAGGGATTCGCGGATCACCACTTCGCTCAAAAGCGTAACGAGGAGTACCCCCGCTGCAATGATGGCGATGTCCATCCGGGTGGGCCTGTGTCAGAAGGCGGGGCGGCTTGGCAGCGGCAGGCGCGGCGCCTAATAGACCTCGTAGTCCACATGCCCGTCAATGACCGTGGCCTTCACCACCCCCGGCAGTTCCAGGCCGAGGAAAGGGGTGTTGTTGCCCAGGCTCTTGAGGGTTTTTGGAGTGACGGTAAAGCTGGCTTCAGGGTCGAACACGCAGATGTCGGCGTGGGCGCCCACGCCGAGGTGGCCGTTGGCAACCCCCAGGATTTGCGCGGGCTTGCGCGTCACGCAGGCCAGGGCCTGGGCGAGCGGCACCTGGTTTTCCGCGGCCCATTTCAGGGTGAGCGGCAGCAGCAGTTCCACGCCCGAGGCGCCGGGCGAGCTTTCTCCGAAGGGCAGTTGTTTTTCGTCGTCGTCGACCGGCGCGTGGTCGGAACAGATGGCGTCGATGGTGCCGTCCTTCAGGCCATTGATCAGCGCATCACGATCGCGCAGGCTTCTGGCCGGCGGCAGGAAGTGCAGGTTGCTGTCGAAGCGGGTGAGGTCCATCTCCGACAGATGCAGGTGGTTGGCGGACACGTCGCAGCTGACCTTGATGCCCTGCTGTTTCGCGGCGCGCACCATGTCCACGCCTTCGCGGGTCGACAGGCGGGCAAGGTGGAGGCGCACGCCGGATTCGCGCGCGAGCGCCAGGACGGTGGCGATGGCAACGGTTTCCGCCAGCGCGGGAATGCCGGGCAGGCCTAGTCTTGAAGCCACCGGGCCGTCGTGCGCCACGCCGCCGCGTGCGAGAAAGGCATCCTGCGGCCGCAGCCACACCGGATAGTCGAAAGTGGCGGCATAGTCGAGCGCGCGCAGCAGGATCTGGGTATCGGCAAACGGCGCGTCGGCGTGCGAGAAGGCGATGCAGCCGGCCTCGGTCAACTCGGCCATTTCGGTGAGCGTGCTGCCCTCGAGTTTTTGCGTCAGCGCGCCCACCGGATAGACGCGCGGGCCGGGCAGGTTCTTGGCGCGAAACTTGAGCATTTCCACCAGGCCCGGCTCGTCGAGCGGCGGGTCGGTGTCGGGCGGGATGGCGAGCGAGGTCACGCCGCCTGCGGCCGCTGCGAGCATTTCCGATTCCAGCGTGGCCTTGTATTCGAGGCCGGGCTCGCGCAGACGCACCGACAGGTCGACCAGTCCCGGGCAGACGACGCAGCCCGCGGCATCAATCACCTTGTTGGCGTGGAAGCCGTCCGGCATCTGGCCGATGGCGGCGATCTTGCCGGCGGCGACGAAAACGTCGGCCGGCCGGTCGATGCCGTTCGCGGGGTCGATGAGGCGCCCATTCTTGATATGGATTTTCATTGGCACCCCCCGAATTCCAGGCTCAGGAGACCAAGGTTAAGTTCGTCATCGCGAGGCCGCAGGCCGTGGCGATCCAGTTTGAATAGGCCAAGCCTTGATTCGACTGGATTGCTTCGTCGGCTGCGCCTCCTCGCAATGACGACGGAGGAGTTGTTGCTGTTTGTTCTCATGCCGTCGGCCCCATGAGCATCGACATTACCGCCATGCGCACCGCAATGCCGTAGGTGACCTGCGGCAGGATTACCGACTGCGGGCCGTCGGCGACTTCGGAATCGATTTCCACGCCGCGGTTCATGGGGCCGGGGTGCATGACGATGGCGTCCGGCTTGGCCAGCGCCAGTTTTTCCGGGGTCAGGCCGAACAGCTTGAAATACTCCTGCGCCGACGGCAGCAGCGCGCCCTTCATGCGCTCGTTCTGCAGGCGCAGCATGATGACGACGTCGACGTCCTTCAGGCCGGCCTTCATGTCGTGATAGACGTGCACCCCCATCTGCTCGACGCCGGTCGGCAGCAGGGTGCGCGGCGCGATCACGCGCACTTCCGGCACGCCCAGCGTGGTCAGCGCGTGTATCTGCGAGCGCGCCACGCGCGAATGCAGGATGTCGCCGACGATGGCCACGCGCAGGTTGTGGAAGGCGCCCTTGTAGCGGCGGATGGTAAAGACGTCGAGGAGACCCTGGGTGGGGTGGGCATGGCGGCCGTCGCCGGCGTTGACCACGGCGATGTGCGGGGCGACATGGCGCGCGATGAAATGCGCCGCGCCGGACTGCGAGTGGCGCACGATGAACATGTCTGCGTGCATGGCGGTGAGATTGGCCACGGTGTCGAGCACGGTCTCGCCCTTGGACTGCGAGGAGGCGGCGATGTTGAGCGTGACCACGTCCGCGGAGAGGCGCTTGGCGGCGATGTCGAAAGTGGTGCGCGTGCGCGTGGACGGCTCGAAGAACAGGTTGAAGATTGCCTTGCCGCGCAAGAGCGGCACTTTCTTCACATCGCGTTCGCCGACGTCCATGAAGGTTTCGGCGGTGTCGAGAATCTGGGTCAGGATGCGGGATGGCAGGCCATCCAGCGTTAGCAGGTGTTTGAGTTTGCCGTCGGGAGTGAGTTGCAGGTTGTCCGGCATCAGACGACGGTCAGCGTGAGGAGGCCTTGTTCATTGCGACGCAATTGTACGTTCTGTTGCGGTTCGATTGCCAGTGCCATGCCGCAAAAATCCGGACGGATGGGGAGTTCGTGTCCGCCGCGGTCGATCAGAACCGCAAGCTTGATCGAGGCCGGCCGGCCGTAGTCGAACAGCTCGTTCATGGCGGCACGCACGGTGCGGCCGGTGTGCAGCACGTCGTCGATCAGCAGGATGGACTGGTCCTCGACCACGAAGGGGATGGCGGAGGGCTTGACCTCGGGGTGCAGGCCGATGCGCGAGAAGTCGTCGCGGTAGAAGGAAATGTCCAGCGTGCCCAGGGGCAGCACCGGTTGCAGCCGCTTGTGCAGTTCCTCGGCCACCCAGGCGCCGCCGGTATGGATGCCGACCAGGGCGGTGTCCGGGGACATGGCGGGGCGGATCTGCTCGGCCAGCTGGTCGAGCAGGCCGGCGACATCAGGCAGTGGCGCGTTCATCGAAAAAACCTTGCAGGATTATTTGCGCCGCAAGCGCATCGAGGGATGGACGTGATTTTGCCATGTTCCGGTTACCGCCGTGTTGCGCATCGCGCCGTTCGCCTTCCGCAACTGCGCTGGAATAACGCTCATCATGCAGGAAAACCGGCAAGTTGTAGCGATCTTCCAGTTCTTTGGCGAAATTCCTCGCTGCACGTGTCAATTCGTGTTCCGCTCCGTCGGGATGCAAGGGCAGGCCTACCACCAGCAGGCCGGGCTGCCATTCGGCGACCAGTTTGTCGATGGCGGCAAAACGTGCGGCGCGCGTTTCGGCCTGAAGGGTGGTGAGGGGATGTGCGACGCCGATTTCCAGTTCCCCCGACGCCACGCCCGTGCGTTTCACCCCGTAGTCGAAGGCGAGGACGGTGCCTTTGCTCAAGAAACACTCCCGTTAATCTTCACAGGGAGGAATGGGAGGTTCAGGAAGTGCAAAGCCATTTATTCCCTCCCTTAACCTCTTTTGCCTCCCTGTTGATTCGCGGTTTATGCGTGGCCTGCTTCATCAGACAGGTTGGAAAAATCGATGCCCAAAAGTTTCATGGCCGCGGGCAGGCGCTCTTCCGGCGGCAGGTCGAAAATCACGTGCGGGTCGGCTTCGACCGAAAGCCAGGCGTTCTGCGCCATCTCCTGCTCCAGTTGCCCGGCCGACCAGCCCGAGTAGCCCAGCGAAACCAGGAACTTGGCGGGGCCCTTGCCTTCCGCCACGGCTTCCAGCACGTCCTTGGAGGTGGTGAGGCTGACGGCATCGGTGACATTGAGGGTGGAGGAATACGCTTGCGTGGGCGTGTGCAGCACGAAGCCGCGTTCCTGCTGCACCGGGCCGCCGAGATACACGATCTGACCGCGCAGGCTTTCCGGCAGAGAGAGGCCGATTTGATCAAACAGGGCGGACAGATCGAGATCAATGGGCCGGTTGACCACCACGCCAAGCGCGCCCTGTTCGCCATGGTCGGCAATATAGGTCAGCGTCCCGGAAAAATTGGGATCCGCCATGTTGGGCATGGCGATGAGGAAGTGGTTGGTCAGGTTGACGGTATCCATGGTCTTTCAAACATTTTACCTCCACACTTCGTACTGTGTATTCAGAACCGGGAAAGTGAAATTGGTTCGTTTTATGGGCCGCCTCCAAGCCCATGATTGAACGTGATATTTCGCTGGCGTGGCTGCGGCGCGATCTGCGCCTCTCCGACCAGGCCGCCTTTTCCCAGGGCGCGATTACCCGGCCCCCATGGTGGAACACAAGCTGCAGCGCGAAAAAAGCCCGGCTGAATCAGTTCGTCTGGGTGATCAGGCGCAGCGGCGGGGCGGACCCGTCCTTGTTCTGCCCGGCGTACACGGTGAGGTGTGGATAGGGGATCTCGATGCCGCGTGCGTCGAAGGCCTCCTTCAGCCGGCGCAGGAATTCGCGCCTTACCGCCCATTGCTGGATCGGCGCGACCTTGAAACGCAGGCGGATCATCACTGCGGAATCGGCCCAGTTGTCCACCCCGGCAATGTCGACATCTTCCAGGATGAGGTCCCTGAATTTCTCGTCGGCGCGCAGCGCCTCGCCCGCTTCGCGGATGACGGAAAACACTTCGTCGATGTTTTCGCGATATGCCACGCCGATGTCGATCACGGCGAAGGAGAAATCGCGCGTCATGTTGGTGACGGTGTCGATCTGGCCGTTCGGCACGAAGTGCACGTTGCCGTCGTAACTGCGCAGCCGCACGTAGCGCAGGGTGACCTCTTCCACCAGCCCGGCCTTGCCGCCGGCCTCCACCACGTCGCCGTGGCGGATCTGGTCTTCCAGCAGCAGGAACAGCCCGCTGAAATAATCCTTTACCAGGCTTTGCGCGCCGAAACCGATGGCAAGCCCAAGCACCCCGGCGGTGGCGAGGATGGGCGCGATGGAAATGCCCAGTTCGGCGAAGACCAGCATGCCGGCCACGACGGTGATGAGGACATTGGCGGCGTAGCGGAACACGCGGCCGAGCGTTTCCAGCCGCTGTTTTTCCTGCGGGCTGTCTTTGCGGTTCGCCATGTAGAGGCGGAAGCTGCGGATGCCCTTGTTGGCGAGCAGCTTGAGCGCCCAGGCGCCGACCAGGATGATCGCAATATGGATGGCGCTTTGGGTCATGGCGCCGAGCGTGGCGGCGTCGCTCAGGCCGAGCGAGGCAAGCAGTGTGTCCATTTTTGTCTCCCTATCTGGGTTATACCCGGATAATTCATTAGGCGGCTCTTCGAGCCAGCGCTCACGTCCTAATGGATTATCCGGGTTGAAAGAACATGCTGTTTATTAACTAGTCAGCAGGGGTTCGATAAAGTTCAGCCGGATTTCTTGCATGCGCTTGTATGCTCGGGAGCGGGGGCATGAAAAAAGCCGGGCACTTGGCCCGGCTTTTTGCTGGTTTGCCGCAGAGGCTTCAGGCCGCCTGCGCGTGGTGGTAGCCGGTGATCACGTCCACCTCGTTCCTGGAGCCCAGCACCACCGGCACGCGCTGGTGGATGGCCTGCGGCTGGATGTCGAGGATGCGCTCGCGGCCGGTGGTGGCAGC
>DCVO01000136.1 GCA_002327405.1 Thiobacillus sp. UBA2186 | reverse complement strand
CCCCTCTCCCTCGGGGAGAGGGGCTAGGGGTGAGGGCGCAATAAAGGGCTACGATGAGGGCGCAGGCACAACACAAGGTTTGCGTTACGCAGACATCCCCGCCGAAGCCATCGAATTCGCCCGCGCGCTGCGCAACAAAATGACCGACGCGGAAACCCTGATCTGGTATCTGCTGCGCGACCGCCGCCTGGCTGGCTTCAAAT
The DNA here is from genome assembly GCA_002327405.1 of Thiobacillus sp. UBA2186. Classification (GTDB taxonomy): domain Bacteria; phylum Pseudomonadota; class Gammaproteobacteria; order Burkholderiales; family Thiobacillaceae; genus UBA6918. Next base: position 4,159 of record DCVO01000136.1, on the reverse strand, counting down.
TCCGCAGGCAGCATCCCATGCCCCCCTACACCCTGGATTTTTATTGCCAAGAAGCCGGGTTAGTCATTGAACTTGATGGCGGCCAGCATGCGGACGCGCCCCGCGACTCGCGTCGGGATGCGTGGCTGCGCGAACGAGAATTACGCGTGTTGCGCTTCTGGAACAACGACGTGCTGAAGGAAACGGAATCCGTTCTTCTAGCCATCTGGAATGCGCTGCATGAGCGCCCTCACCCCCAGCCCCTCTCCCCGAGGGGGAGGGGAGACAAAAACCCTCTCCCTCGGGGAGAGGGTGGCCGCAGGCCGGGTGAGGGCGCAGGCACAGGCATCCGCCCGGATTTCATGTGCCTGTCCAAGGGCATCAGCGGCGGCTATCTGCCCTTGTCCTGCGTGCTGACCACGGATGAGATCTACGCGGCCTTCTATGCCGACGAAACCGCCAGAGGCTTTTTGCACTCTCACTCCTACACCGGCAATCCGCTCGCCTGCTGCGCGGCGCTGGCGGTGCTGGACATATTCGAACAGGACGAGGTGATCGCCGCCAACCGCAAGAAGTCGGCAACCTTTACTGCGCTGCTGGAACCAATCGGGAACCATCCGCGCGTGCGCCATTTCCGGAATCGCGGCATGATCTGGGCATTCGACGTGGCAGATGCGAAAGCAGGGTTCTCGCGCGTTTTTGCCGAGGGTGCGCTGGCGCAGGGCGTGATGCTGCGCCCGATCGGCAGAACGGTTTATTTCATGCCGCCTTACGTGACCGAGGAAGCGCACATGGCGCAGATGGCGCGCGTGACGGAAACGCTTTTGGATACTCTGGAATAAACATGCACATCACTTTTTTCGGCGCGGCGGGCGAAGTTACCGGCTCCTGTTTCCTGGTGGAAACCGAGAACGTGCGCTTCCTGGTCGATTGCGGGCTGTTTCAGGGGCTTGGCTCGGACGAAAAAAACCGCGAGGCGCTGAAGCTCGACGTGCGCAAGCTGGATTTCGTGCTGCTCACCCACGCGCATATCGACCACTCGGGCCTGCTGCCGTTGCTGGTGGCCAAGGGCTTCGACGGCCCGATCTATACCACGCTGGCTACCTGCGACCTGCTGGAGGTGATGCTGCTGGACTCTGCACACATCCAGGAAAAGGAGGCGGATTGGGCGCGTGAGCGCGAACGCCGCGGCGAGACGCTGCGCGATCCCGAGAGCATCAACCCCATTTACACCGTGGCGGAGGCGCGCAACAGCCTGCGCCAGCTGCATGGCGTCGGCTATGACGTGGAAGTGCGCCCGCATCCGACGGTGAAGGTGCGCTTCCGCGACGCCGGCCATATTCTCGGCTCGGCGATCCTCGAGGTGTGGCTGGAAACCGAAGGCGTCACGCGCAAGATCGTGTTCTCGGGCGATCTCGGCCAGCCGGGGCATCCGCTGATGAACGATCCCACGGCCATCGAACAGGCCGACTACGTGGTCGTCGAGTCGACCTACGGCAATCGCCTGCACAAGCCGCTCAAGGAAACCACCGAGGAACTGGTCGATGCCGTCAACGACACGCTGATCAAACGTCGCGGCAACATCCTGATCCCGGCCTTCGCCGTGGGGCGCACCCAGGACATGCTGTTCATCCTGTCGGACCTGGCCGACGACGGCAAGCTGGTGACCAAGCCGCGCATCTTCGTCGATTCGCCCATGGCCAAGGCGGCGACCGAGATCACGCTCAAGCACCACCGCCTGCTCGACGAGGAGGCGCGCCACTTCATGCAGGACTTGCGCACCAACCACCGCACGCCGCTGCCGATCACTTTCACCGAGACCGTCGAGGACTCCAAGGCCATCAACCGCGTGTCCGGCGGCGCCATCATCATCGCCGCCTCGGGCATGTGCGATGCCGGGCGCATCAAGCACCACCTGCGCAACAACCTGGCGCGCGACGAGAACAGCATCATCTTCGTCGGCTTCCAGGCCCGGGGTACGCTGGGCCGCAGGCTGGTCGACGGCGCCAGCGAAGTGCGCCTGTTCGGCGAGGACATTCCCGTGCGAGCGCGCATCTACACCATCGGCGGCCTTTCCGCGCACGCCGACCAGGCGGCGCTGATGGGCTGGCTAGGCCGCTTCGCCAGGCCGCCGCGCCAGTGTTTTGTGGTGCATGGCGAAGCGGAAACCGCGCAGCTGTTTGCCGAAAAAATCCGTGCCGATCTGGACTGGGACGCGCTGATGCCCGAGCCGGGCAGGCGTTACGCTTTGGCGTGAGGCGTGAGGCGTGAGGCGTGAGGCGTGAGGCGTGAGGCGTGAGGCGTGAACGGGTAAACTTCGGGGCATGAGAATACGACATCATCTGCACCAGTTTGTCGGCCTGGCGATTGTCTGGGCCGTCGCTGCTCAGGCTTGGGCCAACGGCCTGCCGCAAGGCGTGGCCGATGCGCTTTTAAAAGCGAACATCCCGGCTGAAGCCGTATCCGTCTACGTGCAGCCGCTTGCCGGCGGCGCGCCGCTGCTGAGCGTGAACGCCGCTCAGCCCATGAACCCGGCCTCGACCATGAAGCTGGTGACGAGCTACGCCGCGCTGGAAAGCCTGGGGCCGGACTACACCTGGAAGACCGGTTTCTGGGCGAGGGGCGAAATCCGCGACGGAAAATTGCAGGGCGACCTGATCGTGCGCGGCGGCGGCGACCCCTACCTCACGCTGGAACGCGTCTGGCTGATGCAGCGTGCCTTGCGCGAGAAGGGCGTGCGCGAGATCGACGGCAATCTGGTGCTGGACCTGACGCTGTATGACCTGCCGGCCATGGATCCCGGCGCTTTCGACGGCGAACCGCTGGCGGCCTACAACGCGGTGCCTTCGCCGCTGATCGCCAACTTCAATGCGCAGTACGTGCGCCTGGCTCCCGAGGGCGAGGAAGTCGCCATCAGGCCGGAACTGCCGATCGCCGGCGTGAAATTCATTTCCCAGTTGCGGCTGGCTGAAGGTGCCTGCAATGGCTGGCGCGACGGCATCCTGGCCAGCATGCCCGACCCTGCGATGAAGGATGTCGTCGTATTCGAGGGCAGCTATCCGCGCGCCTGCGGCGAGAAGCGCCTGCCGCTCAATCTGCTGGAGCCTGCGCAGAATTTCGCCCAGGTCTTCCGCATCCTGTGGGAAGAGTCGGGCGGAAAATGGAATGGCGCGATCGCGACGGGCATTGCGCCGCCGGAAACCGCACCGCTGCTGGAATTCGAGTCGCCGCCGCTCGCGGATGTCATCCGCCCGCTCAACAAGCATTCCAGCAACGTCATGACCCGCATGCTGTTCCTGAGCCTGGGCCAGGAAAAATTCGGCGCGCCGGCGACCCTGGGCAAGTCGGTCATGGCCATGCGCGAAACCCTGCTCGCGTACAACCTGGATTTTTCCGAGCTGTTCCTGGAAAACGGCGCCGGCCTGTCGCGCAACGAGCGCATCAGCGCACACAGCCTGGGCCGCCTGCTATTGGCGGCATACCGGAGCCCGCATTTTTCCGAACTCGAATCCGCCCTGCCCATCAGCGCGATCGACGGCACGCTGAGAAAGCGTTTCAACGGCAGCGCATTCGCCGGCCATGCCCATCTCAAGACCGGCAGTCTCAAGGACGTGCGCGCGCTGGCCGGCTACCTGATCGACCGCAACGGCAACCGCCTGGCGGTGGTGATGTTCGTCAACCATGCCAATGCGGACCAGTCCGAAGAAGCGCAGGCGGCGCTGCTGAACTGGTTGTACGAAGGCGTGATGCCCGAGTGATGAAAACTGGTTTAACCATGGGGGACACGGGGACAAGCAAATCAAAAGACAAAATTGAGAAACGAGACCCCGGTAGCCGGGGTTGTTCCCTTTTCATTTCCTTGAGGTTTTCCCCGTGAGCCCCGTGGTTATCTGCCTTTAAAGCCCAAGCTGCGCGAACAGATCATCCACCCGCTTCTTCACCTCGGCGTCCATGCTGATGGGCGTACCCCATTCGCGGCTGGTTTCGCCGGGCCATTTGTTGGTGGCGTCGATGCCCATCTTGGAGCCGAGCCCGGATACGGGGCTGGCGAAGTCGAGGTAATCGATCGGCGTGTTCTCGACGATGAGGGTGTCGCGCGCGGGATCGACGCGCGTGGTCAGCGCCCACATCACTTCCTTCCAGTCGCGCACGTTGACGTCGTCGTCGGTGACCAGGATGA
>DCVO01000139.1:194-6586 GCA_002327405.1 Thiobacillus sp. UBA2186 | reverse complement strand
GATGATGGGCTCGCGGATTTCCTCGATTTTGGACAAGTCCGGCAGCTTGGAAGGATTTTCCACGTTGATGACGCTGCCGTCGCGCATCAGCACCTCGTACACCACCGTCGGAGCGGTGGTGATGAGGTTCATGTCGTACTCGCGTTCCAGCCTCTCCTGCACGATGTCCATGTGCAGCAGGCCGAGGAAGCCGCAGCGGAAGCCGAAGCCCAGGGCCTGGCTCACTTCCGGCTCGAACTGCAGGGCCGCGTCGTTCAGCTGCAGCTTGGTCAGCGCATCGCGCAGCGCCTCGAAGTCGTGCGACTCGACCGGGTAGAGGCCGGCGAAAACCTGCGACTGCACTTTCTTGAAACCGGGCAGGGGCTCGCTGGCCGGGCGGTCGACCAGGGTCACGGTATCGCCCACCTGCGCCGACTTCAGCTCCTTGATGCCGGCGATGATGAAGCCCACCTCGCCGGCCGCAAGCTGCTCGCGGTCGACCGACCTCGGCGTGAAGACGCCCACATGCTCGACCAGATGCTGCGCGCCGGTGGCCATGAAACGGATCTTGTCCTTGGGCTTCAAGACGCCGTCGACCACGCGCACCAGCATGACCACGCCGACATAGTTGTCGAACCAGGAATCGATGATCAGCGCCTTGAGCGGCGCCGCCTCGTCGCCGCGCGGCGCGGGGATCCTGTTCACCACGACTTCGAGGATGTCCTCGATGCCGATGCCGGTCTTGGCCGAGGCGCGCACCGCATCGCCGGCGTCGATGCCGACGATGTCCTCGATTTCCTCGGCGACGCGGTCCGGGTCGGCGGACGGCAGGTCGATCTTGTTCAGCACCGGCACCACTTCCACGCCCAGGTCGATGGCGGTGTAGCAGTTGGCCACCGTCTGTGCCTCCACGCCTTGCGAGGCATCCACCACCAGCAGCGCGCCCTCGCACGCGGAAAGCGAACGCGACACTTCATAGGAAAAATCCACGTGCCCGGGGGTGTCGATCAGGTTCAGTCTGTAGGTCTTGCCGTCCCGGGCCTTGTAGGTCAGCGCGGCAGTCTGCGCCTTGATGGTGATGCCGCGCTCCTTTTCCAGGTCCATGGAGTCGAGCACCTGGGCCTCCATTTCACGGTCGGACAGCCCCCCGCACAGATGGATGATGCGGTCGGCCAGGGTGGATTTGCCGTGGTCGATGTGTGCGATGATGGAAAAGTTGCGGATCAGATTTTGCGACACAAAAGAACGGGCACGTTTCCGTGCCCGGCTGGGATTAGATAACTGCCCGAATTTTAACGGATTTCAGGCCTGTCCGGTAATCCATGACTGCAGGGCCTGAGTATCGAGAAAATGCCGGCAAATCTCGGCATCTCCCGCCAAAAGCACTGGAATGTCCCAGCCGTAGCGGGCCTCCAGCTCGGCCTTGCCGGTAATGTCGATTTCCTCGACTTCGAATTGGAAGCGGGCGGCCCAGGGCTGCAGGGCCGCCCGCATGTCCTCGCACAAATGGCAGCCGTCCCTGCCCAGCAGGGTCAGGGTAACCGGCCTGTTCATTGTCCGTCGCCGTTACCGGAAATTTTCAGCGGAACATACAGCGAGGAATCGCCGCGCCGCACCAGGATGGCGGCGCTCTTGCCCACGGCCACCGCACCGATCAGCTTGCGGAATTGCTCGACCGTGCGCACTTCGGTGTTGTTCACGGCCAGGATGATGTCGCCCTCGCGGATGCCGGCCCGCAACGCGTCGCCCGCGGCCTCCTGCACCAGCAGGCCGCCGCTGATCTTGAGTTCCTTGCGCTGCGCCGGCGTCAGCTCGGACAGCACCAGACCGCCGCGCGAATAGGATTTCTGATCGCCCGAACCGTAGGCCGCCTTGTCCTCGGCCGGCATCTCGCCGACCACGACATTCAATTCCTTGGCCGCCCGATTGCGCCATACCTGCACCACCGATTGGGTACCCGGCTTGGTGTTGCCGACAATGCGGGGCAGATCGCCCGAACTTTCGATCGGCTTGCCATCGAATTTCAGCACCACATCGGATGCCAGCAGGCCGCCCTTGGCTGCCGGGCTGCCCTCCTGCACTTCGGCAACCAGCGCACCGTGCGGGCGGTCGAGACCGAAGGATTCGGCCAGGTCGGAGCTCACCTCCTGGATGGCCACGCCCAGCCAGCCGCGCGAAACCTTGCCGGTGGTCTTCAACTGGTTGGCGACCTCCATGGCCAGGTCGATCGGGATGGCGAAGGACAACCCCTGGTAGCCGCCGCTGCGGCTGTAGATCTGNNTTGAACAGCGGCCCGCCCGAGTTGCCGGGGTTGACGGCGACATCGGTCTGGATGAAAGGCACATAGCTTTCCGACGGCAGCGAGCGGCCCTTGGCGGAAACGATGCCGGAAGTCACGCTGTTCTCGAAGCCGAACGGGGAGCCGATCGCCACCACCGCCTCGCCCACCCGCAGCCTGTCGGGGTCGCCGATGGTGACGGCGGGAAGCTTGCTGGCGTTGATCTTGATCACTGCAATGTCGGTGCGGGTGTCATAGCCGACCACCTTGGCGGTGTACTTGCGCTTGTCGATGAGTTTGACCGTCACCTCGTCCACGCCCTGCACCACATGGGCGTTGGTCAGGATGTAGCCGTCGCCGCTGACGATGAAACCGGAGCCGGCGCCATGCGCGGGAATTTCACGCATCGGCCCGCCGCGCGGACTGGTGCCGGGCGGGAAAAAGCGCCGGAAGAAATCGAACATCTCGTCTTCTTCCGAAAACGGAAAAGCGCCGGGAGCACGTTGCTGGACGATTTTGGTCGTACTGATGTTGACCACCGCCGGCCCGTGCTTCTCGACCAGATCGGCAACGTCCACTGCCGCCGCCTGCACAGGCGCGGCGGACAGCAGGACAGCGAACAACGAGACTGCGCCGGATACGCCGTTGAGAATGGAATGCTTCATGACCAACCTCTTCAACATGATTTAGAGATAAAGGAAAACTCGTCCGCACGCCGCAGCATGATCGGCTGCCAGGTCTTCGAGAAGCCATTGAGTTTTTGCGCCAGCGCCGCCAGCAGCAAACCGGCAACTGCGCCCATGACCGCGCCAGGGTCGCCGCCGGCATGCTGTCCGGCAAAGCCTCCCGCAAAAAGCAGCAACAGCGGCAGACCGTAAAGCCGGAACGCCGACTTCCACAACGCGCCGGCGGGGATGCCGATCACCACCCGCTCGCCCGCATTGGCCTGCAGTACATTGTCCACTGGAAAAGCGCGCTCGCGCCGGCCAAACAGATCGGCCAGCCGGCGCGTGGAACAGCCGCCCGAACCGCAGCTGCCGCAGGTGCCGGACTCGCGCGCCTCCACCCAGGCTGTACCACCCTGGGTTTTCAATACAATCGCGTGTTGTTCAAGCATTATCAATATCCAAACTCAATTTACACAGAGGAAGCAGAGAGATCAGAGGAAATCCTGCTCTATGCTTTTGCCTTCCCCTGTTACCTCCGCTCCCTCTGTGTAAGAAGATTTTTACTTTTTCCGCACCGAGTTGGCCGTCTCCAGCAGGGCTGCAGGCGGCACCTCGCCCAGCGTCGTCACCTTGTGTCCCTCAACGCGCCGGCCGTAGACGCTCATGGCCCCCTCGGTGGAAAGGCCTTCCAGGCCGACCTCGTCGCCGTCAAGAATCGGTTCGATGAAAACCGACAGGTTGCTCATGCCGTCGGAATACACGCTGTGCAGCACGGGGGTCTTGATGCCGGGAAGGGGGCGCATGGACTCGAGTATGCGCACGTAACCCGGCGGCGGGGCGATCTGCCAGACGTCATCCAGCGCCCCCATGGTCACGCCGGCGGCCTGCGTGCGCTTGCCTGCCGTGCGTACATCGAACAGTGCCTTGTCCGGCCGCTTGCCGATTTCGATCTCGGTAAACACGAAGGTCGAAAGCGGAATCCCGTGGTTATTCACGGTTTGCGATTTCAGCGGCAGCGAAGTGGCGCGGTCCACCCAGATCATGTGGGTATAGCGGTACGGGTCGCGCGGCTCAAGCATGACGATCTGGCATTCGCGCCCCGCCACTTTGCCGCTGCCGCCCAGCTTGAGAATGTAGTAAGCGTTGAGACGAACCGGGTCGCTGGGCACGACCGCAGGGAAGAAACGCTGTACTGCGCTCTTGTCGACACGCACCGTCTTGCCGTCGGCAAGGTGGCAATACACGTCGTCGTTGATGCGGATGAACTCGCGGTGCGGACCGTCCAGCACTTCGATTTTCTGCCGCTCCTGCTTGCCGTCGACGCGCTGCGACACCCGCAGCACTTCCTCATGCTCGCCGTGGCGATAGACATAGGTGCCGGTGTAATCGAGCTGACGCGCGGCCTTGTTGGCCTGGGAAAGCCATTCGACGGCATCCGCGGCATGCGCAAGCTGGCCAATCAGCACCAGCCCCCCAAACAGTGCGGCCAGCAACGATAGGGGCAGCCTCATTTGGCCGGCTCGTCCACGCTCATCACTGCACGCTGGTACGGCGAAGCCACCGCCATGGGCGAGAACTCCTGATGCGCCACCAGGTAAGGCGCCATCTGCGTTTCCATGCTGCGCGGGCGTGCGCTTTGTGCAATCCGCTGGCTGCCGGACTGGTTTGCGCCCATCCCGGGCATCAAGGTCACCACCGAAACCACCGCCAGCGATGCCGCCAGCGCCATGGCCGCCGGTGCGGCGTAGCGTCGCAGGCGCGGCGCCAGCACGGTAGGCTCGGCGGCCAGGCGATCATGGAAAGCCGAGTTGAAATCCTCTGAGAGCGACGGCATGCCGCGCATGGCATCGCCGATACCGTGATACAGCATCCAGCGCTCCTGGGCGGCTTCGTCCTGGCAGAGTCGCCTGATGGCGGCTTCCAGTTCATGGGTATCGGCCTCGCCGTCCATCAGGCCGGACAGCCAGTCGGTTTTCGCGGCTTCAGTCAATGCATGTTTATGCAGGGTTTTCATGATCACCACCTCTTGTCCTTGCTGGTGCCCAGCATGGGGCGTATTTTCTCCGCAATCGCCTCGCGCGCGCGAAAAATCCGCGAGCGCACGGTGCCGATCGGGCAATCCATCATTTGCGCGATCTCTTCGTACGACAGGCCCTCGATCTCGCGCAGCGTGATGGCCGTCCTCAACTCTTCCGGCAGCGCCTCGACCGCCTTGTTCACCGCATTCGCGATCTGCTTGGTCTGCAGTTCCGCGTCCGGCGTGGCGATGTCGCGCAGCAGTTCGGCATCCTCGAAGCCTTCCGCTTCTTCGCTGCTGAACTCCGTCGTGGTCGGCGCCCGCCGTCCGCGCGCCACCAGGTAATTCTTGGCAGTATTCACCGCAATGCGGTACAGCCACGTATAAAACGCGCTCTCGCCGCGGAACTGGGGCAACGCGCGGTAGGCCTTGATGAAGGACTCCTGGGTGATGTCCTCGATCTCGGCCGGATCGCGCACCATGCGCGACAGCAGGCGAGCGAGCTTGCGCTGGTATTTCATCACCAGCAGTTCAAAAGCCCGCTTGTCGCCTTTTTGCGCACGTTCGACCAGTTCCTGGTCAACCTCGCGTTCCACAGTTCCCCCTGACAACATCCTTGTTTTGCTTAGTATATGCGAGCGTATTACGCCTTTTCCGACCTGCAGCCGCAAAAAAAGTTCAGTCTGGCGGGGTCTTCAGGGCCTTTCCGCCTTTATGATTAGCAACCAATCATGCACAGCAGCGAAGTCCTCATCATCGGCAGCGGCCTCGCTGCCCTCACCACCGCGCTCCATCTCGCGGAGCACAAGCATGTCACCATCCTGACCAAGCGCGAGCTCTTGGACAGCGCCAGCGCCTGGGCACAGGGCGGCATTGCAGCCGTGCTCGACAGCCACGACTCGGTGGAGGCCCATATCCGCGACACCCTGGTCGCCGGCGCCGGCCTCTGCGACGAACACGTCACCCGCTTCGTGGTCAGCCAGGGCAGGGAAATGATCGACTGGCTGGCAGCCCAGGGCGTGGCCTTCACCCACGACCGCAAATCCGCCAGCTACCACCTCACCCGCGAAGGCGGCCACAGCGAACGGCGCATCGTGCACGCTGCCGACGCCACCGGACGCGCGGTGCAGACCTCGCTCGCAGAGCGCATCCGCAGCCACCCCAACATCAGCCTGCTGGAAAACCACCTCGCCATCGACCTCATCACCGGGCGCCACACCGGCGGCGACGAGCGCCGCGTCTACGGCGTGTATGCGTTGAACAACGCCACCGGCCGGGTGGAAACCTTCTCAGCCGGCTATGTGGTGCTGGCCAGCGGCGGCGCCGGCAAGGTCTATCTCTACACGACCAACCCGGACACTTCGACCGGCGACGGCATCGCCATGGCCTGGCGCGCAGGCTGCCGGGTGGGCAACATGGAATTCATCCAGTTCCACCCCACCTGCCTGTA
>DCVO01000139.1:0-136 GCA_002327405.1 Thiobacillus sp. UBA2186 | reverse complement strand
CTCGACTGCGTCTATCTCGACATCTCGCACAAGCCGGCCAGGTTCATCATCGAGCATTTCCCCAACATCTTCCGCCAGCTGTCGGAATGGGGCATCGACATGACCCAGGAGCCGATCCCGGTGGTACCGGCCGCGC
>DCVO01000056.1 GCA_002327405.1 Thiobacillus sp. UBA2186 | reverse complement strand
ACCCGCATCACCCTCGCCTTCCTCAAGCGCAAGCAAGCCGAATTCGAAGCCATCCGCAAGGAAATCGAATCCCTCCAAGGCGACCTCGAATCCGGCGCAGCGGCAAGGCCCAACGAATGATGCCCGCCACCTCCGTCATCGCAAGGCCGCAGGCCGCGGCGACCCAGAAAAATCCCCCGGCGCTGCGCGCCATCCCCTTTGACAAGGGGGTAACTGGACTGCCGCGTCGCTTCGCTCCCCGCAGTGACGGCCGGGGTGGAATCGTCATCGCAGCGCAGCGCCGCGATCCAGCCCAACCAAGGTCCAGCAACCTCAGCCGTCATCGCGAGGCCTCAGGCCGTGGCGATCCAGTCAAACCAGGCCCGGCAACATGCCCTGCCACCTGGACCTTGAACCTTGCCCCCTGACATGAACAACCCCATCCTCGTCGTCGGCGGCGCCGGCTACATCGGCTCGCACATGGTCAAGCTGCTGCTCGCCGCAGGCCACAAGGTCGTCACCCTCGACAACCTTGCCACCGGCCACCGCGACGCCGTCAGCGGCGGCGAATTCGTCCACGCCGACCTCGCCGACCGTGCCGCATTGGATGAAGTCTTCAAACGCCACGCCTTCGTCGGCGTCATGCACTTCGCCTCCTCCATCCAGGTGGGCGAATCGGTGGCAAGGCCCGACCTCTACTACCGCAACAACTTCAGCCACACCCTCAACCTGCTCGACGCCATGGTCGCGCATAACGTCAAGCGCTTCATCTTCTCGTCCACTGCCGCCATCTTCGGCGAGCCCGACTACGTGCCCATCGACGAAGCCCACCCCGCGCGCCCCATCAACCCCTACGGCATCTCCAAATGGATGGTGGAACAGGCCCTGGCCGGCTACGACCGCGCCTTCGGCCTCAAGTCCGTGTGCCTGCGCTACTTCAACGCCGCCGGCGCCGACCCCGAAGGCGAGCTGGGCGAACGCCACCAGCCCGAAACCCACCTCATCCCGCTGGTGCTGCAGGCCGCATCCAAACGCCGCCCCGACATCGCCGTCTTCGGCCGCGACTACGACACCCCCGACGGCACCTGCATCCGCGACTACGTCCACGTCATGGACCTGTGCCAGGCCCACCTGCTGGCGCTGGACAAACTCGCCGCCGGCGGCGACAGCGACGCCTTCAACCTGGGCAACGGCAACGGCTTCTCGGTGCAGCAGGTCATCGACGCCGCGCGCCGCATCACCGGCCAGCCCATCGCAGTGAAGGAGAGCCCGCCCCGCCCCGGCGACCCCGCCCGCCTCGTCGCCAACAGCGAGCGCGCGAGAAGCGTGCTGGGCTGGCAGCCGCAATACGCCGACCTCGATGTCATCGTGGGGCATGCGTGGGAGTGGGAGAAGAAGATGCCTGCGTGTTTCTGATGGGCCTGCCGGATGCGCAGTTCGTTCCGCTGCTGGGCCAGGACCGCAACGACGGCCTGCCGCCGCTGGTGAACATCGGGGTGGGGGAGGATTTGACCATTGCGGAGCTGGCCGGACGGGTGAAAACGGTGATTGGCTACGAAGGAGAGATCGTGTTCGACACCTCGAAACCCGACGGCACGCCGCGCAAGCTGCTGGATGTCAGCCGGCTGAGGGCGCTGGGCTGGCAGCCGTCGATGCCGCTGGAAGAAGGGCTGCGGCAGGCCTACCGCTGGTTCGTCGAATACGAGGCCGCGCGCAACAAGGGCTAGCCGTCGCCGGGCATTCCGGCGCTTACTGCGTCCGGATGCTGACCGCTTCCAGCACCCATTCCGTGCCTTCGTCGTCGACGAAGCTGACTTTCACCGGCAGCGCGTGGCGATCCGGCGCCAGCCACAGGTGCGTGTCGCTTTTCCCGGGGTCGCCCGCACGCGTCACGTGGAAGGTCTTCATCTCGCCCAGCGGGGTGCGCAGGATTTCCGTGCCGAGCATGCGGTAGGGGTAGCCTTGCACCTTCTTGCTGCTGGCGGCAACGATGAGTCCATCCTTGCCGTCCTGCGCGGCCATGGCCAACTGGTAGATCGAGCTCAGCGGATCCTGGGCGCCGGGCAGTATCGGCAGCTGGCGGGTGCGCGTGCCGCGCCTGGGATCGGCGCGGCTGGACTCGATGAGGTTGTCTGCGTATTTGAATTCCAGGGTTTCGTTCTTGCCGCTCGGCCGCTGTATTTCATATAGGTCGGGCATCAGGCCGAGCGCGCCGATGCGCCCGCTGCTTTTCTGGATCAACTGTCCGCCCAGGAACAGGCTGGTCAGGCCGGTGGCTTCCGACACGGCTTCGAGCGTGTAGCGCTGGCCGCTGCGTTCCCACCTGTGTGTCTGGCGGCCGCTCAGCATGCCTTTGAGTTCATACACGATTTCGACGCGCGGCGGCAGGTTGCGGATGCGTTCCGCGGCCTGGGTCAGCAGCGCGTATGGCTGGGCGGAGGCGGGCGGCGGCTCTGCCTGCGGCAGCGGAGGCGCAGGCTGGGCAGCTGGCGCGGGCGGGGCCGGCGGCGCATCCTGCGGGATGACGGGCAAATCGGGAAACGGCTCGGGCGCGGCCTGTTGCGGCGGCGGCTCGGGCGCGGCCTGTTGCGGCGGCGGTTCGGGCGCTGGCCTGGGGGGGGGCGGGGCGGCCGCTTCGCTGACGGGTTCCGGCTCGGGCAGTTTGACGGCGTCGAACGCCTCGGGTTCGAGGCGCGCTTCCAGGGGCGGCGAATCGTCCAGCAGGGCTTGCGGGAATTTGCCCTTGGCCAGGAAAAACGCATGCAGGGCAAGCGAGGCGGCCAGCCCGATCCAGAATGCGCGCCCGACCGTGTGCAGGGTCAAATAGCCGCGGCGCTGGCTGGGCGGGCTCATGTCGCTTTGTAATTGAGGCGAATGAGTTGCTGGTCGAAAAGGCCGGATTCCTCGCGCACGCGGATGCGCAACGGAAGATGATGCAGGGCGGGCGCGATCCAGACCGAGATGGCGTTTTCGTCGGGCCGGGCGATGCGGCGGTATTCGATGACTTCGAACGTGCCGAGCGGCGTGGTCATGCGTCCGCCGGGCAGCTTTTCGTAGCGGTAGTTGATGAGCTTGCGGCCGTTGCTGACGGAGAATTCCAGTTGCGGCGGCACCTTTCCGGCGAGAGTGAAGGCATAGAGCTGGGTCAGGGCATCCTGAGTGCCCTTGGGCAGCTCGGTCTGTATGGCCCTGCCCTTGTAATGGTGGGTGAGTTGCCTGCTCGTCCAGTTGAATTCGGACATCACGGCCTTCTCGGGCGCGTTGCTCCGCACCTGTTTGTAGAGCGAGGGCACGAAGCTGCCGGACTGGATCACGCCTTCGCTGGTGAGCGTGAGCACGGGCAACAGGAAGGCGAGCTTCCGGTCGGGACTGGCGACGCTGGAGAGGCGATAGCGGCTGCCCTCGCGCGTGAAGCGGTCGGTGACGTTGCCGACGTACTGGCCGTTGAAGGCAAAGCGGTAGATCAGCTCGAATTGCTGCGGACCCTGCGCCGGAACGGCGATGGAGACGAGCGCAAGCAGCAGCGCGATAAGGATTTTCATCTTTGTTTCAGGAGGCGGCTAACACCCATTGAGACACTCCATCTTCGCGCACGTTCACGCGGCCGTCCGAAATGGCCAGTTTCCCCTCTGCGAACCAGCGCACCGCCTGCGGGTAGATGCGGTGTTCCTGCGCCAGCACGCGCGCGGCCAGGGAGTCCGGGCCATCGTCGGGCAACACTGGCACGGCGGCCTGGATGATGATGGGGCCGTGGTCGAGTTCGGCGGTGACGAAATGCACGGTGCAGCCGTGGATCTTCACGCCTTCCCTGAGCGCGGCTTCATGCGTGCGCAGCCCGGGGAACATCGGCAGCAGCGAGGGATGGATGTTGATGAGGCGGCCGGCATAGTGTTCGACGAAGGCCTTGGTGAGGATGCGCATGTAGCCGGCGAGAATGACGAGGTCGGCGCCGGTGCCGTCGATGGCATGGATCAGGGCCGCGTCGAATTCTTCGCGCGTCTGGTAGTGCTTGTGGTCGAGCGCGATCGCGGGAATGCCGCGCGCGCGGGCGTATTCGAGGCCGGCGGCATCGGGCCGGTTGCTGATGGCGGCGGTGAAGGTGACGGGCAGGTCCGCTTCCAGCAGGGCCTTGAAATTGCTGCCGCGGCCGGAGAGGAGCACGACGGTTTTAATCATTGAGGAATGAACAAGGAGGACAGGAGGACAGGAAGAGGAAATCTCATGGGTTTACTCTTGTCCTCCTGTCCTCTTTGTAAAAGCAGTTACTCGATGACAACCTGGTCGCTGTTCCCGCTGCGCGCAACGACTTCGCCGATGCGGGAAACGCTTTCGCCGCTGGCCTTGAGGTGGGCCATGGCGGCTTCCGCGTGTTCGGGCGCGACCACGACGACCATGCCGATGCCGCAGTTGAAGGTTTTGTACATTTCCGCATTATCGATCTGCGCGGTCTTCTGCAGCCAGTCGAACAGCGGGCCCCGGTTCCAGGCGCTGCGCTTGAGTTCCACCGCGCAGCTGTCGGGCAGCACGCGCGGGATGTTGCCGGTGAGGCCGCCGCCGGTGATGTGGGCCATGCCCTTGACCGGCAGTTTTTCCATCAGCGCGAGCAGGGGCTTCACGTAGATGCGGGTCGGCGCCATCAGCACTTCGCCGAAGGGGCGGCCGTGGAAGTCGGCCTTGAGGTCGGCGCCGGAGACTTCGACGAGCTTGCGCACCAGCGAATAGCCGTTGGAGTGGCAGCCGCTGGAAGCGAGACCCAGCACCACGTCGCCGGGTTGGATGGTGGAGCCGTCGATGAGTCTGGATTTTTCCGCCACGCCCACGGCGAAGCCGGCGAGGTCGTATTCGCCGTCCGGGTACATGGAAGGCATTTCGGCGGTCTCGCCGCCGATCAACGCGCAGCCGGCCTGTTTGCAGCCGTCGGCGATGCCGCGGATGACGGCCTCGGCGGTGTCGAGTTCGAGCTTGCCGGTGGCGAAGTAGTCGAGGAAGAACAGCGGTTCCGCGCCTTGCACCAGGATGTCGTTCACGCTCATGGCCACCAGATCGATGCCGACGGTGTCGTGCTTGTTCAGCATGAAGGCGAGCTTGAGCTTGGTGCCGACGCCGTCGGTGCCGGAGATCAGCACCGGTTCCTTGAATTTCTTGGCGATTTCGACCACGGCGCCGAAGCCGCCGATGCCGGTGAGCACCTCGGGACGCATGGTGGCCTTTGCCAGCGGCTTGATGCGTTCGACCAGGGCGTCGCCGGCGTCGATGTCGACACCGGCGTCTTTGTAGGAAATGGAAGTCACTTTAGACTCGGGTTTTCACGAAAAACGGTATTTTACCGCCATGCTCAACCGTTCAGACAATTTGCCCTGGCTGGCGCTCGCCAGCCTGCTGGTACTGACTGGCCTGATTTATTTGTTGGCCCCGGTGCTGACCCCTTTCCTGGCGGGGGTGCTGCTCGCCTACATCCTCGACCCGCTGGCCGACCGGCTGGAAAAAATAGGGCTTATCCGCAGCCTGGCCGCACTCGCCGTGCTCATCGTCGCAGGCCTGCTGGCGGTCGGCCTGGTGCTGATGGTGGTGCCGATGTTCATCAGCCAGGCGCAATTGCTGATCGAGCGTCTGCCGGATTATCTGGGCTGGATCCAGTTCGAGGTCATGCCCATGCTCACCGGTATCTTCGGTATTTCCGCCGACATCGACATGGAGTCCGTGCGCAACTGGATCGCCGAGCATGCGCAAAGCGCGGGCAGCGCGGCGCAGCACTTCCTGCCCAAGCTGGGCAGCGGGGCCTCGGCCCTCCTGGCGGCAGCCATCAACCTCCTGCTGGTGCCGGTGGTGACTTTCTATCTGCTGCGCGACTGGGACGGACTGATCAGGAAGGTCGACGAACTGATCCCGCGCCCCTGGCACGAGCGGATCGCCCGCATCGCGCGCGACATCGACCGCGTGCTGTCGGAATTCCTGCGCGGACAGCTTTCGGTCATGCTGGCGATGAGCGTGTTCTATTCGGTGGGCCTGTCTCTCGCGGGCCTCGATTTCGCCCTGCCCATCGGCATCATCACCGGAATGCTCGGCTTCATTCCCTTCGTCGGCGCGACCCTGGGCCTGGTGCTGGGCGTGCTGGAAGCGGCCTTGCAATTCCAGTCGGTGATGGGCGTGCTGCCGGTGCTGGGCGTGTTCATGCTCGGCCAGGCGCTGGAAGGCATGGTGGTGACGCCCTGGCTCGTGGGCGATCGCATCGGCCTGCACCCGGTAGCGGTGATCTTTGCGCTGGCGGCCTTCGGCCAGGTGTTCGGCTTCTTCGGCGTGCTGCTGGCGCTGCCCATGGCGGCGGCGCTGTTAGTGGCGATCCGCCACCTGCGCGAAGCCTATGTGAACAGCCCGGTCTATGCCGGCCTGCCGGCAAATTTGGGACAGCCCGGCGGGTATAATCCAGGCTTTTCCCAGTCCGTTTCCGCCATGTCTGCCCTGCTCGAAACTTCCATCAAAAGCCTGCCGCTGATTTCCAAGGGCAAGGTGCGCGACATCTACGCCGTGGACGACAAGCGCCTGTTGATGGTGACGACCGACCGCCTCTCCGCCTTCGACGTGGTGATGCCCACGCCCATCCCGGGCAAGGGCGCGGTGCTGACCGAGATCACCCGGTTCTGGTTCAAAAAGCTGGC
>DCVO01000123.1 GCA_002327405.1 Thiobacillus sp. UBA2186 | reverse complement strand
ACGTTGACGTCGATGTTGGAGGAGCCGTCGAGCGGATCGAACATCAGCAGGTACTTGCCGCGCGGGTTGCCTTCGGGAATCTGGTAGATCTCGTCCATTTCCTCGGACGCCATGGCGGCGAGGTGGCCGGCCCATTCGTTGCGCTTGAGGAAGATCTCGTTGGAGATGACGTCCATCTTCTTCTGGTCTTCGCCCTGCACGTTTTCGGTGCCGGCCGCGCCCAGCACGCCCAGGAGGCCGCCGTGGTTGACGCCGTTGGAAATCATCTTGCAGGCGGTGGCGACGTCGTTCAGGAGGCCGGTGAATTCGCCGGTGGCGCCGGGAATGCGGCGCTGTTCTTCGATGATGAATTGGGTGAGGGTGGTTCCGAGATGCATGGCGCGCTCCAGAAAGTTCAGAATATCAGCAAAGCCGCATATTCTATCACCGGAGCAAAAATAGACCGAATGGTCCGATTAAAATTGTTTATTCGGAGCCGACGAGCTGGTCGGAGCGGGTGAAGGTCCAGGTGCGGGTGATGCTGAATGCGATTTCGCGGCCACTTTGGTTGGCAAAGGCGATCGGCGCTCCGCTGGCTTTCCAGATGGCCTCGCGCATTTCTCGTGGAAATGGTGCATAAGGTGCTCCCAGGTTGACGATATTGATGGCGGCCTGATCCAGCACTTTCGAGCCGGAGGTTTTGTAAATTTCGATATTTTCCACTGTGCCGTCAGCATAGAGGGAGACAGTCAGTTGTAAGCTGCCGTAGATGCGTTGTCGACGGGCCACCTCGGGGTAATTGAGGTTGCCAACCTTCTCTACCTTGGCCGCCCAGTCCTCGACATAGCGAGCGTATGCATAGCTTTTGGCGCTGGCGCCGGTGAAGTCACGGCGTGGTCTCTTCTGATATTCCTCCCAGTTGCGCGAGATCTGGGCCTGAAGCCTGGCGGCCTCGGAGGCCTGCAGCATCAGATCGGCGCTGTCGACTTCGCGGCGCGGCGCAGACTGCGGGGCGGCGTCCACGGCAGCCTGGCTTTGCAGTCGGGTCAGCAACTGGCGCGCCTGTTCTTCGAGCTGTTTCACCCGGGCCTGTGCGGCTTCTGCGCTGTCTTCGGCCGGCCGCGGCTTGTAGGGCAGCGGGCTCTTGGCCCTGCGGTCCTCGTCCACGTTGCCGCCGCCTGCCAGGTCGACTTGCGCCAGCACATCCGGATTGAGCGGCGCCTCGCGGGTCTTGGCGTTGACCAGCACCACTTCCATGGGCGGGGTGAGGTCCTCGAAATGGCGAGGGTTGACCAGGGTGAACTGGGTGGACAGGACGATGCCGTGCAGCGCGAAAGAAGCCATCAAGGCCAGCGCGATGCGCATGTCGCGCTGGCTGGGGGCGGCGAGCTGTGATGGGTAAGTCGAGTCTGGCATGCAGGTGTCTTGGAACAACTAGCCCGATTCTACGGAAGCCGGCTCAATCAAACCAGCATATTCCGCATGCAGTTCCAGGGCCAGCAGGTCGATGTTCGAAAGCGTGAAGCGCACGACCGTATCCGCCGCCAGGCCGGGCGGCAGCGAAGGCGCCTTCACCACCATGGGCAGGCCGTGCAGGCGCGCAAGGTCGTCGCGGATGATATTGGCGGTGATTTCGCTGACGTTTTCCTGCAGCAGCCAGCGCAGACACCAGTAGCGTTCAAGGCGGCGCTGGAAGTCGGCATAGGCGTCGTAGGTCAGCTCGAAATCGCGCACCGTGGCGAACAGGAAATCGTTGCGCGGACCGTAGGGGGGCGCCACGTCCTGTGCCAGGCTCAGGATCTGGCGCTGGTTGATGAGGTCGACATAGCGCCTGAGCGGCGAGCTCGACCAGGCGTAATTCTCCACCCCCAGTCCCTGGTGGATGCCGGGCTGGGTGGCCATGCGCGTCTTGCCCATGCTCTGGTTGCGGAAGATTCCCGGCACGCCTTTCTCCTTGAGCCAGGTGCCCCAACGGCTGTTGGCCAGGATCATCAACTCGGCCACCACCTTGTCGATGGGACTGCCGCGCTTGCGCGGCACGATGGCCACGCGGGCCTTGCCCTCATCGTCGCGTTCGATCCTGAAGTTGTAGTCCTGGCGGTTGGTCTGGTTGGCGGCGCCGCGCGCGGCTTCCAGTGTGCTGGCGAAACCCCACAGCCATTCGAGCTCGCGCTTGTAGGGATAGTCCTCTGCGTGGCCGATGCTGTCCTCGTTGAACTGAACATCAAGCGTTTCGTGGCGCAGGTTGTCGGCGATGCGCACGGCCTCCAGCCGCGTCTCCATGTGCTGGACGGAAAAGTCCGTCGCCACGTCGAGATACATCGACAATGCCGGACAATGCTGGCCCTGGATCAGGGTGTAATGGTTGATCACCGCCTCCGGCAGCATGGTGATCTTGTCGCCGGGGAAGTAAACCGTGGAAAGCCTTGCGCGCGCGATGTCGTCGAGCTGCGAACCGGGCGGAATGCCCAGCGCCGGGCAGGCGATGTGGATGCCTACGCGCACGCCGCCCTCGGGCTTGAACTGCAGCGAGAAGGCATCGTCGATTTCGGTGGTGGCGGCATCGTCGATGCTGAAGGCGGCGACCTCCGCTTCCGGCAGGCCGGGCGGGTCGAAAGGTTCGGCAATTTCCGGGAAACCCGTGCCCCTGGGGAAATATTCGAGCAGGAACTGCGCCTTGTGCAGGGCTTCGATGTCGGCGATGGCGCCGCAGCGATGGAGAAGGTGCAGGCTTGTTTCGCCGGTTTGCGTACAGGCGGCATCCAGCGCCTTCCAGGGCAGGGTGTTCTTGTCGGGCTTGAAGAGCAGGCGATGGATGTCCGCGTCCCAGGCGGGCAGCCTGCCGTCGACGAGATCGTTCTTCCAGTTCTCGATCTGAGCCGTTTCGCGCGTTTTTCTTTCCGCGCTGGCCTTGGCCGCGGCGAGGCTCTCCGCAGGCGCCGGCTTGAAGCGTCCGCGCCCCTTCTTGTAAAAATGCATGGGCGCGTCAAACAGGCGCATGAGAATGCCGGCGGCCTCGACGGGCTGCGGCGCGCGTCCGAAATACTCTTCGGCCAGTTTCAGGTAGTCGAACTCCTCGGTGCCGGCGGCTTCCCACAGGAAATCCGCATCGGCTTCGTCGCGCACCTTGTGCGCGGCCTCCAGGAAGGCGGTTGGCTCGGGGGCGGCAAAGCGCAGGAAGACCCTGTCCGACTTGATTTTCGAACGCTTGCCCGTGGCGGCTTCCACCTGCAGCGAGGCTTCGTTGTCGGCCATGACGCGGCCGGCCTTGAACTGGCCGTCTTCTTCGTAAAAAACAAACATATATTTACAGGGAGGAAGGGGAGGTAAGGGAGGTACGGAAAGTGTTTACTCCCATGCCTCTCTTAACCTCCCTGTTAATCGGGGGTTCTTAAAAACTATCGATAAACGGCAGCAGGTCGACGAAGCGGGTGAAGCCGTGGTCGCCGCCCTGCAGGATGATCTGGTGGGCTTCGCGGTAGTAGGCCACTGCGTCCCTGTAGTCGATCACTTCGTCGCCGGTTTCCACCATCAGCAGCAGGTTGGTGGGCTGCGCCGGCGCGGGCTGGTCCATGGCGGCCAGCGCATTGAGGTGCGACCGGGTGAATTCGTATTCCTCGCCGGTGTGCCAGTTCTTCTGCGGACCGAGCGCATCGCGCAGCAGCAATTGCGGATGCACGGCGGGGTTGATGAGCACCGCCCTGAGGCCGTAGCGCGCGGCCAGCACGGCGGCGTAGAAGCCGCCCAGCGAGGAGCCGATCAGCTTGACCGGTTCCTTGGCCGACTCGATGACGCGCGACAGATCCGCGATGGCGGCCGCGGGCTGGTGCGGCAGGTCCGGGCAGGCCCATTCATGGCCGCGCGCTTGCGCTTCCAGCCACTTTCTAAGTTCCTGCGCCTTGCCGGAACCGGAGGTGGAATTGAATCCGTGGATGTAGAGGATCATGCCGCCGCATTTTACCGGGGCGGCAGGGATTCCCGAAATCGAAGTTTCGGTCGACTCAGGCCCCGCGCGGGTGGGTTATTGAAATGCCGGATTGAACAAAGAGGACAAGAGGACAGGAGTAAAACCTGTCCATGCCCTTCCTCTTGTCCTCCTGTCCTCTTTGTGAATGAGTTTGATGGAAATCGGGGGCTCTCTGACGAGGGCGGGCGGCGCGATGTCGCCTTACTCGTCGAAGGTGTAGAAGTCGGCCTTGGTCACCCCGCAGTCTGGGCAGCTCCAGTCGTCGGGTATGGCCTCGAAAGGGGTGCCGGGGGCGAGGCCGTGCTCGGGGTCGCCGAGCGCCTCGTCGTAGACGTAATCGCAGACCATGCAGACCCATTTTCGGAAAACGGGAGCGGGGGAATAGTCGGCAGTGGCAGGGTTCAGATTCATGATGGGTGTCTCCATGCATCGAGTGCAGACAGAAGTTGTTTGAAAATATCGTCCAGCTCAATGCCAAGCGCGTCGAGGCGCGGGTTGGCATAAGGCTGGAATGTTTCGGAGGCGGTGCGGTGCGCAATCCAGGTCAGACCGTCCTGCTCGTACAGGTAGATGCGCAGCGGGATGTCGATGCCGGCGGCCTTTTCCGCGGCCCATACCCTGACGGCGTAGTCGGGGCGGAACACTTCCAGGATCTGGTCGGCCGGCACCGCGATGCCTTTTTTGGCGCAGTTGGCCTGGCCGTTGATGTGGGCGACCAGGCCCATGGGATAGGCCGCGACGGCGGCGGCGAGTCTTTCCGCCGCCTCGTCGGCCGTCAAAGAAACCGCGAAGCGGATCATGCTTCCTCCCGTTCGGGCTGGGACAGGGCACAGCCTTGGCCGAATTCGGCGAGCTCCTTGCGCAGGTGCTTGATCGCCGGGGTGACGATGGCGATGAAGTAGGCCTCGCGCAATCTTCTCTGCGCCGCATTGTTCGACAGATAGCCCTTGGCGCCAAGATGCAGCATCGCGGCATTGGCAGCCTTGAGGCTCAATTCGCTGCCTGCCAGCCGCAGTTCCAGGGTTTCCTTCACGTGCGGCAAGCCGCCGTCTCGATCGATTTTTTCGGCCAGTGCGTAGGTGGCCGCGCGTGCCGCCTCGAGCTCGGCCTCCAGCACTTCGTCCTGTACGTCGAGGAAGCGGTTGACGTGGCCGTGCGTCTTGT
>DCVO01000155.1 GCA_002327405.1 Thiobacillus sp. UBA2186 | reverse complement strand
GGGGTGATGAACACCGACAACATGTCCATCCTCGGCCTCACCCTGGATTACGGCCCCTACGGCTTCATGGATGCCTACGATCCGGCCTACATCTGCAATCATTCCGACCACGATGGGCGTTACGCCTACGACCAGCAGCCGCAGATCGGCGCCTGGAACTGCACCTGCCTGGCCCAGGCCCTGCTGCCGCTGATGGAGCTGGACGACGCGAAGGCGGCGCTCTCGGGCTACGGCGAGACCTTCGCCGGCGAATACATGAAGCTGATGTGCGCCAAGCTCGGCCTGCCGTTCGAGGAGGAGTCCGCGCCGCTGGTCAGCGGGCTGCTCGGCCTGATGGCGAAGAGCCGCACGGACTACACCATCCTGTTCCGCGCCCTGGCCGGTTTCGATTCCGGCGCGGATGCGAAGAACGCGCGCTTGCGCGACCTCTTCATCGCGCGCGAGGACTTCGATGCCTGGGCAAAAGGCTATGGCGAGCGCCTGCGCGCAATCGGCAGCGATGACAAGGCGCGCGCCGTGAAGATGAATCGCGCCAACCCCAAGTACGTGCTGCGCAACCATCTCGCCGAAACCGCCATCCGCAAGGCCCGCGACGAGCGCGATTACGGCGAGATCGAGCGCCTGCGCAGCCTGCTTTCCCGTCCCTTTGACGAACAGCCCGAATTCGACGACTATGCGAAGGAACCGCCCGACTGGGCCAGGGAAATCGCCGTCAGCTGTTCGTCATAGTGAAAACCGTTCCAATCGTTTTGATCTGCCTGGGCCTTGCGGCCTGCTCGAACAACGCCATCCGCAACAAGGACGGCAGTTCGTCCGAACGCGGCATGAAGCTCTCCGGCATCGTCAAGAGCGATGTGGACGACGTCACCGAACTGGTGCAGCGCGAGACCATCGCCAGCCTGAAACGGCTGACGGAAAAGCTCTATCGCCGCAATCCGTCCGAACTGAAAAAAAACGGCGCCGGCCATCTGGACGGTGCGATTGCCGAGATTTTCGGCCCGGTCAATCACTGGCACCTGTCGTCGCGCCGCGATCTCGACTGGCAGGCCGGCATCAACAGCGCCTTAAGCGAGGATTACGCCGGCGACCGCATCGAGGCTTTGATGAAAGGGCTGCTGACCATGGTCATGGCCTCGTACAATCACAAGACCGAGATCTATGTGCTGGACAGCCTCGATCCGCAGAGGCTCTACAATGCCGCGCGCAATATCGAAATCGCCGTGTGGCGCCTGTCGAACGCCAGGAATGCCAATGGCGAACTGCTGCTGCTCAGCAATGGCGTCGATCCCAACGGTGCCGCCAATCTCAGCTTCGAACGCGAATTCGGCAAGCTGATCGCCTCGCAGGATTTGATCGCCCGCATCGTCGAGGACAAGACCAGCCGCACCATCCGCTTCACGGTCGTCAACGTGGCGAGCCTGGTTTTCTTACCCATCTGAAAAAGGAGCAAACATGCCCGAACTCGTCATCGAAGACCTCACCGTCGGCACCGGCGACGAAGCCGTTGCAGGCAAGAGCATGGTCGTGCATTACACCGGCTGGCTCACCAACGGCTCCAAGTTCGATTCCAGCAAGGACCGCAACGACCCCTTCGATTTCCGCCTCGGCGCCGGCCAGGTCATCCCCGGCTGGGACCAGGGCGTGGCCGGCATGAAGGTCGGCGGCAAGCGCAAGCTCACCATCCCGCCGGAAATGGCCTACGGCAGCCGCGGCGCCGGCGGCGTCATTCCGCCCAATGCCACCCTGGTGTTCGAAGTGGAGTTGCTGGCGGTCAGATAAGGCTGGCGCATGCAGCCCGGCTGCATGCCTTTTGAAGCGACGGTGTTGTTGCGACTGGAGACGCCATGGAAATTCTGGTCCTGCTCATCCTGATACTGCTGAACGGACTGTTCTCCATGTCCGAGCTGGCACTGGCCACCGCACGGCGGCCAAGGCTGGCGCGCCTCGCCGAGGACGGTGACAAATCGTCCGCCATCGCCATCGAACTCGGCGACGAGCCCACCCGCTACCTCTCCACGGTCCAGATCGGCATCACCTCCATCGGCATCCTCAGCGGCATCGTCGGCGAGGCCGCCCTCGCCGCGCCCCTGGCAGTATGGCTTCAAACCCTCGGGCTGGAAAAAATAATCAGCCACTACGCGGCGACTGGCCTAGTCGTGGTCATCATCACTTATGTTTCCATCGTCATCGGCGAGCTGGTGCCCAAGCGGCTTGCACAATTCCATCCCGAAACGATCGCGCGCGCGGTAGCGCGTCCGATCAGGTTCCTGGCCGTGCTCACCAGGCCGTTCGTGCAGCTGCTGTCCATTTCCACCGACACCCTGTTGCGCCTGATGGGCAGAAGCCGGCAAGCCGCTGCAGCCGTCACCGAGGAGGAAATCCACGCCATGCTGGAGGAAGGCTCCGTGGCCGGCGTGATCGAGCGCCAGGAACACGAGATGGTGCGCAACGTCTTTCGCCTCGACGAGCGTCTGCTGGGTTCGCTCATGGTTCCGCGCGCCGACATCGTCTGCCTTGACGTGGAACTCCCGCTCGATGAAAACCTCAGGATCGTGCAGGACTCCGAGCATTCGCGCTTCCCGGTGTGCAAAGGCGGCATGGACGAGGTGATCGGCATCGTCAACACCAAGCAGCTGCTCGACCTGTCTCTGAGCGGAAAGCCCATCGACCTCGCCGCCCTGGCCAAGACCGGCGTATTCGTTCCCGAGAGCCTGACCGGCATGGAACTCCTCGACCATTTCCGCGCCACCGGCACGCAGATGGTCCTGGTCGTCGACGAATACGGCGAAGTCCAGGGCCTGGCCACCCTGCACGACGTGCTCGAGTCGGTAACCGGCGAGTTCACGCCGCGCAGCCATGAAGAAGCATGGGCGGTGATGCGGGAAGACGGCTCCTGGCTGCTGGATGGCATGCTCCCCATCCCCGAACTGAAAGACCGCCTGGGCCTGAAAACCGTGCCCGAGGAAGACAAGGCCGGCTACCACACCCTGGGCGGCATGGTGATGTGGCTGCTGGCACGCCTGCCCCAGACCGGCGATATTGCGACCTGGGGAAACTGGCGGCTGGAAGTGGTGGATCTGGACGGCAAGCGCATCGACAAGGTGCTGGCCAGCCGCATGCCCGAGCCGGAAGAACTCCCGCCCTCGGAAGAAAGCGGCGACTGAGCCCCCGGCAGAACATGCCCGCCCTGCCGCGCGCGCTCCGTGCCGGCATCACCCCCTCGCGGTGGACGCCATTGTCAATGCCGCCGACAATTCGCTCCCGGGCGGCGCTGTCGATGGCGCCACCCATCGCGCCGCCGGCCCGAGGGCCGGCGGAGTGCTCAGGGGGCACTCCGCATGTGACTCAGCTCGAATAGCGCCGCGACTTGAAGCTCACCGTAGTTTTGTAGGCACCGCTGGTAGCCTTGCGCAGATTGGCCCAAGTACCCTTGTAGTAGGGCACGACATTGCGGTCGACCGCCTCGGTGGTGACGTCGCCCTGGATGCCGTTGTAGTGCCCGAACTGCATGAACACCTGCCCGCGCTTGGCATCTTCGGTGATATAGGCCATGGCGTAGGTCGAACCATAGTCGTTGTACAGTTCGACGATGTCGCCGTTGGCGATGCCGAGTTCGGCAGCGTCGACCGGGTTGATTTCCACCGGGGCCATCGGCCAGCGTTCCTTCATCTGCGGGTTGTACTGGTCGTGGTACATGGTCTGCCAGGCTTCGTTGATGCGGCCATTGTTGACCCAGAAGCGGTACTTGTCCTTCTGCTTCTGCACCGGCGCCAGCAGGCCTTTCCACGGCGATGGCTTGAAGTGCGCCAGCCCGTCGCCGGTGTCGAACTTGTCGGTGTAGAGCATCTCGGTGCCGATGAGCTTGCCGCCCTTCACTTCCTTGATCGGCAGCTGCACCCCGTTGTTGCCGGCCCTGGCGAGCAGTTCGTAGGTCGCCAGATTGCCGGTATCGCCGCCCTGGCTATGGATTTCCCCGCCCACATCCTTTGCGCCCATGAGGCGAAAACCGTCGTTGAAGGCGTCTTCTTCGGTCTTCCAGTCGAAGCCTTTGAAGCGGTCGGCCATCCTGGCATTGCCTTCCTTCTCGTACATCGCCTTCAGCGTATTGGCGATGTCCGCCGCGATCAGGCAATCCGGTTTCGCACTGCCGGGGCCGTCCATGAATTTCTGCGACAGGCGCATGCGGCGCTCGCCGTTCATGGAAGTGAGGTTCATCTCGCCCGGGTGCACCGAAGGCAGCAGCAGATGCGCCGCCTCGGCCAACTTGGTCGGGTAGATGTTGATCGCGGTCACAAACAGTCCGCCCTTGTTGGCGACGGAATCGTAGATGGCATCGACCAGTTCGGCCGTGCCGGCGCCGCGCGCACGGCGCATGGCTTCCTTGACGATTTCCGAGCGGCGCAACACCGCCTTGCGGAAGTTCTCGGCGTTGTTGGTCGACTGGAAGGGGTTGGCCGCCCAGGCCGTGTACATCATGCCGCGGCCGGCGATGATCTCCTGGTCGTTGTAGAGCTTCTCGTCGGTGGGGTGCGGCGGGCGCGCATAGCCTTCCTGGTGGCCGCCCATGCGCACGCAACCGGTGCCGCGACGGCCGCCGACGTTGTGGGTGGCGATGACCAGGTCGAGCAGCGAGGACTGGATGGCGTAGTTGTCGTTGCCCCAGATGATGCCTTTTTCGTAGGCATGCATGGTGCGCTTCATCTTGCCGCCGGCCTTGGGCTTGTAGGCCCATTCCGCCGCCTGTTTGAGCTTGGCGACCGATACCCCGGTAATCCCGGAACATTCGTCCAGGCTCATCTTGTTGGCGGCGGCGGCTTCGTCGAAGCCCTTGGTGCGCCTGGCGATGAAGTCCCTGTCGATCCAGCCCTGCTCGATGACGTAGGTGAACAGGCCGTTGAACAGCGCCACGTCGGTGCCGGGCTGGATGTCAAGATGCAGCACGCTGTCTTTGCCGACTGCGGTTTCGCAAATTGCAATGGTCGGCGTGCGGCGCGGATCGACGATGATGATGCGCCCGGCGCCGACCTCCTCGCCCGGAAACCATTTCTTCTTCTTGTCCACGGTCGAGCCCTGCAGGTTGGGCATCCAGTGATGGAGGAAGTAGTTGGTCTGGGTTTCGTAGGGATTGTTGCCGATGCACATGATGCAGTCGGCGACTTCCGCATCCTCGTAGCTGTTGTTCAACTCCATGATGCCCATTTCGCGCGTGGCATGGCACTCGGAGTTGTAGGACGGCCGGTTGTGGATGCGCACCAGCGGCGTCTGCAGCGCGGTGAACATCAGCTTGCCGGTGCCCCAGGTGTTCTCGAAGCCGCCGCCGGCGCCGCCGTGATCGAAGGTGTCGAAGGCGATTTCGCGCGGGCCCTTGTTGTCGAGAATTTTCTTCGTCACGCCGGCGTAGATTGCCAGCGCCTGGTTCCAGTCGGTTTCCAGCCACTGATCGCCGGTGTGCAGGCGCGGATGCGCCAGGCGTTCGCCGGTCGGCGTGCCTTCGGCGTACAGGTAGCTGGCCATGCGCAGGCCGCGGATCGAGCCGCCGCCCTCATTCACCACGCATTCCTTGTCCGGCACGACAAGGACGTTGTAGCGGCGTCCGTCCTTGCCAGTGACGACGTTCTGCTGGGTGGTGGAAGCGATGGTCGAAAACGGCGGCAGTTGCCGGCGGAAATCCAGCCCCAGCGCATTCCGGTGCGGGGCCTTGCCGCCTTCCTGATTTTCGGGCCACTTGTAGACGTGGTAGCCGCAGCCCACGATACAGAAGTGGCAGGTCAGGTTGGTCTTCTGCGCGTTGACCGGCGGCAGAACGATGCGATCTTTTGCTTTGGCCATTGTTGTTCTCCTTAATTTACAGCGCGTTGGCCTGGCGGCCGAAGATCAGGCCGTCGACGGCCACGGCGGTGACCGTGTCGGTCCTGGCGTTGTATTCGAGCACGATGCGCGGCAGGCTTGTCGGCGCCTGGCCGCACACGGTCTGGCCGTTTTTCTCGGCATCGAAAATGCTGTAGTGGCAGGGACACTTGAAGCAGCGGTCCTTGCTGTCATAGGAAGTCGGGCAGCCCTGGTGCGTGCACAAAATGCTGTAGGCGACGATGTCCTGGTTCGGCCCCACCCCGCCCGGCACCGCCTGTCCCATCTTGATGGCCTGGCAGGGGCTGGAAGCATCGGGATAGCCGAAAGACACCGGCTCGTTGACCTTCATGCCGCCCGCCTTGCCCACCGCCTTGGCCGGATAGGGCAAGGTTGCGCGGGTGTTGGGCGCTGCGGCTTCGGCGCCGGTGCTGGCAAGGCCGGCCACGGCGGCGCCCGTGCCGGCGGCCAGGCCGCCGCTCATCTTGAAGAAATCCCGGCGGGATACGTTCTGGGTCATGGCTTCCTCCTGACTGGGTTGCGCGCGGTCAATCGCAACCTATCCAAGTGCACGTGCCGTGCCAGGATGAATTTCTCCAATAAACAAGAACATAAACCGACATGGCGTTACCGTTTGGTAACACAAGACTCAAGTCTTGACGGCCGGGTATTACCGTTTAGTACCATGGGCGCATGACCGATGGCATCGATAGCAGGCGGCGCAAACTGCTGGCCGGGGCAACGGCCCTGGCCGCGCTCGGTTTGCAACCCGCACAGGCCGCCCAGCCCCTGTTGTTCGGGACCACGCCGGTGTTTCTCGACGAGCAGGCACAATTCCTTGCCGCCTGGCAAACCTGGCTCGAAACCCGGCTTGGCCGCAGGGTACGCTTCGTCCAGCGTGCCAGTTACCGGGAAATCACCGAACTCCTGCTCGCGGGCAAACTGGACCTGGCCTGGCTGTGCGGTTATCCCTATGTCCGCAACAAACAGAATCTGCCGCTTGTGGCGGTGCCGAGCTATCAGGGCACCCCGCTTTACCGCTCTTACCTCATCACTCCCTCAGAGGATAAGCGCACCCAAACATTTGCAGATCTGCGCGACCGCGTGTTCGCCTATTCCGACCCCGATTCCAATTCCGGCTGGCTGGTGCCGCAGGTCACGATCAAGCGGCTGGGATACGATCCCGGGCGATTTTTCCGCAAGGCCTTCTTTACCTGGAGCCATCGCCGCGTCATCGAGGCCTGTGCAGCCGGCCTGGCGCAGGGCGGCGCGGTGGACGGCTACATCTGGGACACGCTCTCGCACCAGCACCCGGAACTGACCGGGGCCACGCGCGTGGTGTGGCGCTCCGGGCCTTTCGGCTTTCCGCCCATCGCGGCCGCGCCGGGCACCTCCCGCATGCAATTGGGCAGGCTTCGCCAGGCGCTGCTCGGCATGCGAGACGACGCCGAAGGCCGCCGCCTGCTGAGCCGGCTCAATCTCGACGGCTTTGTCGAAGGCAGTTCGAAGCTTTTCGACGGCATCGAACAGAACTGGCGTTTCCTGGAAAGCTGAGATGCTCAACCAGTTGAGCTACCGGATCAAAACCCCCCTCGCCCTGGTGTTGGTGATCCTGGTCGCCACCGCCCTGGTCTCCGCCCTGCTGACTTGGCGCAGTTACAACGACGCCAGGGAAAGTTTCATCTCGCAGGCTTCCAGCCTGGGCCGCGTGCTTTCGCGCACCTTGCGCCCGGCACTCGTGCATGACGACACCTGGCAGGCCTATGAAATCCTGAGGACGCCGCTCGAAAAGGACGAGAATCCGGGCCGGGATTTCGTCCTGCTGGACAAGGGCGGCCTGGTATTCGCCGCCTCCGACCCGCGCAGTTTTCCGGTGCTGGTCCGCCTTGCCTCGCTTCCGCTCGCCCCCCTCTCCTTGCCTGGACCGAAGACGCAGGCCCAGCGCGTGGTCGAAGACGCCGAGGGGCGCTACCTCTATGTGGTGACTCCGGTTCTGGCGGAAGACGGCGTACCCCTGGGACAACTGGTGCAGCGTTACGACGCCGGCCTGCTCAAGCCCCGCCTCGCCCAGGTTTCGCAGGGCACGCTGCTGGCAAGCCTGGCCGCCCTGTTGCTGTTGCTGCCCATTGGCTGGCTGGCGGGCAAGCGGCTGGCCGGGCCGCTCTCGCACCTGGCCGAGTGTCTGGGCCGCGTCGGGCGCGAAGCGCCGGAAGCCATCCAGTGCGAGTTCCCCGAAGGCCGCGATGAAATCAGCCAGCTCGCCAAACGCTTCCATGAAATGCTGGACGAACTCCGCGCCAAGCAATCGCTGGAAAAACACCTCGCACAAAGCGATCGGCTGGCGGCGCTGGGACGGCTTTCGGCCGGCATCGCGCACGAGATCAACAATCCCCTGGGGGGCATGCTGAATGCCATCAGCAACCACCGCCGCGGAGGCGACATCGACCCGCGCACCGAGAAGACCCTGTCGCTGATCGAGCGCGGCCTGACCCAGATCCGTTCGACGGTTTCCGCCCTGCTGGTGGAGGCGCGACTGGAATCCAGAGCGCTGGCCCCTGCCGATATCGAGGACCTGCGCACCCTGATCGCGGCAGACGCCCAGGCCAGGACGCTCAGCCTCGATTGGTCAAACAACATGTTCGAGCCGCTGCCGCTGCCTTCGGCCCAGGTGCGGCAAATCCTGCTCAACCTGCTGCTCAATGCCGTGCATGCCGCGCCTGCCGGCGGACGGGTCAGCCTGAGCGCGGAACCCCATGCGCATGAACTCATACTGCGCGTGGACAACGACGGGCCCGCCATCCCTGCCCGCCGCCGCGAGCATTTGTTCGAGCCCTTCTTCGGCGAAGGCGAAGGCCACGGCCTCGGCCTGTGGGTGACCTATCAGCAGGTGCAGCAATTGCAGGGAAAGATCGAAGTGGACAGCCAGCCGGGCCATACCCGCTTCACCGTCACCCTGCCGCTGGATGAGGGCAACCATGTCGAATGAATCCCGCATCCTGCTGATCGAGGACGACCCCATCATGGGTGAATCCCTGATGGACCGCTTCGAGCTGGAGAACATTTCTGCCGACTGGGCACGCACCGGCGCCGAAGGCCGCACAAGGCTGGGTAACGGACAATACGGCGCCGTGCTTTCCGACATCCGCCTGCCGGACATGGGCGGCGACGCCCTGTTCCTGGAACTGGCCGGCAGACTGCCAGCGGTGCCGCCGTGGCTTTTCATCACCGGCTACGGCGCGGTCGACCAGGCCGTGCGCCTCTTGAAAAGCGGCGCGGCCGATTACGTCACCAAACCCTTCGATATCGACACCCTGATCGAAAAGCTGCGCCGCCACCTTGCGGCCGATTCCGCGCGGTCCGATGCAAGCACGCACGATCTTGGCATTTCGCCGGCGCTGCGGCGCATCGAGTCGCAGTTGCCGCGCCTTGCGATGCAGGCCCGCACCCTGCTCATTACCGGGGAATCCGGCGTCGGCAAGGAGATGGTGGCGCGCGCCTTTCACCGCCTGACCCCCGAAGGCGACGGCTCCCCCTTCATCGCCGTCAATTGCGCGGCCATACCGGAAACCCTGCTGGAAGCGGAACTCTTCGGCCACGAAAAAGGCGCCTTCACCGGCGCCAACCGGGTGCGCAAGGGCGTGTTCGAGCAGGCCGACGGCGGCACGCTCTTCCTGGACGAAATCGGCGACATGCCGCTCGCCATGCAGGTGAAGTTGTTGAGGGTATTGCAGGAGCGGCGGATAACCCGGCTGGGGGGAGAGAAATCCGTGGCGGTCGAGCTGCGCCTGGTATCTGCCACCCACCAGGACCTGAAGAAGCTGGTCACGCAGGGACGTTTTCGCGAAGACCTCTACTACCGGCTCGATGTCATCCATGTCCACATCCCGCCGCTCAGGCAGCGGCGCGAGGACATCCTCTGGCTGGCGCGCCGCTTCCTGCAGGAAGCGGCGCCGGACAAGCGTTTTTCCAGTGATGCCGAACAGGCGCTGCTGACCCATGACTGGCCGGGCAATGTGCGCGAACTCAAGCACGCCGTGGAGCGCGGCGCCATCCTGTGCGAGAACGGCACGATCGGTCCGGGCATGCTGTTCGGCGGGGACGACGGCGAGCCCGATCAAGCGGCGGCGACCCTGGCCGATTTCATCGCCCAGTCGGAAAAACGCTATATCGGCAAGGCGCTGGAAGACCACGACGGCCATCTCGGGCGCACCGCCGGCGCCCTTGGCATCAGCCGCAAGAACTTGTGGGAAAAAATGAAGAAATTGGGCTTGTCTTCGCCGCACCACAATGGCGAGTGAATCGATGCACCATATCGAAGTCCCGGGTTATGACTGTCCTGCCAGTGCAAGACTTTCCATTTTTTCGGGGAAGTTGCGCAGGAGCCCGGCCCCAAGGCCAGGCTAAAAAAGTCGAGAAAATTGGTCTAGTATCAATTCAAGGTCGCTTTGATTACAGGAAAGGAGCACATCCATGAGCACACTTTCGATCAAACCCGACACCCGCAACATCGATCTGCCTGCCATCCGCCGAGTGGAAACGGGCCACGTGCTGCTGTGGCTCAAGCATGGCTGGAAGGATCTATTGCGAACCTGGCCGGCTTCGCTGGGCATCGGCGCCCTGTTCGTTGTGCTCGGCTACCTGCTGATGGAATACGCCCGGTCCCGCCCGCATCTCGCGCTGACCTTGGCCAGCGGCTTCCTGCTGGTGTCGCCCTTCCTCGCCATCGCCTTCTACGAGCTGTCGCGTCACCACGAGACATCCCGTGCATTCCGCTTCGATGGGGTACGCAGGAATGCAATTTCGATCGGCATGTACGCCCTGATGCTGGCCTTCATTCTCAGCAGCTGGGAGCGCATCTCCGCCATCATGGTCGGACTGTTCTTCAAGGGCGATCTGATTGCCGACGGACCGTTCGCGCTCGCCGCGCTGTTCGCGCCCGAAAACTTCGGCTTCGTCATTCCCTACCTGCTGGCCGGCGGCGCACTGGCCGCGCTGGTGTTCGCGCTCTCGGTGGTATCGCTGCCCATGCTGATGGACCGCAAGGTGGACTTCGTCACCGCCATCGTGACCAGCCTGTGGGTGGTGCGCGAGAACCCGCCGGCCATGCTGGTCTGGGCCTTCGTCATCGGGGTGCTGACGCTGCTGGGAGAACTGTTATGGTTCGCGCCGCTGGCGGTCATCTTCCCGCTGCTGGGGCACGCCACCTGGCACGCCTACCGCGACCTGGTGACACGCCACTGAACTTATCCGGCTGCCGCCCTGTCCGCCGTGCGACGACAGCCGGTCAGGGGATTAATCCCCGCTATAGATGCAGCCCGACTGCCGGGTCTCCTGCACCACGATCTTGCTCAAGCCCGGCATGTCAGGCTTGAGTTTCTGCCAGATCCACTGCGCCAGCCTTTCGCTGGTAGGGTTTTCCAGGCCAGGAATGTCGTTGAGATAGCGGTGGTCGAGTTGCGCCCTGATCGGCGTGACGGCAGCGTCGAGTTCGGCGAAATCCATCACCCAGCCGGTATCGGGGTTAACCGGGCCTCTGACATGTATCTCGATGCGGAAGGAATGCCCGTGCACACGCGAGCATGGGTGCGACTCGGGCAGATTGGGCAGGCGGCGGGCCGCCTCGATGTGGTAGAGGTTGAAGATTTCCATCAGTCTTTTCCGAACAGTTTGTCCAATTCGCTGCGCGCACTCGTATCCGACGGGGATCCCGTTCCGCCGAACAGCGCCTCCAGACCGGCTTTCGCCTTGTTGGACGCAGAACTGTCAGCGGGCACATAAGCCCTGGGGTTGGGCTTGAAGTAGCCGCAGAAGTTGGCCCGTTCCTTGTCCTTCACTTCCTCCGCCACGGGTTCGCGACACTGCTTGGCCGCCTTGGGGTCGTGGAACTCGCAGAACTTGCACACATAAAGCTGCGCCCGGCAGGCCGGGCATTCGTCGCGGCGTTCTATGGGTGGGGTTAGGTCCTTCAATGAGGCGCCGCAGCGCCAGCAATGCAGTGCTTCCATGGCGCTATGTTACGCTCATCCAGATGCATGATTCACGTCTAAATGATCTCGACATCGGCCAGTGGGCATGGGAATTCCTGCGCCGCAACCCTGGATACCAGGCCGATTACCGCGACTTCATCGCGACCTGGCAGGCGCTGGAGGCGGAATACGGGTCGCCGCCGAATCGTGACTTCCAACGCTGGAAGTGCGATCCCCGTGCAACGCGGCCAGCCTGGGATTCCAGCCTCAGCACTGGCGCGGCCTGTGTCACGGACGAGGAAGACAGGCAGCTGATCGAATGCTGGATGGGCGCAAAATGGGGCTTCTACCAGTTTCCCCAGGACCCCGCCCTGCCCGCCCGGCAACTGGGGGCGCCCGTCAACTGGCGGCCGCCGCCGGGCTTTCGCTTCATCCGCCCCGCCACATCGGCGAGCGACATCCAGCTGACGTTTGATCTTGCCCTGCCCCTGCCCGCCCAGATCGAGGCCGCCAAGGTCCATCTGGCCAGCAGCCAGGCGGCCTTGAAACGGCGGGGGCTGGCCGTGCCGCACAGCCTGCAAAACCGCCGTGCCCATTGGACGGAACTGCTCGCGGCCTGGGACGGTCAATCCGGCACCCTGCTCGACGAGGCTCGTGTCATGGTCGAGGGCGGTTATCGCGAAATCCTGCGCTTGCAGGCCAAACCGCAAACTGCCTGAAGATTCGCGGGCTACAATTCTTTTATTCATATTCTTTTTTTGAACCAGGAAAAAATCATGGCAATGGATGTAGTGGATTTCGAAATTTACGGCGAAGACATGCAGTACGTGGAGATCGAACTGGACCCGGGCGAGGCCGCCATCGGCGAGGCCGGCGCCATGATGTACATGGACCCGGACATCGACATGGACACTATCTTCGGCGACGGCTCGGCCCAGCAGAGCGGCTTCTTCGGCAAGCTGATGGGCGCGGGCAAGCGGCTTCTCACCGGCGAATCGCTGTTCACCACTGTGTACCAGAACAAGGGCAACGGCAAGCGCCGCGTGGCCTTTGCCGCCCCCTACCCCGGCCGCATCCTGCCCATGGATTTGAGCCGGCTCGGCGGCACGCTGATCTGCCAGAAGGACTCTTTCCTGTGCGCGGCCAAGGGCGTGTCGCTCGGCATCGCCTTCCAGCAGAAGCTGGGCGTGGGCCTGTTCGGCGGCGAGGGCTTCATCATGCAGAAGCTGGAAGGCGACGGTCTCGCCTTCGTGCACGCCGGCGGCATGCTGATGGAGCGCGAACTGGGCGCGGGCGAGACCCTGCGCGTGGACACCGGCTGCATCGCCGCGCTGTCGCCCACCGTGAACTACGACATCCAGTACGTGGGCAAGCTCAAGACCGCCCTGCTCGGCGGCGAAGGCCTGTTCTTCGCCACCCTCACCGGGCCCGGCAAGGTCTGGCTGCAATCGCTGCCGCTCTCCCGCCTTGCCAACCGCATCATCATGGCCGCGCCCGTGGCCGGCGGCCGCAGCCAGGGCGAGGGATCCATCCTGGGCGGCTTCGGCGGGCTGCTCGATGGCGATAATAGTTGAGCCTTTGAACTGAAAATAACAGGGAGGTTAAGGGAGGAACGGGAGTAAACCGGACATTTCCCGGCACCGTGCGCCGCATCGCGCCCTACGTGACGGAAGAGGAAAAGCAGGCGCACGGTGGACGTGGAAGTCACCTTCAACAACCCCGAAGAGGTGCCGAAGAACCTGCTCGCCGGCTACAGCGCCGACGTCGAAATCATCCTGGAAGCGCGTGACAAGGTGCTGCGCCCGCCCACCCAGGCCATCCTCGAAGGCAACAAGGTGCTGGCGATCGGGAAAGATGGCCGGCTGCAAGAAAGAACCCTTACCCTCGGCCTCGCCAACTGGGCGTACACCGACGTCGCCAAGGGGCTGACGAAGGGGGAACGCGTGGTCTCGCGCTTCGAAAGCGAAGCCATCCAGGCAGGGGCGCTCGCCGAGGCAATGATTCCAAAAAGAGCAGCCGTAGAGGACACAGAGGACTCAGAGAAAATCCAGGCCCCATTTTTTTCTCTGCTCCCTCTGTTACCTCTGTGTAATTATTTTGTCTTTGCCTCCTCCGCAAGCCCGCGTTAATGAACGAATTCGACATCCTCTATTTCGCTCCCGGCCTGCCTTCGCACGGCGAAAAGGCCCGCGCCGCTTTCGCCGATGGCGCGCTTTTCGTCAATGGCCGACGCGTCGAGGTTGCGCTGTCCGATATCGGCGTGACGCTGGGCGGGTTCAACCACGACCAGCTGTTCCTGTTCTGGCACCAGGAAGAAGGCCGTTATGCCATCAGTCCGACGGATGCGAATGCGCAGTCGCAGCTGATCGACACCGCCCCAGCCCCGCTCTCCGGCTTGCTGCAGGTGGCGAGGAAGGATGCATCGAGCAAGCAGCGCCGTTCGCGCGTCGGCCTCGGCGTGCTCGGGCTCGTCCTGTTGCTGCCGCTGCTGGCGATCGGCGTGCTGATGTGGAAGTCGCACGACATTGCCGGCTGGGCCGCCGGGTACATTTCCCTCGAGCATGAACAGCAACTGGGCGCGCTCGCCTTCGAGCAGGCCACCGCCGGCATGAAATTGCGCGAAGGCGGCGTGGATGCCGCCGCCATCCGGGAAATCGGCGCCAGGCTGACCAAGGGTTCGAAGTATGCCTACAGGTGGTATGTCGCCGAAGACCCGGCCGTCAACGCCTTCGCCGTCCCGGGCGGCTACGTGGTGGTGAACACCGGCCTCATCCAGGCCGCAGACTCCGCCGAGGAAGTTGCCGGCGTACTGGCGCACGAAGTACAGCACATCGAACGCCGACATACCTTGAAGAACATCGTGCACTCGCTGGGCCTGCGCGCGGCGCTGTCGCTTGCGCTGGGCGATATCGGCAGCGGCATGCTGGGCGATGTCGCCACCAGGCTGAGCGAACTCAAGTTCGGCCGCGAACTGGAAAGCGAATCCGACAGGCTGGGGCTGCTTGCGCTCAAGCAGGCCGGCATCGCCCCGCAAGGCATGGTGAGTTTCTTCGACAAGCTGCGCAAACAGGAAAGCGCCGCCCCGCCTGCCCTGCTCTCCACCCATCCGGCGAGCGAAGAACGCATGCAGGCGCTGCAGGCCATGATCGCCGAGCTGGGGAACTGGTCGTCGCAGCCGCTGCCCTACGACTGGAACGTCGTGAAGGCTGCCGGAAAATGAAGCGCGTCTACCTCGCCGCCGATCTGGCCGACGCGCAGATTGCGCCGGATTGGCTGGGCATGCGCGGCATCAAGGCACGTGTCTTCAACACCCACGCCACGGGCGGACTGGGCGAACTCGCCGCCACGCAGATCTGGCCGGAAGTCCGGATGGACGATGATGCAGATGCGGAACAGGCGGTGCAGCTGCTGAAGGAAATCCATTCCGCCGATGCTGCCGGCAGCAAGCTGTGCCCGCAATGCGGCGAAGAGAATCCGGGGAATTTTCTGAGTTGCTGGCACTGCGGCCAGGCGCTGAGTTAACAGCATCGGCCCGAGGGCGGGCCTCCAACAACGTAGGGCGGCGCCCTCGCCGCGATGAAGTCCGGGCCGGATTATTGGCCGGGAGGAAGGCTTTCTTCCAGCCGCGTTTCATAATGCCGGCGGAAGATGATTTCCAGTTCGTCGATCACCTCGATCGCGGGCACGCCGTGCACGAGATGCCTGGTCATTTGCGCGGAGGTTTCGTGCAGCAGCTTGTTGCGGTCCAGCATGGGGTAGCTTGCCATCAGTCGCTGGATGGCTTTCACCACCGATTCCTTTTCGGGGCGGGGAATCGACAGCGGCTCCTGCGGCACGGCACTGAGGCCCTCGGCCTCGTCGCGCGCGGCAAGAAAAGCGGCATATTCGAGCAGCGCCTGCCTGCGTGCTTCCGACAGGCCGCGAAACAGCCGCAGCAGCTTCTTGCTTTCGCCGCTCACCGATTTAATGGCTGCCTTTGCCGGCCGCAGCCTTCTTGATGGGGGTGATCGGCTCGCACATGCGGAAACGTTCCTCGACGAAATTGATGAACGCATCCAGCAGCTTGCTGCGGAACTTGTCGGGGGAAAACACCAGGGAAAGCGGGCGGTGCAGCGGCGGGTCGAGCGGGATCGCCACCAGTTCGCCCAGCTTCACCTCCTTGCTGACCGTGGCCGCGGAAAGAATCGCCACGCCGAGGCCGGCCTGCACCGCGCCCTTGATGGCCTCGCGGCTGCCGAGCTCCATTTCGATGTGCAGGTCGTCGGGATTGATGCCGTGGTCGCGGAAATACTGGTCTACCACTTCGCGCGTGCCGGAGCCCATTTCGCGCGAGACATAGGGCTGCACCGCGAGGTCCTTCGCCTTCACCACGCCCTTCTTGGCGAGCAGGTTGTCGGGCGAGCAGATCATCACCAGTTCGTCGTCGCAGCAGGCATGCACCTTGAGGGTGGGATGGTGCGGCGCGGATTCGATCAGGCCGACGTCGAGCGCATGCTCCGCGACCTTGTTCTCGATGGTTTCCGAGTTGGCCACCATCAGGCGCGCCTGCACTTCAGGATAATTGGCCTTGAATTCGCCCAGGATGCGCGGCAGCTGGTATTCGGCGATGGTGGTGGAAGCGCCGATCATCAAGGGGCCGGTGACCTGTCCGGTCAGTTCGGCGACGCGCGCTTCCATCTCGGTGCCCAGAGCGAGGATGCGCTCGGCGTAGCCCATGACCAGATTGCCGGCGGGGGTAAGGGAAATGCGGCCGTGGCTGCGCTCGAACAGGCGGGT
>DCVO01000028.1:432-3235 GCA_002327405.1 Thiobacillus sp. UBA2186 | reverse complement strand
TCCACCGGCGAGGTCATGGGCGTGGGCGAAACCTTTGCCGAAGCCTTCGTCAAATCCCAGATTGGCACCGGCGAAACCCTGCCGTCCAAGGGCAAGGTCTTCATCAGCGTGCGTGCAGTGGACCGCCCGCAGGCAGCGGAACTGGCCAGGGGCTTCCATGAACTGGGCTTTGCCGTGCTTGCCACGCGCGGCACCGGCCAGGCCATACTTGAAGCCGGCACGCCGGTGACCATCGTCAACAAGGTCACGGAAGGTCGCCCCAACATTGTCGACATGATCAAGAACAACGAAGTCAGCCTTATCATCAACGTGGTCGACGACAAGCGCGCGGTGAAGGATTCTTATTCCATCCGTGCCGAGGCGCTGGCGCGGCGCGTGGCCTACTTCACCACCCTGGCCGGCGCGCGTGCGGCCTGCGTCGGCATGGGGCATTCGCAGGAACTGCAGGTCTATCCCCTGCAGGCGCTCCACCAGAACTTGCAGCAAGGAGCAGACCAGTGAGCAAGACACCTTTGACCGTGACCGGCGCGGAAATGCTGAAAGCCGAGTTGCACAACCTCAAGACCGTGCAGCGCCCTGCGGTGATCCAGGCGATTGCCGAGGCGCGCTCGCACGGCGACCTGTCCGAGAATGCGGAGTATGACGCAGCCAAGGAGCGCCAGGGCTTCATCGAGGGCCGCATCAAGGAAATCGAGGGCAAGCTGTCGCACGCGCAGATCATCGATCCCAGGACCGTGGATGCCGACGGCCGCATCGTGTTCGGCGCCACCGTCGAACTCGAGGATGTCGAGACCGGCGATACAGTGACCTACCAGATCGTGGGCGAAGACGAAGCCGACATCAAGGCGAACAAGATTTCCGTATCCTCGCCCATGGCGCGCGCCCTGATCGGCAAGCATGCCGGCGATACCGCCAACGTGCAGGCCCCGGGCGGCGTGCGCCAGTACGAAATCCTCGACGTCGAATATCGATGAAAAACTTTGCCGACAGCCTGGCCGCTGTCTTACTGGT
This sequence comes from Thiobacillus sp. UBA2186, assembly GCA_002327405.1. Classification (GTDB taxonomy): domain Bacteria; phylum Pseudomonadota; class Gammaproteobacteria; order Burkholderiales; family Thiobacillaceae; genus UBA6918. Next base: position 2,224 of record DCVO01000028.1, on the reverse strand, counting down.
TGCCTGGGTCGGAGGCTTGTGGGCGATCGGCTACATCGCCGCACCCACGCTGTTCGCCGAGCTGTCCGACCGGCAACTGGCCGGCAATCTGGCGGGTGAGTTGTTCAAGTGGATCGCCTGGGTGGGCATCGTGGCCGGCAGCTACCTGCTGGTTCACCGCCTGGGCAAGCACGGATTTCCGGCCTTGAAACAGGGCCATTTCTGGATCGTGCTGGTCATGCTGCTCTTGGTCCTGGGCCAGCATTTCGGCATCCAGCCGGTGATGCAGGCGCTCAAGGACCAGGCCATGCCTCAGGCCGTGATGGAAAGCGCCTTCCGCAGCCGCTTCGCCGCCTGGCATGGCGTTTCCAGCATCGTTTACCTGATCGTGAGCTTGCTCGGCCTGCTGCTCGTCTGGCGTCACCGCGGCAACTGAATGCCCGGCTTCTCCGCTGCGCGGTAGATTACGAGGATTTTCCCGATCTGCTGCACCGGAGAAGCGTCCAGCGCCTGGCAAACCCGTTCCATCCACTGGCTGCGAGTTTCCTTCTCGTCCGAGCCCGCCTTGATCTTGATCAGCTCATGCGCTTTCAGCGCCCGTTCGGTTTCCTTGAGCACGGCCTCGGTCAGGCCTTTTTCGCCGATGAGGACGACCGGCGACAGCGGATGGGCCAGGCCTTTGAGATATTGCCGCTGGGCGGGGGTAAGCTTGATCATGTTGCAACCTTGGAAAAGTGAAGCCGGATTTTACGCCGATTAGCCCCGTTTGACCGATGAAAAGACCCAAAACCAGCCGCGCCTGGTGGCTGGACCGCCATGTGCACGATCCTTTCGTGAAGCTGGCCCAGAAAGAGGGCTACCGCTCGCGCGCCGCCTACAAGCTGCTTGGCCTGGACGAGAAAGACCATTTGCTGAAACCGGGCATGACCGTGGTCGACCTGGGGGCGGCACCGGGAGGGTGGTGCCAGGTCGCAGCCAGGAAGGTGGGCGAGAAGGGGCGGGTGATCGGCATCGACCTGCTGCCGGTCGAGCCCATTCCTGGCGTTGCGCTGTCCCAGGCCGATTTTACCAGCGATGCAGGCCTGGCCCTGGTGGAAAGCGCACTCGAGGGCAGGAAAGTCGATCTTGTTTTATCGGACATGGCCCCCAACTTGTCTGGGGTAAAGGACGCCGACCAGGCCAAACATTACGGCCTCGCCGAACTGGCGCTCGATTTTGCCGTCCAATGGCTGAAGCCGGACGGCGCTTTCGTCGTCAAGGTGTTCCAGGGCGCGGGCTTCGAGGATTTCGTGCGTCAGGCCAGGCAGGTCTTCCGCCAGGTGCACATCCGCAAGCCGGATGCCTCGCGCGACGAAAGCCGGGAGAATTTTCTCGTAGGCAAAGGCTTGAAGGTCTAGCCACCGTGACCGGACCGGCCTAGAATGAGTCTAAATGCGCAAAGAGTGCGCACAGGAGCAGCAGTAAGTGAACAATCTCGCAAAGAACATCGCCATCTGGGTCATCATCGCGGTGATTCTGATGACCGTCTTCCAGCAGTTTGGCGCGCGCCAGACCAGCCAGACCACGATCGCCTATTCGGATTTCATCCAGCAGGTCAAGGAAGGCCAGATCAAGCAGGCCACCATCGAGGGTAACGTGATCCGCGGCTTGAGCGAAGGCGGTCGCCCCTACGTGACCTATGCGCCGCCCGGAGACATCTGGCTGACCTCCGACCTCCTGAAGAGCAACGTCAAGATCGAGGTCAAGCCGGAACAGCAGCAGTCCGTGCTGATGAGCATCTTCATTTCCTGGTTCCCCATGCTGCTGCTGATCG
>DCVO01000028.1:0-384 GCA_002327405.1 Thiobacillus sp. UBA2186 | reverse complement strand
GATCCCTCCAAGTTCCAGAAGCTGGGCGGGCGCATCCCGCGCGGCGTGCTCATGGTGGGCAGCCCGGGTACCGGCAAGACCCTGCTCGCCAAGGCCATCGCCGGCGAGGCCAAGGTGCCGTTCTTCAGCATTTCCGGCTCCGACTTCGTGGAAATGTTCGTCGGCGTGGGCGCGGCGCGCGTGCGCGACATGTTTGAACAGGCCAAGAAATCCGCGCCCTGCATCATCTTCATCGACGAGATCGACGCGGTCGGCCGCCAGCGCGGCGCCGGCCTGGGCGGCGGCAACGACGAGCGCGAGCAGAAGCTCAACCAGCTGCTGGTCGAAATGGACGGCTTCGAGGCGACCACTGGTGTCATCGTCATCGCCGCGACCAACCGTCCC
>DCVO01000040.1 GCA_002327405.1 Thiobacillus sp. UBA2186 | reverse complement strand
GAATCAGGTCGGCCACCGCCACGTAAAGCATGCTGGATGCCGCTACTCCGAGCAAATACGGTGTCAGTTCCTGCATGCCCGCCAGCGCCAGGTATCCCAGCAGACCTCCCACCACCATGGCCAGGCTGGACAGCAGGTTGTAAAACAGCGCCTTCGCCTTGCTGTAGCCCGAGTGCAGAAGCACCAGAAAATCGCCTATTTCCTGCGGCAATTCATGCGCGATAATGGCCATCGCGGTAACGATGCCGAGCTGGGTGTCCGCCAGGAATGCGCCGGCAATGAGGATGCCGTCGACGAAATTGTGAAAGGTGTCGCCCACCAGGATCATGAGCCCGGCACGCTGGTGTCCATGGTCGTGCGCGTGGGTTTCCACGCCATGCACTTCGCAGGCTTCGTGGTGGCAATGCCGCCACAGCACCAGCTTCTCCAGCACGAAGAAAGCCAGCAAGCCGACCAGCACGGAAATCGCCACCGCATCCGCATGGCCAAACTCCAGCGCATGCGGCAGGATTTCCAGGAATACCGCCCCCAGCAGCGTACCCACGGCAAAGCTCACCAGGCGTGGCACCCAGCTCGGATGCGCAGCAAAGGCAAATATGCCTGCCATGAGCACGCTCAGCACGCCGCCGAGCACGGTCGCGGCAAGAATCCAGGTGAGTGAGGACATAAGGGCGAAAAGCCTAGAAAAGCTCGCGATTATACGGGATCAGGCCGCGCCAGCATCTTGCAGCCAGATCAGCGACGCCATTCGCCCGGTGGCCTTGTCGCGGCGATAGGAATAAAACCGCCCGGCATCCGTATAAGTGCACAGCCCGCCGCCGTATATCTGGCTCACGCCGGCCCGCGCCAGCCGCAGACGGGCGATTACATAGATATCAGCCTGCCATTTGCCAGGCTGTCCGGGCACAAAGGCGGCAGCAGCCGCAGGCAGGTCGCGCACGAAAGCCTCCCTCACCTCTTCGCCAACTTCGAAGGCCTGCGGGCCGATGGCCGGCCCGAGCCAGACCATGATGTCCGCAGGGTCGCATTGCATCGCCGCCACGCTGGCTTCCAGCACGCCCGCCGCCAAGCCGCGCCAGCCGGCATGCGCAGCCGCCACCCGCGTACCCTGGCGATCGCAGAACAACACCGGCAGGCAATCCGCGGTCAGCACCGCGCAGACCGCACCCGGTTTGAATGCCACTGCGGCATCGGCTTCGACCGCATCCTGCAAAATGTCGGCATTGGCCACTGCCGTTCCATGAATCTGCTTGAGCCACTTGGGTTCGGCCGGCAAAAAAGCGCGCAGCAATTCGCGGTTGCGCGCAACCGCGGCCGGATCGTCGCCGACATGGTCGCCCAGGTTGAGACTGTCGTATGGAGGCTGGCTGACCCCGCCGCTGCGCGTAGTCACCAGGGTACGGACCATGCCGGGGGCCGGCCAGTCAGGCTTGATGAATTGCATGGTGCAAGGACAGCAAGGCCCGTCTTGTCCCGAAGCTAATCCTCTGCCCCCCAGGTGCCGCCCGCGCGCATCAGCATCAGCAGCATCTCCATGTCCTCCGGCAGCGGCGCCTCCCATTCCATGCGCTCGCCGGTGTAAGGATGATTCAGCGCCAGCTTGGTGGCGTGCAGGGCCTGGCGCGGGAAGCTCATGGCGCGGCCGCGCCGCACGTTGGAATAGGTTTTGTCGCCGACCAGCGGGTGGCCGATGTGCTTCATGTGCACGCGGATCTGGTGGGTGCGTCCGGTTTCCAGGCTGCAGCGCAGCAGGGTCGCGCTGGGAAAGCGTTCCTCGACCGTATAGTGCGTGATGGCGGGCTTGCCCATGGGGTGGACGGTACGCCGGGTGCGCTGGATGGGGTCGCGCGCCAGCGGCGCATCGACCGTGCCGGCGCCGTCGATCTCGCCCTGCACCACCGCAAGGTATTCGCGTTTTACCGTACGACCGTGCATCTGCCTGACCAGGTCGGTATGCGCCTTGAGCGTCTTGGCCACCACCATCAGGCCCGAGGTATCCTTGTCCAGGCGGTGCACGATGCCTGCGCGCGGCAGGTCGGCCGCGCCCGCCGAGTGGTGCAGCAGCGCATTGAGCAGCGTGCCCTTGTGGTTGCCGTTGCCCGGATGCACCACCAGCCCCGCCGGCTTGTTGACGATGATGATGGCCGGATCCTCGAACACGATGTCGAGCGGAATGTCCTCCGGCTCGTCGGGGCCGGCAGCCGTGTCGGGCTCGGGGAACACGGTAATCGACTCGCCGCCCCAGACCTTGTCGCGCACGCCCACCATCTGCCCGTTGACCAGCACGTTGCCGGTGCGAATCCAGTTCTGCAGCCGGTTGCGGGAATATTCCGGCAGCATGGTCACCAGCGCCTGGTCGAGACGGATGCCGCCGAGTGCCGGGGGTACTTCCCCATGCCAGGGTTCGGGGGCAGAATTTCCCCTATAATCTTCCTCGTCGTCCAAATCCACGTCGGTCATGACCTTAAAACTCCTCAAAACTGCTGTTCGCCCTTATGTCAACTGGCGAACCGCACTCGCCATTATCGCACTCAATTTCGGGCTGTCCGGTTGCGGGCTGCTTCCCGAGGTCGCCGACGAAACCGCCGGCTGGTCCGCGCAGCGCCTGTACTCCGAGGCCAAGGACAATCTCAACGAAGGCAACTACGCGGACGCCATCAAATTATATGAGACCCTCGAAGCCCGTTATCCTTACGGCCGCTACGCCCAGCAGGCCCAGCTCGAAATCGCCTACGCCTACTACAAGGACCAGGAGCCGATTTCCGCCATCGCTGCCTGCGACCGCTTCATCAAGCTGCACCCCAACCATCCTAACGTCGATTATGCGTACTATCTGAAGGGGCTGGCCAACTTCACCGAGGACCTGAGCCTGCTCTCGCAGTTTTCCTCCCAGGACATGAGCGAGCGCGACCCCAAGGCCGCACGCGAATCCTTCGCCGCCTTCAAGGAACTGGTTACCCGTTTTCCTGAAAGCAAGTACGCGGAAGACTCGCGCGCGCGCATGAAATACCTGGTCAACGCCATTTCCGCCAACGAAGTCCATGTCGCCAAGTACTACCTCAAGCGCGAAGCGTATGTGGCGGCCGCCAACCGCGCCAAGAGCGTGGTCACCAACTATCCTGAAACGCCGGCTATCGAAGAAGCCCTGGCCATCATGGTCGTGGCCTACGACAAACTGGGCATCGAGGACCTGCGGGACGATGCGCTCAAGGTATTGAAGCTCAACTACCCCAACAGCAAATACGCCAAGGGCGTCGATCTGACCGGCAAGGCCTGGTGGAAGTTCTGGTAATTTAATTACCGATCCAGGCGATTAGTCGCACATCAACGAAAACCGTCGGGGGTTGCCCGACAGCAGGTTACTTTCTTTGTTTGCCCAAAGAAAATAACCAAAGAAAGGGCACTGCGAGCAGGGAGCAGGGGCCCGCTTGCGGGATGCGACCGACCGCGAGTCTGTGCCGGACGCCGGATCGCAGTGCCTCATCTCCGCCTACGGGGTCGCACCTTGCTACGCAAGGCACTGCTCCGCCCTCCGGCGTCGCCCGCTGTGCTGCCCCTACGGGGTAAACCTCGGTCGGTGTCTTGAATTGGGCGGCTCGCAAACTCGCACGATCCGCCCGGAAAAATCGCCCGGTCAGCCACGTGCTCAGACACGCTCGCCTCAACATCCCCCAATTCAAGCCCCGCCCGAGACAGCCCAGAGGGGGACTAAAAGCAAAGTCCCCCCTCACCCTAACCCTCTCCCGCGAGGGGAGAGGGAACAAAAAAGCACAACAAAAACACATACCCCTCCCTTGACGGGAGGGGGCTAAGTGCAACGCACATGAACGACCCGAAGCGGTCATTTAGGTCGACTAAGTGGGATATCCGGTTCTCGGCCGAGGACCAAAGGCGTCGGTAGCGTATTGCGGCCCCCAAGTAAGTAATGTACTCCACACTGGACGTTGGCTAGGAATGCCGATGAATGGCTGCTTTTGACTTCTGCGAATGCGTATACTCCAAAGACCTCTATGGTTTAGGTTTGTTCGACGTCTGCCNNGGCAGACGTCGAACAAACCTAAACCGTAGCTGACGTTTGATTTCGTTTAGGACTCCGACCGCTCTGGGGATCGAAGCAGTCCTCAGGCATGTCTAGAAAAATCGGGCCGATTTACATGGAGAAATGCGTTAATGCAAGACCTGACCCCGTTGTTCGTTATGACCCCGTTGTTCCGTTAATGCAAGACCTGACCCCGTTGTTCCCAAGACCTGACCCCGTTGTTCCTGTGTTCCTGCGCCGTCAGATTGTGGAGTGCCCCACACCTTCGCCAGCTTCTCGTCCTCATCATTGGGGTCTAGCTGTTTTACCTCCGCGATTATGATCGTCGAACCAAGCGACATGCGGTAGTCGGCGGTCTTTGCGGATGATTCGGGTATGCGTTCACAACCAACGCCCCTGTTGGCGCACAGTTTCTCAAAGTGGACTTCGGAGATTGTGCGGTTACTCACTGGGTTCTCTTGAAACATAACGTTTAGTTGAGCGGCACCCCG
>DCVO01000077.1 GCA_002327405.1 Thiobacillus sp. UBA2186 | reverse complement strand
GAGAAGCTGGTGCTGTGGCGGCATTGCCACCACGAAGCCTGCGAAGTGCATGGCGTGGAAACCCACGCGCACGACCATGGACACCAGCGTGCCGGGCTCATGATCCTGGTGGGCGACACCTTTCACAATTTCGTCGACGGCATCCTCATTGCCGGCGCATTCCTGGCGGACACCCAGCTCGGCATCGTTACCGCGATGGCCATTATCGCGCATGAATTGCCGCAGGAAATAGGCGATTTTCTGGTGCTTCTGCACTCGGGCTACAGCAAGGCGAAGGCGCTGTTTTACAACCTGCTGTCCAGCCTGGCCATGGTGGTGGGAGGTCTGCTGGGATACCTGGCGCTGGCGGGCATGCAGGAACTGACACCGTATTTGCTCGGAGTAGCGGCATCCAGCATGCTTTACGTGGCGGTGGCCGACCTGATTCCCGGCCTGCACAAGCGGCCGGAACTTTCCGCCACGCTGGAGCAGGTTTTACTCATCGGGCTTGGCATTGGCGCGATCGGCCTCCTCGGCCACGCGTCTTGAGCGCGCCCGGCGCGGCGTGTCCAGCAGGTAGACCACCAGCGCGATCAGCCCGCCGCCGAAGAAAAATATCATCACGCCCTTGAAGATGGACTCGGCTGTCACCACCATCATCAGCAAAATATAGAGCAGTGCAATCAGGACCACGTACATGAGCAGTATTCCAAAAGTCGGCTTCGTATCGCTGGGTTGACCGAGGATACTTACTCATAAGTCAGAAATATAGGCTACAGAAGGATGCTTAAAAAACGAACGCACCAGTTTTGGATTGTTGCCGATCTTCTGCAACTGCTCCTGCACGCGATCCTGCAATTTTTCGCCTTTCTTCAGCGGCCTTCTGGCTACGCCAGTTCTCTTGGCATGGCTCCATACCAACTCATCAGGATTCAAGTCCGGCGCATAGCCGGGCAGGAAGTGCAGCGTCAATTTACCTTCCGTGCTCGCCACATAGTCCTTGACCACCTTCTTCTTGTGCGCCGGCAGACCATCAACGATCAAGTGCAGCGATTTCTTGCGGCGATGCATCAGTTGCTTGAGCAGTTCGACAAACAACTCTCCAGTCAGCCCGCCTTGATAAGTGGCAAACCAGAACGCGCCTTTGGCATTGACCGCCGAGGCCGCGCTGACGCTCTGGCGCTGACCGGGGCGGTTGACCACCGGGGTCTTTCCGCGCTCGGCCCAGGTCTTGCCATGCACCGCGTCTGCACGAAATCCCGATTCGTCCCAGAAGTAGATTTCGGCACCTTCCACCCTGGATTGCTTGGCGATGGACGGGAAGGTGTCGCGCTGCCAGCATTCGATCGCTTCCGGGTCACGTTGGTATGCGCGCTGCAATGGCTTTTGTGCCGTGAGGTTGAGTTCGGCAAGCAGGCTTCCAACCGAGGTCACGCTCAAACTGATGTTGAATTTCTGGAAAATAAGCTCGCGCACGATGCTTCGCGTCCACAGTCCGAAGTCGAACCCGTGTTGCATCGGGTTCTTGCCGTTGACCCAGCGGAATACTTGCGACTTTTGAGCGCGTGTCAGTTTCGGCGTACGCCCTGTGCCTTTGCGGGCAGCCAGACATTGCTTCCCGCGACCGCGTCCCCGCACCTTGGCAAGCCACTTGTACCCCGTGGTGCGACACAATCCGTAGCTCGCCATCACCACGGCGACATCCTCTCCTTCAAAAATGCGCTCCACCGCCATCATGCGTATGGTCTCTTTGGTCTTTCGGTCATGAGTTCGGCCATCTTTTTTCATGATCGATTGGAGTTGGCGTGAAGGCATTTGGTTCCAGTAATGTAGACTTTATTACTGACCTATGAGTAAAACTAAACCGGGCTTAGAGGTTTTGTTCAGCGAAGGTTGGGTTTGAGTATTTTATTTGGTATCCAGAATTGGATGTAATTAGGGTATGTCTTTGAGCGAGAGTGACCTGACCGATATAGAGCAGTCTCTTATTGAGAGCTTGCCAACTCCGCCCGCTATGGCCAAATTGCAGTTCTCGAACATTTGGATTATCGAATGGTTGTCGCCAGGGGAAACGCAAACCGGACAAAAATTACATGAATGGATGAAAGACCAACGTCCTGGGTGGTCCAGATATCAGTACTGTAAGACCAAATCGGAGGTTATCCAGGCCATTGAACGGGCGACCCATTACTCTCAGCAGTCTGGAATGATTCCAGTTCTTCATCTAGAGGCTCATGGTGGTGATATGGGTCTTGCGCCGAGCAACTGCGTAGACGCGGAATTTTTGACTTGGGAAGAATTGACATATCCCTTACAGCAACTAAACCTGGCGACTCGATGCAACTTGTTGGTTGTAGCGATAAGTCGATCGAGCGCGTCGTAGCGCATGAGGGTGGGTTGGGCTGTGCCGTTGACGGGCTCGATGCGTTTTACCGTGCGCCCCAGGGCATCGATCTCTTCGCTGGTGATGTCGCCTTTGGGACTGGTCTCGGTCTTCAATTCGCCGTTGGCGAAGTAGCCCCAGGTGCGCGGCGGTTCGGCGGCAGCCCCTTCGATCTCGTCCTTCAGCCGGCCCAGGACGTCGAAGACGCGGTGCAGTTGGCGCGCCGTACTGCCGTCGGCGTTGAGGAATTCCTCCTTGATCCGGTTGCCGGCATCGTCCAGGGTGTAGACGAGCTGGCGGCCTGCGGAATCCGTGATGCTGATGAGGCGATGGGCAGGATCGTAGCCGTATTCGACATGGACGCCGTCCGGGTAGGTGACTTTCGACAGCCCGCCCCAGAGGGTGTAGTCGTAAAGAGTGGTCTTGCCGTCGATGGTGTAGCTCGCCAGCCAGCCGCGCAGGGTGTAGCCCATGGTGCTGACGACGCCGTTGGCGTCGGTCATCCTGGTTACGCGGCCGTTCGCGTCGTACTCGTCGTACCGGGTGACATGGCCCAGCGCATCGGTAACCTGGCTTGGCCGGCCGCGGCAGCCGAAATGCCCGCCGGCACAGACGGCATCCGGCGCGTAGTAGTCAGTAGTGACAAGGTCGGCGACATCGGTGCGCGGCCCGTCTTCGACTTTCTGGACGAGCACGCCGGGCACGCTGGCATGGTAGGTGTAATTAACGGTCCAGTTGCGCAGCCGGCCGGTGGCGGTGTCCTCGATGGCCGCGCTGATGAGATTGCCGCCGGTGTCGTAGGTGATGCCGATTTCCCGCCCGGCTTCGGTGATCTTCACAGGCAGACGGAAAGCGGGATGCCACTCGGTCAGTATCTTGCGTTCCGCGGTGTCGGGCGCGGGGGTATATGCGGCAATGTCGGCCGGGCAGGCGGAACCTGCGGCAAGACCTTCGATCCGGGCGATTTCCAGGTTGCGGCTCGCATCCCAGGCATGACAGGTCTTATAGCCGTTGAAGTCGGTGCTGGATGTGAGGTTGCCGCTGGCGTCGTAGGTGGCCGAACTGGATGCGGGCCCGCAGCCGGAACCGCCAGGCTGGGATTGGCCGGCGGTCTTGAATGCGCCGGCCTTCAGTGCAAAGGTGTAGGTGCGGGCGGTATTGTAGGCGTCGGTGACGGTGGTGGTGGCGTCGCTGTTGTAAGCGAGGGTGGTCTTTTCCACGCCGCCGGCATGCTCGGTCAACGTGCCGCGACCCTGCGCATCGTAGCCGTAGGTGGCGTAGCGCACGCCGTTCTCGTCGGTGATGCCGGTCAACTGGTTGGGGAAACTGGCGTTTTCGTAGTGATATATGCGTTTGGGGTTGTCGTCGCCGTCAGCCGGGGGGGCGTCGGGGTAGGTCACGCTGGACAGGGTGCCTTTCGCATCGTAGGCATAGCCGTGGACTTCGCCGCCGGGGGCGGTGAGCTGGTTGATGCGGTTGGAAGCATCGTAACCAAAGCCCAGGCTGCGGCCACCGGCATCGGTGACGCTGAGCAGGCGGCTAGAAGCGTCATAGGCAAGATCGACTGCAAGCCCGTCTGGCGCTGCAATGCGGGTAAGCTTGCCGCCTGCATCATAGTTTTCCTGGTAATCGTCCGCGCCGGTGTAGCGCCAGCTTCCATCCGCGAGTTTTTGCAGGGCGGCATGGACGGATGCCGTTGGTTTCCACAGTCCGCCCTCCAGATAGAAGGCCTGGCGTTCTCCATTTGGTCGCCAGGCAACCACTCGCGAAGCGCCCTGGAATTCGAGACGCCCGCTGTAGGTGTGGCGCCAGTTGTGGCCCATGGCGGCCATTCCCGATTGTTGGCTGTGGTAGGCGCGGATGAAGGCCAGGCCGCCTGCATGCACAGGCGCGACGTCGGTTTCGCGCTGGCTCTTGTCACCGCTGCCGCTCATGACGGGATTGCCCGCCGGCGCGCTGCACAGGCTGCATTCGGCCAGCCTGTCGCCCAATGCCAGGTAGATGGGCGTTTTGAATACCCCGCGGTAGGGTGTGGTGTTGCTGGCCGCCATGGACATCAACTCGTTGTCGATGGTGGCGGTGGCCGGATAGGTCTGGTGGATGAAAATGAGGTTGGTGCCGCAAGTATTGACGAAAATCCGGTAGCCGCTGTAGTTGCCGAAGACACTTCCAGGGGATTTGATGACGTCTTCGGGTTTCGACCAGCCATTGTCGTAAGGATCGGGAATGCCCAGGTTGGGCTCATACACGATCTGGCCGCCCTGGCAGCGGATGGCAGTCAGGAAATAATGATATTCGCCGTTGGTATTGGGGCCTTCCCTGGCCACGAATTCAAGCCCCAGGTAGTTCTGGTCCTTGCTGCAGGAGACGCCGGCCCGCGCGCCTGCGGCGGCGAAGAACGGGATCAGGAGAAATGCGACCTGGATCGGGAAGCTGCGGTGTTCCCGCGAAACAACCGGACGAAACCGGTTGGTCAACGCGGACAACAGTGAGCGGATGCCGGACAACTTGTTCACGAGCCTTCTCCCAAGGACTGGTTTTATTGGTGAAGGCTACGCAGTCAGCGTGACGCTTTTACGCTGCATCCGGCAGATTCATGAGCCGAAGGAATCAAGATTAAAGTTGTATTGACAAGAGCCGGTTCTTACGAACACCTTGGCAGAAAAGGCTTTTGACGGGACCAATCGGCTTGGCTTTGGCTTTGCCCTTGTCCGGCCGCTCGCGGTTAATATTCCTGCAACAGGGAGGCCGCATC
>DCVO01000052.1:35513-36129 GCA_002327405.1 Thiobacillus sp. UBA2186 | reverse complement strand
TTGTCGGCGTTGGCGTATTCCAGCAGCAGGAATTCCATCGGGCCTTCGCCCAGATCCATGGTGACGAGGCCCTGGTAGCGGCCCACGCCGTGCTGGATGTGCACCACCGGATCGCCGATCTTGAGCTCGGAGAGGTCGCGGATGAGGCTGTCGACAGGCGTGGTCTTGCCGCGTTTTTCCCGTTTGTGCCGGGGGGGCAGGGCATAGAGTTCGGTTTCGGTGACGACTGCAAGTTGTTGAGCGGTATCGATAAAACCGGAAGCAAGCGGACCGGCGCCGAGCTGCAGCGGCGCCGTGTTATCGAGGAAGGTCTGCCAGTTTTCCGCGCGTTCGGGCTTGAGCCCGTGTTCCTTCAAATACTCGGAGAGCGTCTCCTGGCGGCCCTGACTGGGCGCCAGTACCAGCACCTTGCCGGCAAAGTTTTTCAAGAACGCGTCGAGCCTGGCCACCGGGTGCGGCAAACGGCGGTCCACCACCACGTCGGGCACGGCTTCGGTCGCCGCGGCCTCGCCCTCGCCCTTGCCGAGGTCGAGACGGGCAAAAGTATTCGCCTTCTGGAAGAACTGTTCGGTGTTGAGGAACAGGCGCTCCGGCGGCAACAGCGGCCGGTCCTTGT
>DCVO01000052.1:21324-35468 GCA_002327405.1 Thiobacillus sp. UBA2186 | reverse complement strand
GGCAGGTAGTCGAACAGCGTCGCCGTTTCTTCGAAAAACAGCGGCAGGTAGTACTCGATGCCCGCCGGGGCCAGGCCATTGCTGACATCCTTATAGAGCTTCGAGCGCGACGGGTCGCCCTCGAAGGTCTCGCGGAATTGCTGGCGGAAGCGCGTGATGCCGGTCTCGTCGAGCGGGAACTCGCGCGCCGGCAAGAGCCGCACTTCCTTGACCGGGTACAGGCTGCGCTGGGTGTCGACGTCGAAGGCGCGCAGGGTCTCGATGTCGTTGTCGAAGAGGTCGATGCGGTAGGGCAGCACGCTGCCCATGGGGAAGAGGTCGATCAGCCCGCCGCGGATGGAAAATTCGCCCGGCGCGTAGACCTGGTTGACGTGGGTGTAGCCGCCCTGTTTCATCTGCTCGCGGAAGGCGGCCTCGTCGAAGCGCCCGCCCTGTTTGAGAAAGAAGGTGTGCGCCAGCAGGAAGGCGGGCGGGGCCAGGCGATAGAGCGCGGTCGAGAGCGGCGCCAGCACCACCTGGAACTGTCCGCGCGCCAATTGGTACAGCGTCGCAAGGCGCTCCGACACGAGGTCCGGGTGGGGCGAGAAGGCGTCGTATGGCAGGGTCTCCCAGTCCGGGAACAGGCAGACATTCAGCTCCGGCGCGAACCAGCGGATTTCCTCCATGAGCCGCTGCGCATCCCAGGCATTGGACGTGAACACCGCCAGCGTCTTGCCGTTGCGTGCGGCTTCGGCCAGAAACCAGGCATCGCTGGAGCCGGCAAGCAAGGGCGCGTGCGCCCGCTGGCCGGGCTTGGGATCAAGGGGAGGGAAACTCATGGGGAACCATCGAACCACGAAGGCGGGATTATACCGGCTGCCGCGCGCCTGGCTGCCCGGTTGCGGGCGCACATCCATTAAAGGCCCGTGCTTTTGAGACGTTATTTGCCAAAGCAGCACCAGTACGGCGGTGGTTTCCGATCAGTCCTTAACAATATGGAGGTAACGTGTCAAACATTCTGGTTTCCAACATGGAGCTCATTCCCGGCCGCCGCATCACCAGCCACCTCGGCCTGGTGCAAGGCAGCACGGTGCGCGCCAAGCATGCCGGCAAGGACATTCTGGCCGGTCTCAAGAATATCGTGGGCGGCGAGCTGAAAAGCTACACCGACCTGATGCAGGAGGCGCGCGAGGAAGCGACCATGCGCATGAGCCAGCAGGCCGCCTCCATCGGCGCGAACGCGGTGCTCAATGTGCGCTATACCACCACGGCGGTGACCATGGGCGCGGCCGAAATCCTCGCCTACGGCACGGCGGTCGTCCTGGAGTAGGGCATGGAGCTTGTCTTCCAGAATCTCGATCTGTTTCTTTTCCTGTTCCTGCTCGCCCTGGGCTTTTCCATCGGGCGCATTCTGGAGCTGCGCCACTACCGGTCGATCCGCCAGCGCGAACAATCGCTTGCCGACATCCTCGCCTTCACCAACCGTTTCCCGCCCAACCCGGTCGACCGTCACGACGTCCGCCTGGTGAGCGGCGCCGTCGTGATCTCGTCGGACTATTTCAAGCAGTTTGTCGCCGGCTTGCGCAACCTCGTCGGCGGCCGCTTCCGCGGCTACGAGACCCTGCTGGACCGCGCGCGCCGCGAGGCGATCCTGCGCATGAAGGAAGACGCGAAGCGCGCCGGCTATTCGATGATCGTCAACGTCAAGATCGAGAACACCTCCATTTCCGGCGGACGCGCAGGGACCATGCCCTCGTTCGAACTGCTGGCGTACGGCACGGCAATCAGGCCCGCGCGCTCGGCCTGAACATGCGCTTCGAAAACCGCACGCCTGACGAGAGCGTCAACTACGGCATCGAGCACCCGCTCAAGGAATTCGCCTGGCTGCTGGGCGGGGTGCTCGGCGGGCTGTTCATCCTCTCCCTGCTGCTCGGTTATTTCGCGGGCGAACTCGCGGCGCGGCTGCCATACCGCTACGAAAAGAACCTGGCCGCGGAATTCGGCTTCCGGTCCGGCAACGGCCAGCCCGACGCGCAGGCGGCCGCCATCGAACGCTCCCTGAACCGGCTGGCGGCACGCCTCGTCCCGCACATGGCGCTGCCCGATGACATGCGGATTACGGTGCATTACGACGACTCGCCCGTGGTCAACGCCTACGCCACGCTCGGCGGCAACGTCGTGATCTTCAAGGGGCTGCTTGCCGGCATGCCGGACGAGAACACCCTGGCCATGGTGTTGGCGCACGAGATTGCGCACGCCAGGCTGCGCCACCCGGTGCGCAGCCTGGGGCGCGGCGTGGCCTTCGCCATCGTGCTGTCGGCAATCAACGCCGGGATGGGACACAGCGTGGCGAGCAACGTGCTGGGCAACGCCGGCGGGCTGACGCTGCTCAAGTATTCGCGCGACCAGGAAAGCGATGCCGACGCCGAGGCGCTGGCCGCAGTCGTGGCGGCATACCGGCATGCAGGAGGATCCAGCGAAATTTTCCAGGTGCTGGAACACGCCGCAGGCTCGGAACCCGGGCGCGTGACGATGCTGAGCACCCATCCATTGTCGCAAGATCGCATCGATGCGGTCGCCGAACTGGCGAAGCAACGGGGCTGGGCGCTGGATGGCCCGCGCACGCCGCTGGACGCCGTCCTTGCGGGCGTGCACGCGGATGAGAAACCGCATTGAATGCGGGCTTGATCGGCGTTTCGCTGAAATCCCGGCAACTTACGCCGCACTGTTGACGGTCTCTGCCAGCTCGTCGCCGGCAAGCGGCTCGGCGGTTTCGAGCTGATGCCGCAACACCGCAAGATCGGCCTCGGAGGCATCCTTGCCTTCACGCGCACGCTGCTGGATGCGCGACTTGAGCGTCTCGACCGGCGCCGGGAAGTCCAGGATGCGGAATTCGAGGCTTCGCGCTTTGGCCGTCTCGCGCAGCAGATCGCGCTGCCAGCGGGCGAGGAAGGTGGCGTCCACGATCACCGGCCAGCCGGCGTCGAGCAGCGTGCCGGCGAGTTCGGCAAGGCGTTCGTAGGTCTGTCGCGTTGCATCAGACGTATACAGCTTCTCGCCGAGCCCCGAGTTGGTTCTGGTCAGCGCATCCAGTCCTGCCATGCGTTTGCGTTCGATATCCGAGCGCAGCCTGATCGCGCCCGGGGTCTGCATTAGGCTGCGGGTGACGGTGCTCTTGCCCGAGCCGGACAGGCCGTGGGTGATGCTCAAGCTGGCATGCAGGGAATCGATGAACCGCATGGCCAGGCCCAGCAGCGCGCGCACGTCCTTCAATGCCGCCTCGCGCTCGGTTCCGGACAGCTGCGCCATGCGGATGGCCGCCACCTTGGCGCGCACCATCGCGCGGTACACCGCGTAGTAGCGCAACAACGCAAGACCTTCATAATCGCCGGTCTGTTCCAGCCACAGGTTGAGGAACAGCCATGCCCAGTCTGTGTGGCCGCGCTGCAAGAGGTCCATGTAGAAAAAAGCGATATCAGACTGGATGTCGATCCAGGAGAGCGCGGGGCTGAACTCGATGCAGTCGAACACCACCAGCCTGCCGTCCACCCAGGCCAGGTTGCCCAGGTGCAGATCGCCGTGGCATTCGCGCACGAAGCCGTTCTGTTTCCGCTGCGCCATCAAGGGCGCTAGCCGGGCGTGTTCGCTCTCGCTCCAGCGCGACAGCGCATCGAGCAGATCGCGGTCGGCAGCGTTTTCCAGATGCGGCGCGATCTGAGCGAAGTTCTGCGCCACCGGCTTCCACACCGCTCCCGGCGTGCCATAAGGGCTGTCGGCGGCAGCCTTGTCGCAGCTATCCAGATGGAAGCGGGCGAGGGTGGCGGCAATGGCCTCCACATGCTGCGCCGTCATGCCGCCCTCCGCATCGAGCCGGTCGAACGTGGCCTCGTCCGGAAACTGCCGCATCTTCACCGCATATTCGAAGGCCTCGCCTTCACCATTCACGCGCGGCGCCTCCGGCGTGCCGGTAATGGGCACCACAGCCATATAGATGTCCGGCGCCAAACGGCGATTCAAGCGAACTTCCTCACGGCAGGCCGCAAGGCGTTTGCCCAGCGTGCTGAAATCGAGAAAGCCCAGATCGAGCGGCTTCTTGATCTTGTAGGCGTAGTCGCCAGTGAGAAGAATCCAGGAAATGTGGGTTTCGATCACCCGGACGGACTGGATGGGGTGGTCGTAGCAAAACGGGTTGTGCAGGCTGCGGATCAACTCTAGTTCGTTACTCATTGTTTTCAGAGAAGGATAATCCTTGGAGGACAATCGCACTTGATTGAAAGAATTCTACAGCCCGAGAATTGGGAATGCTTTTTGGGATGTGTATGAGGTCTGTTGTCGACCTATTCTGTTGAAAAACTCATTCTGGGTCGCTGCTGGAAGAGCAAGCCGAAAATCCGACCTCTCAGAATTGCCCACATTCAACGATCGTTAGTGAGTTGATGGTTTGAAGCCCCCCAAAACTCGGCAGACGACCACCTCAAAAGAGTTTTTCAACAGAATAGGCCGATGACTGTCATTGCCACAAAGCCAATTCAATACCTGATTAATAGTTTCGAATTAAGAGGGCTATATATTTTGCCCGCTAAGAGAACCACCGCAAAAAAGCTGCCCCCGTCAGAGCCAAGCCAGCCAGCGCAAACTGGGTCTGGAATACCCGCTTCACGTCACCCAAGCTCCAATCCCTGCCGCGCGCCAGGAACCATGCGCCTAGCAGAAACCCCGCTGCCGCAGAGCAGACCTTGATGACGAGCGCGGTCATGGCCACTGCGCTGAGGTCGGGCGTCTCGCCGTAATAATAGAGACTGGTCAAACCGAACAGGATGCCGCTGGCGATCTGCGCGCTCCAGGCGGCGAGGATGGCCCAGGCAAATGTGCGGGCATGATCCCGGCGTGGCGCGGGCCACAGCCAGAACACCGAGGCGCCGATCAGGGCGGCGGCGCCGAAGTTGTGCACGACCTGGGTCAGGGCGTAGGCGAGGTTCTCGGGCTGCACGCTAGTTGACTGTGACGTTCACGCACTGCTCGATGCCGATGGGCACGTGGGCCTTGTTGACCACCTTGACGCAGATATTGCGCTTGCCTGTCGCCATGCTTTCCAAGAGGTAGCCGCCCTTGAGCTTGCGCAGGATGCCGACTTCCTTGCCGTCGATGTAGACGTGCACATGGTCGCCGCGCGGCCCCGGCGCCACATCGTAGACCAGGCGGTTTTCGTCCAGGGCGTCCAGGGTGGCGCCGTCGGCGGGCGACTGGATAGTCACGCTGCCCTGGGCCAGCGATGCTGCCGGGCAGGCTGCAAAAAGGCCGATGGCGGCAGCCGCGAGCAGATGTCTCCTGTTCATGGTGAAACCTCCTTTCAAGTGGAAGGCAACGGGTTCCGCCCTGTTCGTGATTGTGGATTGCTGCAAGGTGCGCGGCAGCAGATTCGGCTTGCCGCAAATCAGTATAGACAACGGGCTCTGTCCCTTGTCGCATCGTCTTGTTATCCAGCCGCGCGGTGCTATAAAAGAGGCCTCAGCAACCGATCAAGGAGCTGAAAATGCGCAAGCTCGCTATTCCTCTTCTGCTGGCCGGGTTATTCGTCAGCCCCGTAATGGCACTCGACGATGTGGTCAGCGTCAAACTCGAAGCCCAGAACAGTTCCGGGCAGAACGGTTCCGCAACCCTGCTGCCGGAAGGCAAACAGACCAAGGTGGTCATCGAGCTTTCCAATGCGCCGGGCGGGACCGCACAACCGGCCCATATTCATCTGGGAAGCTGCGACAACCTGAACAAGGCGCCGAAGTGGCCGCTTGAAGCCGTGAAGGACGGCCGCTCGGTGACCATGCTGCCGGTGCCGATAGACACGATTCTGCGCGAAAAGGCCGCCGTCAACATCCACAAGAGCGCTGCGGAAGTCCAGGTCTACGTCTCCTGCGGCAACATCATCGCGCCGATTTAACAGCGCGTTGCGGCTTCGCCGCCTGTAAATCCATGAAGCACGCCGGGGTTTGCTAGAATCCCGGCCATGTCTCGTTTTATCGCCCTGGTTCCCGCCGCCGGTTCCGGCTCCCGCATGGGGAGCGAACTGCCCAAGCAGTATCTTCCGCTATCCGGCCGTCCTCTGATCGAGCACACCCTCCGTGCGCTGGCCGCGCATCCGCGCATCGACCGCGTCTTTGTGGTGCTGTCGCCGGAGGACGGCTGGTGGGAAGGGCAGGGCATCCGGCACGAAAAACTGGCGGTATTGCGCTGCGGCGGCGCGGTACGCGCGGATTCGGTGAAGAATGGCTTGAAAGCCATTGCCAGCGAGATCGCGACCGACGACTGGGTGCTGGTGCACGATGCGGCGCGGCCGTGCCTGCGCCCAGAGCATGTGGACCGCATGCTGGCGGAGCTGGCCGACGACGAGGTGGGCGGCATCCTGGCGGTGCCGGTGGCGGATACCCTCAAGCGCGCCGAGGCCGGCCAGCGCATTGCCGAAACGGTGCCGCGCGAGGGGCTGTGGCAGGCGCAGACGCCGCAGATGTTCCGCCACGGCCTGCTGCTGAAGGCGCTTGGGGCGGCGGGCAGCATGGTGACTGACGAGGCTTCCGCGATCGAACTCATGGGACTCAAGCCGAGACTGGTCGAGGGCGATGCGCGCAACTTGAAAGTGACTTATCCGCGCGATCTGGAACTGGCCGCGCTGATCCTGGAACACTGGGGGACATAACAAGATGGATATAAGAGTGGGGCAGGGTTTCGACGTGCACGCCTTCGCCGAGAACCGCAAGCTCATCATCGGCGGGGTGGACATTCCCTACGACAAGGGCCTGCTCGGCCATTCCGACGCCGACGTGCTGCTGCACGCCATCTGCGACGCGCTGCTGGGCGCGGCCGCGCTCGGCGACATCGGCAAGCATTTCCCGGATACCGACGCGCAATACAAAAACATCGATTCGCGCGAACTGTTGCGCGATGTCATGGCAAGAATCCGGTCTTTGGGCTGGCAGGTCGGCAATGTCGACGCCACCCTCATCGCGCAGGCGCCGAGGATGGCGCCGCATATTCCGGCCATGGCGGCGAACATCGCCGCCGATCTGGGTTGCGCGCCGGATCGAATCAACGTGAAAGCGACCACCACGGAAAAACTCGGTTTTACCGGCCGCGGCGAGGGCATTGCTGCACAAGCCATCTGCCTGCTCACCCGGGCATGAGCCAGCCCACCCATCAGCGCATGTTCTTTGCCTTGTGGCCGAGCGAGGAGGTTCGCCGCGCCCTGTGGGAGGCGAGCGGCAAGCTGCACAAGGTCTGGAGCGGGCGGCGCACCAAGCCCGACACCCTGCACATGACCCTGGTGTTTTTGGGCGACGTGGAACTGGCGCGCCTGGGCGAACTGCGAGCGGTGGCGGCGAACATGGACACGCGCCGCTTCAGCCTGAGCCTGAGCCACGCTTCGTGCTGGCGCCACAACAAGGTGGGGTTTCTGAGCCCGGAAGAAAGTCCGCCCGAACTGCTGCAATTGGTCTACGGCCTGGAAGACTATCTGGAAGCGGCGAATTTCGCTTTCGACGAGCGGCCTTACAAGCCGCATCTCACCTTGTTGCGCAACACGCGCTGCACGACTCAAGTACCGCTTGAACCCATACGCTGGGATATCGAGGAATTCGTTCTGGCGGGATCGTCGATAACCGACCACGGCCCCAGCTATCAGTTGCTGGGGCGCTGGCCGTTAAAAGCTTGAGAACTTAGAGACACACGCAGGTGGCGAGGTGCTGGGCCAGTTCCTTGTCGCTGGCTCTCGTATAGTCTTTTTCCAGGCGGTCCGAGACCAGCCCTTTGACTGCGTCGTTCAGGCGCCGGTTGATCTGCCCCAGGAATGCAGGCGGCGCCACCAGCACCAGGCGGGCGAACTGGTTGCACACGCGGCCGGAATCCAGCTCGCGTGCCAGTTCCAGCGCGAATACATCGGCTTCGTGTTCCTTGGGGCTTGTGGCCGGCACGAAGGAACCGTGCCCGTTGCCGGCGCCGGGGTTGTGGCCGGGCCGGTCAGATACGAGATTCAGATTTTTTTCCCGGCTTTGCGGGTGTTCGAACTCCTTGACGATTTCGAGCCCTTTGTTCGGGCCTGTGTTTTTGAGGATTCTTCCTGATGATGCGTTGCTGACCAAAATCCAGGTAGTGCTCAATTGATGCTCCTTCACGTCTGGTTGGAATAAAAACAGCTACTCCAATTTCAGGCTAGCAGTTCAGGCGCTTTTTTCCAGAATGGCGGCGGCAAGGCGGTCGAAGTCGGCCGGGCGGGTGCCCGGCAGGGAAAATTTGAGGCTGTCGGTGCGTACGGCATAGTTCTTGCCAAGGGATTTTTGATAGGCCGGGTCGTAGTGGTTTTCCAGCATGTCCCGCACGAATTCGGCCCAGCGCTTTTGCCGGATCTGCTCGCTCCAGCGCTGGATGGTTTCGCCTCCGCGCAGTCCGGAGAGATGGCCGATTTGCATGAGCAGGTTTTCCGGCGAGGCCAGGAAGTGGGCATACTCTTCCAGCAATAGTTGTACGCGGTGTTGCATAGGGACATCAAGCCAAAAGGTCCTGCCGGATCGGATGGCGGCAAGCAGGGCGTCGGGTACGCGCAGCTTGCCGATTTTCTTGCTTTCGGACTCGACGAACACGGGCCTGGCGGGGTCGAACTGCTTCAACTGCCACCAGATCGAGCTTTCCAGCCATTTCTGGCTGGGCTGGGGCTGGTCGGGCAAATCGCCCAGGAGCGAACCGCGGTGCGCTGCAAGGGACTCGAGGTCGAGCACCTGCGCGCCCCTGGCCTGCAGCGCCTGCAAAAGCCGGCTTTTGCCGCAGCCGGTGGGGCCGCAGATGACACGGAAGCTGAACTGCGCGGGCAGGGTGTCGAGTTCGGCCAGCACGGCGCGCCGGTAGTTCTTGTAGCCGCCGTCGAGCTGGCCGGCCTTGAAGCCGACTTTCTGCAGCACGTGGGCCATCGAGCCGCTGCGGTTGCCGCCGCGCCAGCAGTAGATGAGGGGCTTGTAGCCGGCCGGCTTGGAGGCGAAGTAGCTTTCAAGGTGGTCGGCGATATGGCGCGAAACCAGGGCGGCGCCGACTTTTTTGGCTTCGAAGGCCGAGGCCTGCTTGTGCAGGGTGCCGACCCGTGCCCGTTCCTCGTCGTCCAGCACCGGCAGGTTGATGGCGCCGGGGATGTGGTCCTCGGCATATTCGCCGGGCGTGCGCGCATCGATTATTTCCGTGTATTCGGTCAATTGTGCTACGGTTGCGACGCCTGTGTTTTTCACGACAATAAGTGACTTATGAGTATTCGATTGACCGAATTGTCCCATGGCGGCGGTTGCGGCTGCAAAATTGCGCCGGGCGTGCTGCGGGAAATACTTGCCCAATCCCCTGCCGCGACAGGGTTTGCCGATCTGCTGGTGGGAACCGAATCGAGCGACGACGCCGCAGTCTACCGGCTGAACGACGGCCAGGCCATCGTCGCCACCACGGATTTCTTCATGCCCATCGTGGACGACCCGTTCGACTTCGGTCGCATCGCGGCGACCAATGCCTTGTCGGACATCTATGCCATGGGCGGCAAGCCGCTGTTTGCCCTGGCGATCGTCGGCATGCCGGTGAACAAGCTGCCGACCGATGTCATCCGCCAGATCCTCGCCGGCGGAGAAGCCGTATGCAAGGCCGCCGGCATTCCCATCGCGGGAGGCCATTCCATCGATGCGCCGGAGCCGATCTACGGTCTGGTCGGCATAGGCGTGGTGCACCCGGACAGGGTCAAGCGCAACGACAAGGCCAGGCCAGGCGATGCGCTGATCCTGGCCAAGCCGCTTGGCATCGGCGTGTTCGCCGATGCCATGAAGAAAGGCAAGCTGAACGAAGCGGGCTATGCCCAGATGCTGTCCTCGACCACCCAGCTCAACACGCCGGGCATCGTGCTGGCCGATTTGCCGGAAGTGCACGCCATGACCGATGTCACCGGTTTCGGACTGCTCGGGCATTTGCTGGAAATTACCCGCGGTTCCGGGTTGGGTGCGGACATCCGGTTCGCCGATCTGCCCGTGCATCCGCTGGCGCTGGAGCTTGCCCAGGACGGGTTTTCGCCGGGTGCGTCGGAACGCAACTGGACCAGCTACGGTCACGAAGTCGCGTTGCCTGAAGGCATGGCCGAGTGGCAGCGCAAGCTGTTATGCGACCCGCAAACCAGCGGCGGACTGCTAGTCGCCTGCGAACAGAAGGCCGTACCTTCCGTGTTGAACGAAATGAGCCGGCAGGGATTCGTCCAGGCACGGGTCGTCGGGCAGATGATTCAGGGAAGCGGGGTGAAAGTACGGCTTTGACCGCAATCAAGAGCGGTCCAGATGCAATAAAGCCCCGGTTGGCGGGGCTTTGTCATTCCAAGTCAACTGGCGTGCGGTTTCGCGTTTGCCTGGGCGAAGGCCCGACGGTCGCCTTTGCGGCGGTCATCGGTAATCCCGGGCGGCAAACCGGCATTGGGGTTGACCCGACGATCTCCCAAACGCCGCTCCACCGGTATGAATTCCACCTCATAAGAGGGAAGCATACTATTAGGCATGGTGTTTCTCCATTTAAACCTACTAGTTCCACTAGCCTGATCAAATTATAGGCTGATAGCATGGTAGTGCAATATTCGAGCGGTTTGCCAGGATTTCGGCGGCAAATCGATGGACGGCAGATTTTGTGTTGCAAAAGGCGCAGCGGGGCCAATTATTGTGGCTAGCCGCTCGTTTAACTTTCCGTCTTCAGCAGGCGCTGTTTCTCGCGCTGCCATTCGCGCTCTTTTTCGGCTGCGCGCTTGTCATACTGCTTCTTGCCCTTGGCAAGACCGATTTCCAGCTTGATGCGGCCCTTGGAGTAGTGCAGATCGAGCGGCACCAAGGTGTAGCCAGCGCGTTCGACCTTGCCGATCAGCTTGCTGATTTCGGCCGAATGCAGCAGC
The DNA here is from genome assembly GCA_002327405.1 of Thiobacillus sp. UBA2186. Classification (GTDB taxonomy): domain Bacteria; phylum Pseudomonadota; class Gammaproteobacteria; order Burkholderiales; family Thiobacillaceae; genus UBA6918. The sequence goes on along the minus strand of DCVO01000052.1, from coordinate 24,559 downwards.
AGTTTGCGCGTGCGCGTGGGGTCGGGATGGACATGGGTGGAGGCGGTGGGCAGGGGGCTGATGTGACAGCCGATAAGGAAGACCTCGCCTTTTTTCACCACCACGTAGGATTCCTTGAGGTTGGCGCGCCCGGCACGGATGGCCTTCACTTCCCAGCCTTCCAGCATCAGCCCGGCTTCATGCCTTTCCTCGATGAAATAGTCGTGAAAGGCTTTTTTATTCTCGGCAATGCTCATGGCCGGCAACGATTCCGTAAAATGTCATTTTACTTTGCTTTCCCCAGGCATGGCCCAAGTCAATAAAAGCGTGCTCGTCGAACATCCCGCCGACGCGATGTTCGCGCTGGTGGATCAGGTCGAGGACTACCCGGTCTTCCTGCCCTGGTGCGGCGGCACGGAAGTGAAATGGCGCGACGAACTGACCACGGTCGCCACGATACACATAGATTACATGGGCGTGAAGCAGAGCTTCACCACGGAAAACAGCAAGCAGGCGCCGAGGGAAATGAACCTTTCCCTGCAGGACGGTCCATTCGCCCATCTCCAGGGCCATTGGCGTTTTCTCGCCCTGGGCGAAACCGCCTGCAAGGTCGAGTTTGCCCTGAACTACACGTTTTCCAGCCGTATGCTGGAAACCCTGCTCACCCCGGTATTCAGCCACATTACCAACACCTTTGTGGACGCGTTCGTGAACCGGGCCGACAAGGTGCTGGCCGCATCATGAGCGAGGCGCCCCTCATCCATGTCGAGGTGGTGTACGCGCTGCCGCATGTACAGATGCTGGTTCCGCTGACCGTGGCTGAAGGAACCACGCTGGAAGAGGCGGTGAAGCTGTCTGGGATGCTGGAAAAGTTTCCCGACATCGACCTGCCCAGCAGCAAGGCGGGCATCTGGAACAAGGCGGCCGACTTGACGGCGGTATTGCGCGAAAAGGACCGCGTGGAAATCTACCGCCCGCTGATTGCCGATCCCAAGGAAGTGCGCCGCAAACGCGCTGAAGAGGGCAAGGCCATGAAGAAGGGCGGCGGCGAGCTGTCGGAAAAGACCGATGCCTAGGAACCGCACGCAGCAAAAAAAACGGGGGCCGCGGCCCCCGTTTTTTTTGCAGCATCAGGAAATTACAGGTCCTTGACTTGCTGCACCGGGTAGCTGGTTTGCTGAATGCCCATCTTGGCATGGTCCTGGGCTTTTTGCGCATTGCTGAGAACGGCAACGCTGTCGCCTTTCTTGGCGGCCGCTTCAGCAGCTTTCAGGGCGCTGTCGGCAGTGGTCCACAGGGCGTTCTTGGCCTTGGCTTCCTTGACCGCAGACTGGGCAGCGGCAAGGGCTGCCTTGGCGCTCTCGGAAATCGTGGGGGCTGCGGGCTTGGCTGCCTCTTGCGTGGCGCAACCGCCAATAGCCAGCAGGGATGCGGCAGTCAGGGCTAACAGGACTTTGCGCATTACTTCTCTCCTCTCGGTTTATTGGATTGAAAAACTAAACGGTTTAGGCTTGGATTTATCGTTGCCTTGTCCGGATGACCGAAAATTAGCCCTTTGCGGCGACTTCGTCAATCCATTTGTGAATTTTTGGCGTGGTAGATTTCGACCACACGGGCAGGTGTATTTTGTCTGCAGGAGCCCATCCCGTATAATCCGCTTTTGCCAAGGAAACAAAGCGATGCGCGTTCTACAAAAAGCTCTGACCTTCGACGATGTTCTGCTCGTTCCCGCCCAGTCAGACATCCTTCCGCGCGACGTCAGCCTGAAAACCCGCCTGACGCGCACCATCAACCTCAACATCCCGATCATCTCCGCCGCCATGGACACGGTCACCGAGGCGCGCCTCGCCATTACGCTGGCGCAGGAGGGCGGCATCGGCATCGTGCACAAGAACATGAATGCCCAGGCCCAGGCGGCTGAAGTCGCCAAGGTCAAACGCTTCGAATCCGGCGTGGTCAAGGATCCGATGACCATTTCGCCCGACATGGCGGTGCGCGAGGTGATGGAACTGTCGCGACGTCTCAAGTTCTCCGGTCTGCCCGTGGTCGACAAGGACGGCAAGGTGGTCGGCATCGTCACGAACCGCGACCTGCGCTTCGAGACCAAACTCGACCAGCCGATTGCCAACATCATGACCCCGCGCGACCGTCTGGTGACGGTGAAGGAGGGGGCCAGCCTGGAAGAGGCGACCGCGCTGCTGCACAAGTACCGCCTGGAGCGCGTGCTGGTGGTGAACGACGATTTCGTGCTCAAGGGCCTGGTCACCGTCAAGGACATCCAGAAGGCCACCGAACACCCGCTGGCCTGCAAGGACGAGCAGGGCCGCCTCAGGGTCGGCGCGGCAGTCGGCGTGGGTGCGGACAACGACGAGCGCATCGAACTGCTGGCCGCGGCCGGCGTGGACGTGATCGTGGTCGACACCGCTCACGGCCACTCCCAGGGCGTGCTGAAGCGCGTGGAATGGGTGAAGAAGCGCTTCCCGCACGTGCAGGTGGTCGGCGGCAACATCGCTACCGCCAAGGCTGCCGCCGCGCTGGTCGAACATGGCGCCGACGCCGTGAAGGTCGGCATCGGCCCGGGCTCCATCTGTACTACCCGCATCGTGGCGGGCGTGGGCGTGCCGCAGATTTCCGCGGTGGCCAACGTGGCCGACGCGCTGTCCGGCACCGACATCGGCATCATCGCCGACGGCGGCATCCGCTTTTCGGGCGACATCGCCAAGGCGCTGGCAGCGGGCGCGCATTGCGTCATGCTGGGCGGCCTGCTCGCCGGCACCGAGGAAGCGCCCGGCGAAGTCGAGCTCTACCAGGGGCGTTCCTACAAGTCCTATCGCGGCATGGGCAGCCTCGGCGCCATGCAGCAGGGTTCCAAGGATCGCTATTTTCAGGACACCGAAGCCAACGCCGACAAGCTGGTGCCGGAAGGCATCGAAGGCCGCGTGCCCTACAAGGGCAGCGCGCTCAACGTGATCCATCAGCTCATCGGCGGCGTGCGCTCCAGCATGGGCTACCTCGGCTGCAATACCATCGAGGAAATGCACCAGAAGGCCGAGTTCGTCCAGATCACCGCCGCCGGCATCCGCGAATCGCACGTGCATGACGTGCAGATCGTGAAGGAAGCGCCCAACTATCGAGTCGAGTGAGGGGCGAGGCGTGAGGAGTGAGGCGTAAATCCTCCCACGCCTTTCACGCTCCTTACTCCTATCCCCTCACTCCTCACGGTTTTTTCCATGCACCAGAAAATCCTCATCCTCGA